>JBCCSK010000200.1:0-10603 GCA_039200205.1 Planctomycetota bacterium
CTCCTCCATGTCAGAACGGCAGGTCGTCCTCGCTCGCTCGGGTGGCGGCGTCGAGGATGTCGCGCAGCTCGTCGTGGGTGATTCCGAGCGTGCTTGCCGTCGGCCCGCGGAGCGGGAGCGAGAGGTCGTCCGTGGCACGGACGCTCGCGTAGCGGGCCATCGTCACTGCGAACACCGCGATCTGTGCTTCCGAGTCGGCCGGGAGCTCGCCGCGGCCGTCGGCGAACGTCCGGGCGGCCTCCTCGATCGACGGC
The DNA here is from genome assembly GCA_039200205.1 of Planctomycetota bacterium. Taxonomy (GTDB): domain Bacteria; phylum Planctomycetota; class UBA1135; order UBA1135; genus Saltatorellus. The sequence goes on from JBCCSK010000200.1 coordinate 255, forward strand.
GAGAGCGACCAGGCGCGTACGAGGGCAGAGGCGAGGGCCGGGCCGGTGCGGTTCGAGAGCTCGCGCCGAACGCGAGGCGAGAGAGCGGCACCGATCCGGCGCTCGACGCGACGGGCCACCTGGTGCGCGAGCGGCGGGCCCGAGCAGAGGATGACGCCAGCGAGGACGGAAGCGCGCCGCTCACCCAGGCGGGCGGCGGAGAGTCGGTGCGAGATCACGCCGGCCGTTCGTGCGATCGTCCACATGCGATCGCCGCCCAGGACCTGCCCGATGACGGGGCCGAAGACCTCGGCGCGGGCGACGTCGACGACCGCGATCTCCCAGAGTGCGCGAAGGCCGATGCGCTGGGCTGCCCCGGCCGAGCTCTCGATCGGGACGACCGGCGCGTACGCCGCCGAGTTCGCGAGGCGCAGCACCTGGTCGCGGAGACGACCGTCCCGCTCGAGGACCGCGCCGACGACGGTCGCGTCGAACTCACCGCTCATCGCGAGCTCCGCGAGCTCGATCGCCGTCGGCCCGAGGCGCGGGAGGTGCTCCTCCGCATACTCGAGCTCGTCGACGAGAGCCTCCGCGGCCTCTCGCGAAAGTCCGATCGGCAGTCGAATCCCGTCGAGCAGCTTCATCCCCATCGAGAGGTCGACGTCGGAGGCCACGCGACTCGACCAAAACGCCGGCTTCGCAACGAACGTGTACCGTCTCGGTCATGGGACGGTTTCTCCTCGCGCTCCTCACAGCGTTCGCCGCCGCCTCCGGGGCTCCCCAGGATGCGGCACCTGGCGCGGTCGTCGCGGTTGGCGGCGGCGGCACCCCCGACTCCGTGGTCGTCGAGACGCTTCGCATCGCCCGGTCCCGGACGGAGACCCCGACGGTCGTCGTCGTGCCGTTCGCGTCCACGCGCGAGGACCGCGGCGTCGGCTCCGTCGAGATGTGGGCCGAGGCCGGAGCCAATGCCATCCTCCTGACCGCCGATGCGAGGGCCGACCGACGAGCCCTGGAGCAGGCGGACGTGATCTGGATGAGCGGCGGCGACCAGGACCGACTGCTCGACGACCTCGAGCGGCTGGACCTCGTCGAGACGATCCAGGCCCGGCACCGCAGCGGCGCCGTCGTGGGCGGCACGAGCGCGGGTGCTGCCGTCCTCGGCACGCGCTCGATCGCCGGCCGGCCCGACCCCGGCCCGTACGTCGTCGGCGGCATGGAGGGGCGCCCCGGCCTCGGCCTCGTGCCGGACGCGATCGTCGACCAGCACTTCCGCGAACGCACGCGGGAGGGGCGACTCCTCACCGCAGTGCTCGACGCCGGCGGCGTCCTCGGACTCGGCGTGTCGGAGCGCACCGCGGCGATCATCGAGGGCGGCGAGATGCGCGTGATGGGAGAAGGCGTCGTCGTCGCGTTCGACGCACGTGACGCCGAGATCGCGGACGGCGAGGCGGGCGCGGCGCGCAGCGCCAGCGGCGTCGTGACCGCCGTCCACCCCGCTGGCAGCCGTCGCCCGCTCGACGAGTAGCGCCGCCGCTATCCTCGCACCATGCACCCCGCACTCGCACTCGTCGCTGTCCTGGCCCAGGCACCGGAGCCCATCCCGGTCCTCATCGTCTCCGGCGCGAACAATCACGACTGGGAATGGACGACGCCGTCGCTCGTGTCGATCCTCGATGAGGCCGAGCGCTTCGACGTCTCGGTGACCTACGACCCGGCGACGGACCTCGCTGATCGCGCGCGCCTGGACGAGGTCGCGGCGGTCGTGCTCGACTACAACGGGGAGCGCTGGGGCGACGCGGCGGAGCAGACGTTCCTCGCGGCGGTGCGCGACGGACTCGGAGTCGTCGTCGTGCACGCCGCGAACAACCACGGTCCGGGCTGGGAGGAGTACGAGCGCCTCGTTGGCGACCTCTGGCGCAAGGGAACGGGGCACGGCAGGTTCCACCCGTTCGACGTCGAGGTCGTCGACCGCGACCACCCCGTCACGCGCACGCTGCCGACGGTGCTGATGCACCCGGACGAGCTCTACCACGACCTCGTCAACGTCCACGGCGTCGAACGACGCGTGCTCGCGACGGCGTTCTCCTCGAAGGAGAGCGGCGGTACCGGCGAGAACGAGCCCATGATCCTCGTCAAGAGCCACGGCCAGGGTCGCATCTTCCACACGCCGCTCGGCCACACCTGGCGCAACGTCCCCGCGTCCCAGGCATCCCACCGCGACCCGCAGTTCCGCGGCATCGTCGTCCGCGGCACCGAGTGGGCGGCGACGGGCACCGTGCGCGACGCGGCCAAGGCTCAGCCCACCGGCTCCGAGTCGCTGATGAGCAGGTCTCTCTGGCAGGCGCACGACGGAGGCGACGTGCCGGAGGCGTGGCGCTTCGACGACGACGTCATCGTGCGCACCGGCGCCGCGGGTGACATCGTCACGAAGGCCCTGTACGAGGACTTCGAGCTCACGTTCGAGTGGAAGTGCGCCGTCGCCGGCAACTCGGGCATCAAGTACCGCGTCCCGCGCGGCTCGAATCCGCCCATTGGCCCCGAGTACCAGATCCTCGATCCGGCGTCGGACGTCGCCAATCCAAAGCACCGCGCGGGCGCGCTGTACGACGTCATGCCGACGCAGGAGACGCCGCACGTCCCCTGGGGCGAGTTCCACAGCGCGCGCATCGTGGTCCAGGGCTCGAGGATCGAGCACTGGCTCGACGGGGTCCTCGTCGTCGAGGTCGACACGACGACGCCCGAGTGGAGCGAGGCCGTCGAGGACAGCAAGTTCGCAAAGGTCGCGGGATTCGCGGCCGCACGGCCGGGGCACATCCTGCTCCAGGACCACGGCGACGAAGTGTGGATCCGCGGCCTCGCGATCCGCGCGCTCGACGGAGACGGACTCGAGCCGCTCTTCTCCGGCGAGGACCTGGCGGGCTGGTCCCGCGTCGGTGACGCTCTCTACGGCCTCGACGGCGACGTGCTCGCAGGCAGCGCGGGGCCGAAGCGCAAGCAGTCCTTCCTCGTGTCCGACGAGGTCTTCGGCGACTTCACGCTCGAGGTCGACGTCAAGATCGTCACCGAGGGCAACTCCGGCATTCAGCTTCGCAGCCACGTCGGAGACGACGGACGCCTGCGCGGCTACCAGGCCGAGATCGATCCGTCCGAGCGAGCATGGTCCGCGGGGATCTACGACGAGGGGCGACGCGGCTGGCTGAACGACCTGTCCGACAACGAAGCGGCGCGGCGCGCGTTCGACCTCGACGGCTGGAACCGCTATCGAATCGTCTGCGAGGGGCCGCGGATCCGCACGTACCTCAACGGCGTGCCCGCAGCGGACCTCCTCGACGGCGTCGACCTGACCGGATCGCTCGCGTTCCAGGTCCACGGGGGCGACGACGACATCGTGATTCACTGGAGGGATCCGCGCGTCCTCCGCCGGACCGAGCACGCGTGGGAGCCGACCGACCTCGGCGCACAGACCTTCGCCTTCGACGGATCGCCCGGGATGCGGGCCGAGGTGAAGAGCTCGACGCTGGAGATCCGCTTCGTCGATGCGAACGGAACCTCGCTGCGGAGCCTCCCGATCACCGAGGACGAGCGGTGGAGCGACGACGCGTTCAATCGCCTCACGATCCTGCGCGCCGCCGATCGGTTCGTCGTGCAGATCGGCGACCGCACGGCCCACGACCTGGAGATCCCCGGCGCCGTCGGCGCGAACCTCGTCGAGCCCGAGGGAACGCCGTCGATCCGCGCGCAGTGGGCCTGCCTACCGGCCGGACGTTGACGACAGCTCGCTCGCTCGGAGCGGCGCCGTCCGTCCGTTCGCGGCGGCCCGGGCCCCCGTCACGGCATCGAGCGTGACGGGTTCGACCCCGTTCCCCCACGAGCGTCGGACGTACGTCAACACGGCGGCGAGCTCCGCGTCGTCGCCCTCGAAGCGCGGCATCTCCATGTTCCACGTGCGCCCCTCGACCTCGAGCGGGCCCTCGAGGCCGTGCAGCAGGATGCGGATCAGCCGCTGCTCGTCACCGACGACGTACTCGGTCCCGCGGAGCGTCGGCGCCTTTCCGTCCTGGCCGCCGCCGTGGCTCTGGTGGCACGTCGCGCAGACGGTCTCGTAGACGGCGCGACCGCGGTCGTACTGCTCCATCTCCACTGGCGTGAGATCGCGCGGGAGCTCGACCGGCGTCGCGCCCGGCTTGCCTGGCCACGTGCAGCCCTCGTCGACCTTGGCCGAGATTTCGGAGCCCTCGGGGGCGAAGCTCGCCGGCATCGCGCGCAGGGAGAGCGGCAGGAGCTCGCCGCGCGGCCCCTTGCGACGCGTCCGCATGAGTCCGTCGAGGATCGGCTCGCTCCACCAGGCCGCGGGCGGATCGAGCGCGAGGTCGACGGCGCGTTCGACGTTCTCGGCGAGCCGCTCGCGTCCGACGCACTCGGCGAGCGCGCGAACGAGCTCCGCGCGTCCCTTCGCCTCGTCCGCCCATGCGTCGCGTGCCGCGAGCGCGAGGAGGAAGTCCGCCTCGCGGTACTCGAGCCCCGACACGACCGCCGAGCGCTCGAACGGACACGACGCGGACTCGGTCATCCGATCCGCGAAGACGTCGAGCGCCTCGTCGCGGTCGGACGCGCCGACGGCGAGGAGCGCGTGCAGTCGCGCTCGCGCGTTCGCGTCGCCCGTCGCGAGCGCAGCGGTCCGAGGGAACAGCTCGCTCCCCTCGAGATCGAGCTTCGTCGACGCGACTTCGGCCGCGGCGGCGCGCACGCGGGCGTCGGGCGACACGAGCGCGGCCGTGAGCGTCGCATCGTCGGCGAAGCCAACCCCGTCGAGCGTCCAGAGCGCGTGGACCGCTCCCATGGGCCTGTCGGCATCGCGCGCGAGAGAGCGGAGCGCGGCGACAACGCTCGCCTCGCCGTCCACGTCCTCGACGAGCATGCGCTGTGCGCCGTCGCGCAGCCACGCGTTGTCGGACGCGAGGAGCGGCACGAGGTCGACGAGCGGCATCCCCGCGAGGTCCACGTCCGGGCGCCGCGCGGGGACGTCCTCGCGCCGCACACGCCAGATCCGGCCGAGGCCCATCGGCCCGGCGAGTCCGCGCTCCTCGACCTGCTTGCGCAGGAACGTCGTCAGGAAGATGCGGTGCTGGATGAGCCCGCGGTACATGTCGGCGACGTACAGGGCGCCGTCCGGACCGCTCGCGAGCGCGACGGGGCGGAAGCGCTCGTGCGTCGACGTCAGGAAGTCGAACTCGTGGCGGACGTCGTGCGCCTTCGGCGCCGCGCTCTCCCCGCTCTCGTCGACGTCATAGCGCTTGACGAGGTTGCCGGTCGGCTCACAGACGAAGATGTCGCCGTCCGCCTCGGGCCCGAGCGCAGCGCCGCGCAGCGGAGTCGCGCCGCACGCACCGGTGAAGTAGTGGAGCGTGAAGTCGTCGCGGAGCGTGACCTCCTGGTAGCCGCGGTTCACGCCGGGGTTCATGCGCGCGGGGAACACCTCGCGCGTGGCGCCGATGTCCGTGAACGCACCGTGGAATCCCCGCTGGTGCCGATTGCGCACCGCGTAGTGCGAGGAGACGACGTCGACGTAGAGCGGGTGCGGATTCGTGTTCCGCATGAACCGCCCGAGGTCGTCCTTCGCGAGCCCCCACTGCCCCTGCCCCCGCTCGGCGCGAACGAGCCAGGTCGCCTCGCCGTCCTCTCCGACGACGCGGCGCACGGCGCGGTTCCAGTTCGCGAAGCGCACCCAGCCGTCGAGGCCGATCACGGGCGAGTTGACCGCGTGCTCGGGGTTCTCGAGGCCCTTCGTCAGGCCCGTCACGACGACCTCGCGCACGTCGAACGTCCCGTCGCCATCGTCGTCCCGGAGGAACACGAGGTCGGGCGGCAGGATGCAGAGCGCGCCGCCGAACATCGGCGCGACGCCGCGCGGGAGGACGAGCTCGTCCGCGAAGTCCTCGCGCACATCCATGACGCCGTCGCCGTCCTCGTCGGTCAGGATCGCGATCGCGCCGATCGGATCCGTCTCGCCGGTCCCCTCGACGTCGCGCATGTACCCGCGCATCTCGACGACCCACAGGCGGCCCTCTTCGTCGAAGACGATCTGGACCGGGTCGACCACCAGCGGCTCGGCCGCGACGAGCTCGATCGTAAGTCCGTCGGGGAGCGCGAACGTCGCGTGCTCCTCGACGGGGCTCAGGACGGGAGCCGCAGGGATCTCGAGGTTGGGCGGGAGGTCGCCCTGGACCTCCCCCTTGCGATCACCGGCCTGACCGAAGAGTGGCGCGGACAGGATCGCGGCGGCTAGCGGGCCGAAGAGGACGAGCGTTCTCACGCCCGCCATCCTACGGCCTCCAGCGCATCAGCCGCTCGCTCGCGCGACGAGCGCGTCGATCTGTCGCGCGAGCGCGAAGTCGTTCGCGGAGAGACCGTCGACGTCGTGCGTCGACAGCTGCACCTCGACGTTGCGGTAGCCCTTGATGGCGAGGTCGGGGTGGTGGTTCTCGGCCTCGGCGAGGGCGCCGATCTCGTTCACGAGAGCGAGTGCAGCGGCGAAGTCCGCGAGCGTGGCCCGGCGCGCGATCAGCGTGTCGCCCTTGAGACCCCACTCTCCCTCGAGCTCGCCGAGCATCGCGGCGATCTCGTCCTTGGACAGCTTTCGTGCGCCCTCGACGCAGTGCTCGGGAATGGACGTCATGCGGTTACCCCGTGGACCTGGGTCAGCCAGCCGTGCGGATCCGGAGCCTCGCCGCGAACGATGCCGAAGAACGCGTCCTGGAGCCTCTTCGTCACGGGACCCGGAGCACCGCCGGGAAGCTCGCGACCGTCGACGCTTCGGATCGGAGTGATCTCGGCCGCGGTCCCCGTCATGAACATCTCGTCCGAGAAGAACACCGACTCGCGCGGGATGCGCTGCTCGCTGATGTCGAGCCCGAGGTCGCGCGCGAGGTCGATCACCATGCCGCGCGTGATCCCGGCCAGGATCGAGTTGCCGATGGGCGGCGTCACGAGCGCGCCGTCCTGGACGAGGAAGACGTTCTCACCGCTCCCCTCCGAGAGGTAGCCGTCGACGTCGAGCACGAGTCCCTCGGCGTAGCCGTGGCGCACCGCCTCCTGGACGACGAGCTGCGAGTTGAGGTAGTTGCCCGACGCCTTCGCCATCGCGGGGTGCGTGCCCGGCGCCATGCGACGCCACGAGCTGAAGCCGACGTCGACGCCCTCGTCCACGCCCGCGTCACCGTGCAGCGACGACCACTCCCACGTCGCGATGATCACCTGGATCGGGTTGCCCTTGGGGAGGACGCCGAGAGGGCCCTCGCCGCGGAAGACGAGCGGGCGCACGTAGCAGGACTCGTGGCGGTTGTGCCGGATCGTCGCGAGGATCGCCTCCTCGATCTGGTCGGGGGAGTACGGGAGCTCCATCTCCAGGACGCGGCACGAGCGGAACATGCGTCGCACGTGGTCCCGGAGCTTCAGGACCGCGGCGCCCTGGGGGGTCGCGTAGGCCCGGATCCCCTCGAAGACGGCATTGCCGTAGTGCAGGCTGTGGGTCAGAACGTGGACCTTTGCGTCCGCCCACGGCACGAGCGTGCCGTCCATCCAGATCGAATCCGAGGGCTCCATAGGGCGGACAGGATAGCCGCGCTTCCGATCGGCGAGCGGCCTACAATCCCCGTCGCGATGACCGACAACATCATGAGCGCGCCGCACGGGATGAACCTCGTCGTGGAGTGCACGGACGGGAGCGCCGTCATCGGCCGCTTCGACGAATCCAACGGCTTCGAGGTGCTGATGCACGACGTCGACGTCTGGGACGCCGACCGTGGTACGGCCGACGAGCGGGAGCAGTGGATCCGGTCGACGGCGACGTACGGGGTCGCGGTCAAGGAGCGCGACCATTCGTTCTCGGCGCGACTCGTCGAGCGCTGGCGCCCTCTCGGGGAGGTCGAGAAGCTCGCCTAGGCGAACGATGGACAGCGGACACCCGAACCTTCGCTGCGCGGCCGCCATGTCGACGTCCGCGAACCTCGACGAAGCGGTCGCCGAAGTGGGCGACGAGATCGACGCCCGTCTCGACGGTCGATCCCCGGATCTCGTGTTCATGTTCGCGACGCACCACTTCGGCGGTGACCTCGCGCGGGCCGGAGCCGAGGTCGTCGAGGCGACCGGGACGGGCGCGCTCGCTGGATGCACGGGCGCCTGGACCGTCGGGACCGCCCGCGAGGAGGAGTCCAGCCCGGGCCTGTCGGTGCTCGCTGCACACCTGCCCGGGACGTCGATCCAGGTCCACCGACTCGCGCCGCCCGCGGAGGGAGGCGAGATGTCGAGCCCGCTCCCGATCGACAGCTCGGATCGCACGAGCGTTCTGGCGCTGGCCGACCCCTTCACGTTCCCGGTGCCGCGCTGGCTCGACGCCATCGCCGAGGTCCACCCCGGCCTTCCCCTCGCGGGCGGCCTGAGCAGCGGCGGGATCGCGCCCGGACAGAACGTCCTGTTCGCGGGATCGGACCCGGTGAATTCGGGGGCGATCGCCGTCGTCCTCGAGGGAGCGACGCGCATGCTCAACGTCGTCAGCCAGGGCTGCCGGCCGGTGGGCGAGCCGCTCGTCGCGACCCGCGTGGACGGCAACGTCGTCCTGGAGCTTCGCGGGAAGCCCGCGGCCAAGGTGCTGTTCGAGACGCTCGAAGAGCTCGACGCCGAGGACCGTGCGCTCTTCCAGTCCGGCGCCTTCTTCGGCCGCGCGGTCGACGCCGCCAAGTCGTCGTTCGACTCCGGGGACCTGCTCGTTCGGAACATCATGGGGCTCGATCCGGAGCGGCACGCGATCGCGGTCGCGGACGACGGCATCCGGGCCGGCGCGACGCTCCAGCTGATGGTCCGCGACCGCGATTCGGCCAGCGCCGAGCTGCGCGACGTGCTGGAGATCGCGGGGCTCGCCACGGCGGGCGAGGCGATCGGAGGCCTGCTGTTCACCTGCGGCGGACGCGGCCAGGGGATGTTCGGCAGCCCGCACCACGACGCCGCGGCGATCGAGGACGCCTTCGGGCCCGGCTTCCCGGTCGCGGGGTTCTCCGCGAACGGCGAGATCGGATCGGTCGGCGGCCGCCCCTTCCTGCACGGATTCACTGCGAGCGCAGCTCTGCTCGCCCCGCGCGACTGAAGCAACAGCCATGGACTGGATCCCGATCCTCGCGAGCCTGGCCACGCTCGGCCTGGCGATGTTTGCCGTCGTCCGCTCTTCGGGGGCGATCGCCGCCGCCGAAGACGCCAAGCGTGACGCGATCCGCCGCGTCGAGAACCAGGGCGAAGAGATCCGCGCGGAGGTCGAGACTCTGCGTCGCCTGCTCGTCCGCGTCGTGAAGGGAGAGGCGACGGCCGAGATGATCGAGGAGGGTCAGCTCTGGCGGGACGTCGACGCGGCGGTCGCGAAGCGCGTCGTCGAAGAGATCGACGACGTCTTCGTGCTCGACGTCCGCAACCCGGACGAGACCGCGTCGGGCGTGGTCGTCGGCGCGACGCTGATCCCGATCGACGACATCGTCCGGCGAAAGGGTGAGATCCCTCGCGACGGACGGCCGATCCTCGTCTACTGCGCGGCCGGCGCGCGGTCGGCGGCCGCCTGCGAGATCCTCTCCAGGGACGGGGTCGACGGCCTTCTGAACTTCGAAGAGGGCTTCGGCGCGTGGACCGGCGCGACCGAGATCCCCGAACAAGACTGATCCATGCTCGACGCAGCGACCATCGAACGCGACCTCTCCTTCGCCATCCAGGCCGCGCGCGACGCCGGCGAGCGCGGCATGGCCCTCCGCAAGCTCGAGCGCTGGGAAGGCAAGACGCTCGGCGACGTCTGCGACCAGGCCTGCGACGGCTACCTGCACGGCCTCCTCATGGGCCGCTACCCCGACGACGGCGTCCTCAGCGAGGAGACCGTCGACACGCCCGAGCGCCTGGAGCGCTCGCGCGTCTGGATCGTCGATCCGCTCGACGGCACCAAGGAGTACGCGCAGCTGCGCGACGACTGGGCCGTCCACGTCGCGCTCGCGGTCGACGGCCGCTGTGCGCTGGGCGCGGTCGCGCTGCCGTCCCAGGGGAAGGTCCTGTACGGGGTCGCTCAGGACGGCGCGCAGCGTGCCGGGATCGAGGGCGAGACCGCGCCGCACCTCGTCGACGGCGCGTCGGAGACGAGCGGCAAGATGCGGATCGCCGTCAGTCGATCGCACACGCCCGAGTGGGTCGAGCGCTTCGCTGCGAGCGTCGGAGGCGAGCTGGCCCCGGCCGGCTCGGCCGGCAACAAGGTCGCGATGCTGGCCCTGGGCGAGGCCGACGTCTACGTCCACCAGATCGGCCTGAAGGAGTGGGACACCTGCGCGCCGGAGACGATCGCGCGC
>JBCCSK010000201.1:0-10559 GCA_039200205.1 Planctomycetota bacterium
ATCACCGGAGGCGAGCCGCTCGTATGGCCCGCGTTCGTGCGCGCGCTGCGGCCGATGCTCGCTCCGCGGCGCGTGCACCTGGAAACGGCGGGCGGTCACCCCGAGGCGCTCGCCCGCGTCCTCGACGCGATCGACCACGTGAGCCTCGACCTGAAGCTGCCCTCCGACATGGACGCGCCCGTCGAGCTGGCGCAATCGGAGGGCGACGACGCGCCGGTCGCCACGACCGAGGCCGCGCCGGTCGATGCCGAGGAGTGGACGCTCGCCCGGCGGCGCTCGCTCGACCTCGTCCGCGATCGCGACGCGTGCGCGAAGGTCGTGGTTGCCGCCGGGCGCGAAGGGCGCGCCTACGAGCCGCTGTTCGAGGACGTCGCGCGGCGCGCGCCGGACCTGCCGGTCTTCATCGCGCCCGCGACGCCGGTGCGCGACGTCGACGCACCTTCGCTCGATCTCCTCGTCGACGTCGTCGAGCGCGCGCGCGACCTCGGTCTCGACGTCCGCGTCCTCCCGCAGATCCACAGGGCGCTGGGAATCGCCTGAAGGTCGAGGCTCCGATGGATGAACAGGAAACGGAAGGGCGCGCGGACGCCGCGAAGGCGTCGCTCCCGATGCCGCGGGTCGCGCTCGTCGGGCGGCCGAACGTCGGTAAGTCGACGCTGCTCAACCGCCTGTGCGGCAGCCGCGTCGCGATCGTCGAACCGACCGCCGGCGTGACGCGCGATCGCATCGCCGTGCCCGCACGGCTGTCGACGAAGGCGGGCGAGCGCTGGGTCGAGGTGATCGACACCGGGGGGCTCGGCATCGTCGACCGCGACGACCTCGGTCCGCACGTCGAGGCGCAGGTGAAGACCGCGCTCGATGGCGCCGACCTCGTGCTGTTCCTCGTCGACGTCCGCGACGGCCTCACGGGGCCGGACCGCCAGGTCGCCGACCTCCTGCGCGGCGCGGAGATCCCGGTCCAGCTCGTGATCAACAAAGCGGAGGGCAGCGGCTTCGAGTGGGAGGCCGAGTCGTTCCGCGCGCTCGGGATCGGCGGCGAGCCGCTCGCGATCAGCGCCCAGAACGGCGAGGGCATTCGCGCGCTCCGCGAGCGGATCTCCAGGTTCCTCCCCGGGGCTCCGTCCGAGAAGCCCGGCGAGACGCCCGTGATGAAGATCGCGGTCGTGGGTCGGCGCAACGCGGGCAAGTCGACGCTGGTGAATCACCTCGCCGGCGAGGAGCGCATGATCGTCTCCGAGATCGAGGGGACGACGCGCGACGCGGTCGACGTGGTGTTCGAGCGCGAGGGGGAGACCTTCGTCGTCATCGACACGGCGGGCGTGCGCAAGCGCTCCAAGGTCGAGGACGCGATCGAGTTCTTCTCCGACGCGCGGAGCCTGCGGACCATCCGTCGCGCGGACGTGGTCGTCCTCCTCTTCGACGTCACGCGGCGGCTGTCCGCGATCGAGAAGAACCTCGCCCGCTACGCGATCGACCGCTACAAGCCGGTCGTCCTCGCGGCCAACAAGTGGGACCTCGTCGAGGGCCAGACGCCCGAGGCCTTCCGCGAGTACCTCGACGCCCAGCTGACCGGCCTCTCCTACGCGCCGATCGTGTTCCTCTCCGCGAAGGACGGCCTTCGCACCGACGAGCTGATCGACGTCACGCGCGAGCTCCACGACCAGGCGCAGCAGCGCGTGTCGACGGCCGAGCTCAACCAGGTCCTGGAGCGCGCGCTCGAGGCGCGCCAGCCGAGCGCGAAGGGCTACCGCGTCCGCGTCCGCTACGCGACGCAGGCCGAGGTCGCGCCACCCACGTTCGTCCTGTTCGTGAACGACAAGAAGCACGTCGGCAAGGACTGGATCCGCTACCTGCAGAACCGGCTGCGCGAGGAGCTTCCGTTCCCGGAGGTCCCGCTGCGCATCGTGCTGAAGGACCCGAAGACCGACCCCGAGCAAGAGACCGCCCGATGAGCCTCCTCGTCCGAACGACCCTCTCGATCCTCGCCGCGGCTCCCCTCGCACTCGGCGTCACGGGCTGCGGCAGCACGGGGGCCGAGATCCCGTCGGAGCGCATCGTGCTCGCCCCGACCGAGCGCGTGCTCTGGGAGGCCCTCTACGTCTCGATCACCGACGAGAAGTACGGCATCGGCGGCGGCGCCGACCCCTCGGACCGCACGATCACGACCGGCTGGAAGCTCGACCTCGCCCCGTATCGGAGCCAGGGCTTCCGCACCCGCGTGATCGCGACCTACGAGCGCGCGGACCCCGGGCCCGAGGTCGAACTCGAGGGCTACGACGTCTCCATCCGGGTCGAGAAGGAGACGAACGAGTCCTACCAGTCGCTCGATCCGCGCTACGCGAAGTGGGAGGCCGCCCCCGACGACGCCGAGACCGCACGACGGATCATGCAGCGCCTCACGTCGTATCTGGGGACCGAGGAGATCGACGTCTCGACGCGGGACGACCCCCTCGAACCCAACGATCCGTTCGACTTCGAGTAGCGCAATCGTCTCGCATGGAGAGGCGCGAGTGACTCATCGCGTTCCGGAGCGAGATCGGCTCGATGGCGCGCATGCGCGCGCCCGATGCTGGCGGCATGAGATTCCTCTTCCCGGATCTGTCGCGCTTCGTCTCCGTCGGCTCGGAGCGCCCGGCGTCCCTCCCTCTCATCCGCGAGGCGACCGCGTCCGGTCTGCGGACGTTCGGACACGAGGCGACCGCGAGCCACGACGTGGACGCGGGCGACGTCGACCTCGCCCTCGTCGACGTCACGGACGCGCCGTCCGCCGATGCGCTGGCCGCCCTCCACGCGCTGCGGAGCAAGGGCGTCCCCGTCGTCCTTCGCGTCCACGGGGCGTGGGCGGGTCCGGACGAGTCCGACGCCGAAGCGCCGGGCGCGGGTGAGCTCCCCGTCTCGCTGAAGGGACTGCTGGAGCTGTCGGACCGGGTCCTCGTCTCCACGCGCAGCCACCTCGTGCGCCTGGCGAGCAAGCACGTGATCGACGTCGAGCGCGTGAAGCTGCTCGCGCCGCCGCACCCCGAGTTCCGCTCCGAGGCGGGCACCGGAGCCGCAGACGGGCCGGGCGTCGGCCTCGTCATCGGCGAGCGGAGCTCCCTCGGCTACGAGGGCGCGGTCTCGGCGCTCGCGGGCGCCGGACTCGAGGTCGAGCGCTTCGATGTCCGCCAGTCCGACCACGCGACGTGCGGCGCCTTCCGCGCCGCCGTCTCCCGGGCGCATGCGATCGCGGTCGTCGCCGCCGTGCCGTGGAGCGATCGGGTGATCGTCGACGCGTGTCTCGTCGCCGGACCACCGGTCGTCGCGGCGTGCGGGCCGGTCCTGGAGGAGGGGAGCGCATCGGCGCGCCTCGTGCGGCTCCCGCTCGACGCGACCGACGAGGAGTGGACGGGCGGCATCGCCGCGGCGCTCCGCGCCGGGCCTGACGCCCGTCGCGGGGCCGATGACGCAGAGGACGCGCGCGCCGAGTCCGTGCGCCGTCTCACGGCGATCCTCTTCGAAGCTGCGGCGAGCGGAGGAGACGGCGCCCGGCAGCGGGCGGCCTGACGGCGAGACCCCGATCGCCGGCGCGACGGGGGGCGGGTATTCTTCCCGCGCCCCGTGCCACCTCCTCTCCCGTGACCGTTCCTGCAAAGAGCGCAACGCGCGCTCGCCGCACGCTCGTCGTGCGCGCCGACGACGTCCGATCGTTCTCCGAGCTCGCGCCGGAGAGGGACGAGGTGCTGTGCGTCACGCTGGTCGGATCCGAGGCGGAGACCGGCGAGGCCTGGGGCTTCGAGGCCGGCGCGCTCGGTCGATCGCACGGACTCATCGAGCGACTCGGAGAGGTGATCGACGAGTCCGGCGTGGAGCTCGTCGTCGTCCCGGACTGGGAGGACGCATCCAGCCCCGACGAACGGGCGGCGATCCGTGCCGCCGTCGCAGCCGCGAGCGTGCGCGACGTCGAGGTCGCGCTCCAGCGCGACGCGGAGCCGATCCCTGCGCAGGCCGCCCAGGCGCGCCTCTCCGCCGCCGCGCGAGCTCGGTCGAGCGCGGACGAGCGGACCGCGACCGCGGTGATCTCCGCGTGGAACAAGCGCGACGACGTGCGCGCGAACCTGCTCGGGCTGCGGGCGCAGACGCGGCCGTTCGACGACGTCGTCGTGGTCGACAACCGATCGACCGACGGGACGCCCGAGATGATCCGGGAGGAGTTCCCGGAGGTCCGGCTGGTCGTGATGCCGAACAGCGCCTACGGCGCGTGCGAGACGTTCAACGTCGGGTTCGCGTCCGCGCTCACCGACTTCGTCGCGATCCTTGACGACGACGTCGTCCTGACGCCGTGGTGGCTGGAGCGAACGCTCGACCGGTTCGCGGAGGAGCCGGACAGCACGGCGGTCGTCTCGACGAAGGTGGTCGAGCCCGGCATGCCCGACAGCTACCGCGACTCCGAGGCGGTGAACCGCGAGCGCTACATGAGCACGTTCCGCGGCTGCGCAAGCCTCGCGCGGAAGAAGGCGCTCGACGAGGCGGGCGGCTACGACGAGCGGCTCTTCATCTACGGCAACGAGCGCGACCTGACCTGCCGTCTCCTCAACCTCGGCTACCGCGTGCTGCAGTTCCCGGGCGCGGAGACGTTCCATCGCACTCCCTTCGGCGTGCAGATGGGCAAGCGCAGCCTCTACTACCACGCGCGGAACGCCTGGCTCGGGATGCTCAAGTACGCGCCGGCGAAGGACCTCGCCAAGATGCCGTACCTCGTCCTGACGAAGGTGCTGCTGCGCGGGAGCGGCGCCGAGGAGAAGGGCGAGGTCAGCGACGCCGTCGGCACGATCGGGATCGGAAAGGCCGTGCGTCAGACGAAGGGCTCGTGGTGGATCCTGACGAAGGCGGGCTGCAGCGTGCTCTACAACGTCCCGTACTGCCTGAAGCATCGGAAGCCCGTGAAGGCCGAGGACTTCGAGCTGCCGCTCCGGTAGCACGACGCGCCGTGACCGACACCGCCGGAGTGAGCGAGGCCGAGAGTGCCGCCGAGCAGGCGGACTCGAGCCGACGCGAGGGCCGTTCGCTCGGTCCGATCTCCGTCGTCGTCGTGAACTACCAGGGCGAGGCGTACCTGGAGGCGTGCCTGACCTCGATCCGCGAGCAGAGCCAGGAGGTGGCCGAGATCATCGTCGTCGAGAACGCGAGCACCGACGGCAGCCTCAACGTCCTCAATTCGGGGTTCCGCGACGTCGAGATCCTGCGGATGAAGGAGAACGTCGGCGCCTGCACCGCCCGCAACGTCGGGATGCGCGCCGCGAAGTACCGCTGGGTGCTGCTCGTCGACAACGACGTCGTCCTCGCGCCCGACGTCCTGGAGAAGCTCGAGGCCGCGGCCTCCACGCGCGAGGACGCGGTCGTCGCCCAGCCGCGCAGCGTCTTCAAGGCCGACCCGTCGCGCATCCACTACGACGGCGGCGACGTCCACTACGCGGGGCTGATCAGCCTGCACCACTTCGGCGCCGAGCGAGCGGCGGTCGAGGGACCGCCGGTCGAGGAGATCGACGTCGCGATCTCGCTCTGCATGCTCGTCGACAAGAAGGAGGTGATCGAGGCGGGCGGCTTCGACGAGTCCTTCTTCATCCTCTTCGAGGACCTCGATCTCTGCCATCGGCTGCGCCTCGCCGGCAAGACGGTGCTGCGCGTGAACGACGCGATCGTCGAGCACGACGCGGGCACGGCGGGGATCAGCTTTCGCGAAGGCGTCGACTACCCCGAGCGCCGCGTCTTCTTCCACTCGCGGAACCGCTGGATCTACATGGCGAAGTGCTTCCGCCTTTGGACGCTCTTCGTCTGCCTCCCCGGCCTCCTCGTCTACGAGCTCGCATGGCTCGTCTTCACGATCGGCCAGGGCGGACTCGGCGCGTGGTGGCGGGGGAAGTGCGCGTTCTTCTCGTCGTTCTCCGAGGTCCGTCGCAAGCGCCGCTCGGTCCAGCGCAAGCGCCGTGTCGGCGATCGCGCGCTCCTCGTCGGCGGTCCGCTGACGCTCAGCCCGAACCTCGCGTCCGCGCGGGGGCTCGGGGTCCGTACACTCGACGGCGCCCTCCGCCTCTGGTGGGCGCTCTGCCGCTGGTTCGTCATCTGACGCCGCGCTCCGCCCCCTCTCCCTTCCATGAAGAAGTTCCTCCTGTTCCTCATCGTCGCGATCGCCGCCGTGCTCTTCGTCGTGCCGCAGTTCCTCTCCACCTCGTATGCGATGGATCGCAGCACGACGATCAACGCGCCGGCGGCGTCGATCCACGAAGTGGTGAGCGACCTCCAGACGTGGAACGACTGGACGGTGTGGAACACCGAGGTCGACCCGTCGCTCAAGTGGGAGTACACCGGAGAGCCCGGCGCCAAGGGACACAGCATGTCGTGGAAGAGCGACGACCTCGGCAACGGCAGCGTGACGATCACCGAGGTCAACCCGACGCGCATCGCGTACGACATGATCTTCGAGGACGACGAGCCGGCGCAGTGCGCGATGGTCCTCCAGCCGACGAGCGACGACTCGACCGAGGTGAAGTGGGAGATGGGCGGTGAGATGACCGGCCCGGCCTACGAGCGCTACTTCGGCCTTCTGGCGGATCGCCTCGTCGGACCCGCCTTCGAAGAGGGGCTCGCGAACCTCAAGACGCGCGTCGAAGCCGGCCCCGCGCCCGCGGCCGCCGACGGCGAGTGATCCAGGCCGCCCGCGGAGCGATCTTCGCGGGCCGCTCTCGAGGATGCGCATCCTCCAGGTCACGCACCTCTACCCGCCGAACCACCTCGCGGGCGTCGAGGTGTTCGCGTCGACGATCGCGCGCCTCCTGGCCGACGCCGGCCACGAGGTCGCGGTCCTGACGACCGACAAGGACATCGCGCGCCCCGACCTCGCGCTGCGCCGTCGCGAGCACGAGGGGCTGCCGGTCTTCGAGCTGACGAACAACCTGTTTGCGCACAGCTTCGACGAGACCTGGCGGCGCCCGGCGATCGACGAGGTCTTCCGCGGCGTCCTCGACGAGACGCGGCCGGACGTCGTGCACGTCCATCACCTGCTCTATCTGTCCGCGGGGATCCTCGACGTCTGTCGAGAGCGCGGCGTGCCGGTCGTGATGACGATGCACGACTTCTGGCTCGGCTGCGCCCGCTTCGGCCAGCTGCTGCACGCCGACGGAACGCGCTGCCCGCATATCGACGTCGAGCGCTGCGGCACCTGCCTCCCGTCGCTGTCGTGGCGCCAGTCCGATGTCGCCAGGCGCGTCGCGGGGGGCGTCGCTCGCATCCGTCGCGCGACCGGCGTCGACCTCTCCGGTCCGCTCCGGTCCCTTCGCGCGCGCGCGGTCTCCGGGAACGAGGCGTCGTTCGAGCAGCCCGCGCCCGACGCCTCCGCGACGTTCGAGCGCCTCGCCGCGGCCCGCCGCGACGATCTCGTCGCGACCGTCGATCGGTGCGTCGACAGGGTCGTCCTGCCGGCCGCGTTCATGCGCCCTTGGTACGAGCGACTCGGGCTCGCGCCGGACCGCATCGTCGTCGAGACGACCGGGGTCGACTGGGACGGCGCGCGACGGTTCGATCGCGTCGAGCGCGGCGACGGCGAGCCGGTCCGCTGTCTGTTCCTCGGCTCCGTCGTTCCGCACAAGGGAGCGCACGTGCTGCTCGACGCGTGGGAGCGGCTCGATCCCGCGACGCGCGACAGGGCGCGCCTGCGCGTCCTCGGACCCGACCGCCACCGACCCGACTACACCCTGGGGCTCCGCGCGCGCGGCGAGCCGCTGGGCGTGACGTTCGGCGGTCGCCTCTCGCGCGACGAGGTGCGACGCGAGATGGCGCGCACGGACCTCCTCGTCACGCCGAGCCTGTGGACCGAGATTCGACCCCTCGTGATGCTGGAGGCCTACGCGGCCGGCGCGCGCAACGTCGCCACCGACCTCGGTGGGATGGGCGAGATGATCCGCGACGGCGTCCCGGGCAGGCTCTTCCCCGAGGGCGACGCGGATGCGCTCCGAGACGCGCTCGAGGCCGAGATCGCGCACGCGCTCGAACCGCGGAGCGGGCCGCCCGAGAGGCGCGAGCCGTCGCCTCTCTTCCGCGGCTGGCCCGAGATCGCGCGCGCGCTCGAGGGGCACTATCGGGACGTCTGCGACTCGAGTCCCAGCGCGAGCTGATCGCACGGGTTTTCGGGGGATCACCCGCAACCCCGCGGAGCCCCGTCTGTTCATGCCGGGACGGACCCGACCGTCGCTCGCACGGCCCTCGCCATGATCGTTCGCACGCTGACTCGCCTCGCGCTGGCCGCCCTCGTCGTCTCACCCGCTCCGGTCTTCGCCCAGATCGAGGCCGAGATCCGTCGCGTTCCTTCGCCCTACGACTTCACGGACGCGACCGCTCTGCTGCAGACGGAGCTCCCGAACCTCTCCGGGCGCGTCGCGGTGCTCGTGCGCCAGGGCGGGCGCGAGCACTTCCGGTTCCAGGCCGGATCGATCGACTTCGACACGCGCACGCGCCTCGCGTCGTTCACGAAGACGATCTCGGCGGGCGTCATCCTCGACCTCGTCGAGGACGGCGTGCTCTCGCTGGACGAGCGGCTCGGTGACGCGTACCCGGTCCTCTTCGACCAGAGCGGTCTCGGTGATCCGACGGTGCTCGACTGCTGGGCGATGCGGCACGGCATCGAGACGTTCGGCGAGTTCCACCGCAACCCGTCGTACACGCACGGACAGTCGGTCTTCCTGATCGGCACCCAGGGCTTCGAACTGTTCCGCCCCGGCGAGCGGCTCGGCTACGACGGCGCCGGCATGCAGGTCGTCGGCCTGATCGCGGCACAGCGCAGCGGGACGGACTGGGAGTCCGTCGCGCGCGCGCGGATCTTCGATCCGCTCGGCATGCCGCAGGCGGACTACGCGCAGTTCGCTCCGAACCCCGCCATCGCCGGCGGCCTGCGCAGCACTGCGTTCGAGACGATGCGCTTCGCCGAGATGGTGATGGGCGAAGGGCGCTTCGCGGGGACGCAGGTGCTGGAGCCAAGTTCGATCGAGCAGCTCTTCACCAATCGAACGCGCGATCTCCCCGTTCAGTTCACGCCGTTCCCCGCGTCACACCCGGGCTACCCGTACGGAGTCGACCCCGACTACGCGTTCGGCGGCTGGGTGCTCGCCGAGAACCCGGTCACGCAGCACGTCGAGGAGGTCATCGGCGCCGGGGCGTGGGGGAGCTACATCTGGCTCGACCGGCGCCGCGGGCTCACGGCGGTGCTCATCACCGACGTCCCGCCCGGGACGCAGCGTTCGATGGACGCGGCGCTGGGCCTGTTCTCGATCGCGAGGGCCGAGGTCGAGGACCAGCAGGTCCGCGGCCTGACCGCGACCGGCTCGGCCGGTGCCACCGTCGAGCTGACGTGGGTCGCTCCGGCGGACGCGACGTCGATCCGCGTGTACGGCGCCGACGAGCCGATTCGCGACGTGTTCGACCTGCGCGCCGCGGCTCGCCTCGGCCGCACATGCGCCGATCGAATCGTCGCGCCGACCTACGCGCACTACGCGGTCACTGCCGCGTTCGGCGGCTTCGAGAACGAGGCGCTCGTTCCGGGCGAGAACTCGATCGCTCGCTGAGATGCGGAGACCCTCGCGCGTCTGCTGCAGGGAATGCCCGAGCTGCTCGGCGAGGTCACGCATCGAGGAGAGCCAGCGCAGGCGCACCTGGCTCTCATACGTGCTCGTGACGCGTTCGTTCGAACGCGGACGGCGCTGATCCAGCACGTGCGCGGCACCCTGAAGACGGTCGCGATCAAGGTTCCCTCCTGCGGGACAGGGACGTTCCACCGGGTGGCCCGCGAGCACGTCACGGAGGCCTTCAAGCCCACTCTGGAGCCGATCCTCGACGTGCTCGCGGAGATCGAGTGGAAGATCCGAGCGTTCGATCGCCAGATCTCCGAGCTCGCGCAGACCAGCTACCCTGCCGCGGCGAGACTGATGGAGATCGGAAGCGTCGGCCCGCTGACGTCCGTTGCATTCGTTCTGACGATCGACGACCCGAACCGCTTCCGAAGGAGCAGGGCCGTGTGCCCCTGGCTCGGACTCGTTCCGCGGATCGAAGAGTCGGGGGAACAGAGCCCGCAGCTCTCGATCAGCAAGACGGGCGACGCGTACCTGCGGAGACTTCTGATCCAGTGCGGGCACCACCTACTCGGCCCGTTCGGAAAGGACTGCGCTCTACGACGATTCGGGCTGCAGCTCTGTGAGCGGGGGGGGGCAAGGCGGCCAAGAAGCGCGCCGTCACGGCAGTCGCACGGAAGCTCGCGATCCTGATGCACCGGATCTGGATCAGCGAGGAGGAGTACGAGCCGATGCGCGGGATCAACGCCTGAACCCAAACGGAACCCAGACACGAACACGCCGAGGCGCTGCTCCGGCGAGGAACGGCAAACCGCCCGGGTCGGACGACTGCGACACGCTCTTGGACTTCGAGTCCGCTGCTGAGATGGCAGCGTCCACCTGGACGGACCCCAACATGCGCCCGCCCCGAAGCCGGGCGAACCAGAGTGCGGATAGAAGAGAGCGACGCCAGACCTCACCCCGGAA
>JBCCSK010000202.1:0-10533 GCA_039200205.1 Planctomycetota bacterium
CGGCCGGAGGCCGATCGCAGCGAGTCCGAGCGAGAGCTCGTCCGCGCGACCATCCGCGCCAACGACCCACGCGTGCGCGCGCTGGAGGCCGAGCGCACCGCGCTCGTCGCCGCGCGCGACGCGCTGGGCGTCGTCACGACGCCCAGCGCGTCGCGCGCGGCGACGAGCGCGGTGCGCTCGGCCTCCAGCGCGCGCACGCGTGGGTCGTTGGCGCGGATGGTCGCGCGGACGAGCTCTCGCTCGGACTCGCTGCGATCGGCCTCCGGCCGCGCGAGCGCGGCGAGCACGTCGGGCGCGAGCGCGAGCGGCGGCTCGGCCGCCGATGTCACGGCGAGGCGGAAGCGTCCGAGGACGTGGTCGGTCCCCCACTCGTGCCGCAGCGTCACGCGCAGAGCGCGCGGACCGCCGAGCGCCGAAAGCGCGAACACCGCGGCCTGGTCGCGGCCCTCGCCCCCGCCGATCGCCCAGCCGTCCCGATCGTTCCGGAAGGCGTCCACGGCGCGCCGTGCGTCGAAGCCCGGCTGCTCGTGCGTCGCACTCGACGCGGTGAGGCGCAGGGGCTCACCGACGGCCGGTCCGACGTCGAGGCGATCGAGCGGCGCGCGGCACGGCGCGGAGCGCCAGACGACCGCCCCGTCCGCGCCTTCGAGGACGACGCGGAATCCGTGGAGCCTCTCTTCGAGCCGACCGTCCGTGCGCGACCAGACGCGAACCGACGCGACCTCGACGTCGCCCTCGAACGTCGCGCTCCACCACGGGTCGTCCTCGGTCGCCGTGTGCGTGACCGAGCCGTCTTCGAAGGCCCCGCTCGTGTTCCCGTCGACCGCGAGCGCGGCCGGTCCGTCGAACGCGGTCGAGGACTGCTCGACGGTCGCGACGCTCCCGACCGCCGCGCCGGTCGCGTCGAACACCTCGACCTCGGCGAGCGACAGGATGCGGTCCGAGCCCGGCAGCTGGATGCGAACGGACCGCGCGGTCTGCGGCTGCGCGTCCGGGTCGATCGCCACGACGTCGAGGTCGGTCAGCACGAAGTTGCCGCTCGCCGAGTTCCGCCCCGGGCCGTTCATCGGAAGCGAGTCGTGCGTGAGCGCCTCCAGGCGCAGCGCGGTCGGCGCTGCGGCGCCCGGCGCGATCGTCGCGACCCGCGCGGCGCTCTCCGGGCCGGGCGGAACGAGGACGCTGCCGTCGGTGAGCCTGCGCGGCGGATCTTCGTCGGGCGCGACGACGTCGACCACCGACGCGAGATCCCAGGCGGAGGGCCCGGCGCGCTCCTGGAGCCGCGCCTCCAGCGAGCGCCACTCGTCCTCGCCCGTCTCCAGCGGCGCGGCAAGCCGCGCGTCGAGCCCCTCGATCTCGGCGGTCAGCCTGTCGTACTCGTCCCCCTGCGCCGGAGTCGGCGTCGGGATCCGCGGTGCGTCGTCGTTGCGATCCGCGTCCTCGGTCTGGTTGAAGACGTCGTAGAGCCGGTAGTAGTCGACCTGACTGATCGGGTCGTATTTGTGGCTGTGGCACTCCGCGCAGCCGGCGGTCAGTCCCATCCAGACCTGCATCGTCGTGTTGACGCGGTCCTTCACGGCGAGCACGCGGAACTCCTCGTCGTCCGTCCCCCCCTCCGTGTTCGTCATCGTATTGCGATGGAACGCGGTCGCGAGGCGCGTGTCGGCCGTCGCATCGGGCAGGAGGTCGCCGGCGAGCTGCTCGATCGTGAAGCGATCGAACGGGAGGTTCCGGTCGTACGCGTCGATCACCCAGTCGCGGTAGCGCCAGATCGTCCGCAGCGGGTCCGAACCGTGCCCCGACGAGTCGGCGTAGCGCGCGAGGTCGAGCCACACCGCGGCCCAGCGCTCGGAGTACGCGGGCGAATCGAGCAGGCGGTCGACGGCGCGCTCGAACTTGTCGGGACCGTCGTCACTCGCGTACGCCTGCGCCTCCTCCGGCGTCGGCGGGAGCCCGGTCAGGTCGAGCGAGAGGCGCCGGATCAGCGTCCAGTCGTCGGCCGGCTCCGAGAGGTCGAGGCCGCGCTCCAACAGTCGCGCGCGCACGAAGGCGTCGATCGGATGCGGCTCGCTCGTCTCGGCGAGGGGAGGCTCCGGACGCTCGGGCGGCGTGAACGCCCAGTGCCGCTCGTACCCGGCGCCGCCCTCGATCCAGCGCCGGACGAGCTCGCGCTCCTCGGGCTCCAGCGGCGTCCCGGCGTGCTCGGGCGGCATCGGATCGACGTCGTCGACGATGCGCAGCCAGACCTCGGACTCGTCCGGATCGCCGGGCACGATCGCGGCGTAGCCGCCGCGGTCCGCCGTCGCACTCTCCGCGACGTCGAGCCGCAGGCCCGCCTCGCGCGTCTCCTCGTCGTTGCCGTGGCAAGCAAAGCAGCGACGCGCGAGGAGCGGCCGCACCTCGCGCGCGAAGTCGGGAGAGTCGCCGTCCGCGCCCGCGATCGGTACAACGAGGAGGAGAAGCGTCCCAGGGCCGGCCATCGGCCCCACGGTAACGCGCGTGGCGCGCGTGGCGCGAGCCTCGCTTCGAACGGCACGGGCCCGATGTGACGGCCTGGAACACCGTGTCCATGCGCCGCACCGAAGCACTCCGCGTGCGCCGGTGAGCACGACGCGTTTGCTTTCGCTCGGCGTTCCGGACGCAGCCCAGGGAGCTCGACGCCCTTCGCCAGCGCCTGTCTTGGTCCGGTCGGGGCTGCGACCAGCGGCACGAATCTTGCCAACCCGCCTTGTGGAACCTCTCCGTTCTGAGTGGACGTTCGGGCCCCTCGGCGCCCGGCCTTCCGTTCGGGACGTCCTCCTGTTCTCACCAGCTCTCGCCATGCTTTTGCTCGCAACGCTCGCGCTCGCGGCCCCCCAGACCACCTGGTTCGTCGACGCCTCCGCCGTTTCACCGGGGGACGGCACCGTCGCAGCTCCCTACACGCGTGTCGACTTCGCCGTCGCCCAGCCGACGACGCTCACGGGTGACACGGTCGTCGTCGCGCCGGGCGTGTACCCCGATGAGCGGATCGAGCCCGGCACGAAGGTCGTCATGCTTCGCTCTTCGCTCGGGCCGTCCGCGACGACGCTCGTTGCGCGCCCCGGAGGCCCGGTCGTCCTCGGCTCGGGCTCGGACCCGCTCCCCCTGCGCATGGAGGGATTCACGCTCCAAGGTGGTCGAGGACGGCTCGACCCGAGCGATGGGCTGACCTACGGGGGCGCAGTCTTCGGCGCGGGAGGTGACGTTCGGATGACGGACTGCGTCTTCGAAGACTGCAACGCCGATCGCGGCGGAGCGATTGCCGTGGAGCCGGCGGGACAGAGCTCGGAACGAATCGTGCTGAGGGGCTGCAATGTGCGCCCGAGCTGCTTCGCCTCCCTCGACGGCGGCGGAGTCTACGCTCGTTCGACGTCCGTCCTCATCGAGCAGACGACGATCGACTCGAGGGCGATCGCAGGCAGCGGCGGATGCGTCTTCGCCGTCGACGACCTATTCGAGGCATCCGACAGCCGCTTCACCGGCATCGCGGCTGGCGACGGCGGCGCGATCTACACGAACAACGTGTCGGCTGAACTGCTGTCGTCGACGATCACAGGCAGATCGACGGGCGGTGGGCGCGGCGGTGGCATCCATATCTTCGGTTCGTTCTCCGGTGCCGACAACTGTCGGTTCGTGAACTGCAGCGCCCGCGAGGGCGGTGCCATCTACACCGCCACCGGATTCTTCCGGAACTCCGTGTTCATCGACAACGCCACGGATGACGGCGGAACGGGACTCTCTGGGGCAGGGGGCGCGCTCTTCGCATCCGTGGGCGTGATGTGTCAGGACCTGATCTTCATCCGGAATCTCGCGATCCACCACCCATCGTGCGTCGGTGGAGCCGTTGCCGGCTTGGCCATTGTCTCGCGGTCGACCTTCATCGCGAACGACGCTTCGCTCGACGGGGCGGCGCACTTCGACCCTGCGGGATCGGCCTCGGAGTCCGAGCTGCGCCAGATCTTGGTCGACCGCGCGCCAGGGAGTACGACGCGCTCGATCTCCCTCGGCGTGTCGGTGTCCAACTCGGTCGTCGAGGACGGAGCCCCTGGCACCGACGTGATCGCCGCCGACCCGTCGCTCTGGGGCCCGGACGACCCGCATCTTCTGCCCGACTCTCCCGCACTCCAGTCCCTGGAGGGGAAGATCGGCGCGCTTCGCTTCGACCGCCTGTGGTGCGGCCAGGGCTGTGACGGACCCGTCGGCATCGAGAGCTGCCCGGCGGTTCCCGGCTCGTTCGGGGTTCCCGCCGTGCTCACCGGCCTCGGCAGCGTCGACGTCTCGACCGATCGCCTCGTGCTCAACGTGGAGAACATCTCGTCCGCGTCGGCCTCGATCATGCTCGCCAGCCAGACGCCGGACTTCGTCCCCGGCGCCGGGGGGAGCATGGGCAACCTGTGCGTCGGAGGGAGCATCCTCCGCCTCCCCGGCCCGATCAAGGTCGTCGGCCCTCAGTCGGCCCGCTCGTTCCGCGCGCAGCTGAGCGGCCTGGCGCCGGGTGTCGCCGTGCAGCCCGGAGAGTCGTGGGTGTTCCAGATGTGGTACCGCGACAGCTTCGGAAGCATGCCGACCTCGAACTTCTCGAACGGGCTGCTCGTGCAGTTCTAGCCCTGCGCTGCATCGAGGACTTCCGCGTAGATCGCGATCGTCTCGTCGACCATCCGATCCAGCCCGAACCGCTCGACGACGCGGGCGTGACCGGCCGATCCGAAGCGTGACCGCAGCGCCGGGTCGGCCGCCAGCTCGACCATCGCCGCGGCCATCGCCTCGGGATCGTCCGGCGGAACGAGCCGCCCCGTCTCGCCGTCGATGACGACCTCCGGGATCGCCGAGACGTTCGTCGAAAGGACGGGCAGCGACGTCGCCATCGCCTCCAGGAAGACGAGCCCGAGGCCCTCCCAGCGGGACGCCATGCAGAAGACGTCGCTCGCCGCGAGCAGATCGGGGACGTCGCGGCGGATGCCGGCGAAGACGGCCGGCGAGCGCCCGGAGGATCCGTCGAGGCCGAGCTCACGCGCGACCGACTCGGCGCGCGCCCGACCGTCGCCGAAGGGATCGTCGCCGACGAGGAGCAGCACGATCCGCGGGTCGGTCGCGCGGGCGTGCGCGAGGGCCTTCAGCAGGACCTCGTGGGCCTTCTGCGGCGCGAAGCGCGCCACGCAGGTGAAGACGACGTCGTCGGGCTCGAAGCCGAACTCACCGCGGATCGCAGCGCGATCGACGTACTTCGCAGCGCGCTCGAACGGCTCGGGATCGAGGCCGTAGTAGACGCGCGACTGCGCGGTGCGCGGCACGCGGCCGTGCTCCTCGACGAAGCGACCCACGTGCTCGGACAGGACGATCGTGCGCGCGGGCACCCGCCCGATGAGGCCGTGCACCCGGGAGACGCTCGGGCGGCGCAGCACCTGCTCGTCGTTGTGCTTGCCCGAGACGTAGTGGCGGCGCTTGCCCGCGAGGAGCGCGGCGACGGCGGTCAGAGCGTCCGCCTTGAGCAGATGCGAGTGGACGACGTCACACCACGCGAGGTCGCCGCGGAGCCGCAGCGGGAAGAGCGGCCCCGCGGCGACGCGTCGAACCGCCGACGCGCCGGCCTCGCGATAGTCATCGCTCAATGTGCCCTCGCCCTTCAGGTAGACGACGCGGACGTCGTGCCCGCGCGCGACCTGCCCGCGGACCTGCTCGAGCACGTGCATCTCGGCGCCGCCGACGTCGAGCGTCGTGAGGACGTGGAGCAGCTTCACCGTGCCCCCTCGCTTGCCAGGGCTTCCTCGTAGACGGCCCGCAGGCCGTCGGCCATCGCCTCGACGGTGAAGGCACCCTCCAGTCGGGCGCGTCCCGCCTCGCCCTGCGCACGGAGCCCCTCCCCACCGGCGCCGACCGCGCACCGCAGCGCATCGGCGATGGCGCCGACCGACGCGTCCGCGGCGAGGACGCCGGTCACGTCGTTCTCGACGAGGTCCCGCGCGCCGTCGACGGGCGTCGAGACGACCGCGCGCGAAGCGGCCATCGCCTCGAGAACGACGTACGGCATGCCCTCCCAGCGCGACGGCAGCAGGAGGAGATCCGACGCGGCGAGGATCGCCGGCACGTCGTCGCGAGGCCCGGTGAACGTCACACGACCGTCGACGCCGAGGGACCGAGCGCGCTCCTCGAGCTCAGCCGTGTCCCCCGGCCCGACGAAGAGGATCTGCAGTTCTTCGAGGCCCGGGTCGGCCAGAGCTTCCAGCGCGAGGTCCTGGCCCTTGGCCGCGTAGACGAGCCCGATGACCGCCGCGAGAGGCAGGCCCGGGTCGAGCCCGACGCTCCGAGTGTCGAGCGGCTCGGCGCCCTCGATCCGCGACGGGTCGATCCCGTTCGGGACGACGCGCACGATGCCCGGATCCACGACGCCGGACGCCCGCATGGTGTCCGCCTCGCTCTCGGAGACCGCGATCATGCGGTGCGTCGACTTCGCGAGGCTCCGCTCGATCGCGCGGAAGAGCGCGCGTTTGCGACGACCGAAGAGCGCGCCGAAGAGGAAGGCGAACGTGTGCGGCGTGTGCACGCGCGCACCGATGCCCGTCGCGATCGAAGCCCGACGGCCGAGCACGCCGGCCTTCGAGCTGTGCGTGTGCACGACGTCCGGACGGAGTTCACGCAGGAGCGCCCGGATCCGCCGCAGGTGCTGAACGTCCTTCGTCGGGCGAATGGCGCGCACCATCGGCAGGCGAACGACGCGGGCGCCCATCGACTCGAGCCGGTCGAGGTCGGCGGGGAAGCCGGGGTCGCGCAGGGTCGACGCGATGAGCGTCACCTCGTCGCCGGCCCGGAGCTGCGCGGAAGCGACGTCGACGAGGTGGCGGCGCGTGCCGCCGATCGTCGCTTCCATGACGTGGAGGACGTGCAAGGCCGGACGGTCGTCAGAACGCGCCCGTCCCTCGAGCGACGGCGAATCCGGTCAGCGCCACAATGACCAGGTCGAGCAGGAACGACCGGTTCTCGATGTAGTAGAGGTCGTAGTCGAGGTTCGAGTGGATCGCGTCCTGGCGGGCGTACGAGATCTGCCAGAGGCCCGTGACCCCAGGCTTCGCGCGCAGACGCTCGCGGTCGAGCGCGCCGTAGGTCTCGACGATGAACGGCATCTCGGGACGCGGGCCGACGACGCTCATGTCGCCCCACAGTACGTTGATGAAGTTCGGCAGCTCGTCGAGCGAGTAGCGACGCAGGTAGCGGCCGATCCGCGTGACGCGCGGGTCGTTCTCGTTCTTCGGCGCGACCGCGTCCCCGCACGACTGCACGTGCATCGTGCGGAACTTGATCATCTCGAACGGCTTGCCGCCCTGGCCGATCCGCCTCTGGCGGAAGAACACCGGACCCTTCGACTCGCGCTTGATCAGGAGCCCGACGATCAGGAAGAGCGGCAGCGTCAGCAGGAGGACGACGAGGCTGACGACGATGTCGAACGTGCGCTTGACCGCGAGCGACAGCAGCGACTCGCGGCGCTCGGTGCGCGTGATGAGCGGAATCGAGTCGAGGTTCTCGATCCGCACGTTGTAGGACATCAGGTGATAGAAGCGCGGGACGACGTAGTACGGCAGCCCGAGCGCGTCGAGGCGCGCGCAAATGTCGAGGACGTCGCGCTCCTTGGACTCGGGGAGCGAGATGAAGACCTCGCCCACCTTCCTCTCCGCGAGGACCCGCTCGAGGTCGTCGACGGTTCCGAGCACCTGGCCGCGTCCGACCCAGCTCCCGACCAGGTTCGGATCGTCATCGACGAAGCCGACGAAGTTCAGCCCGAGCGTCGGGACGTGGAGGAACTTCTCCTGGAGCTTAAGGCCCGTCCAGCCCGCGCCAATGACGAGCACGTTCCGGTTCCCGATGCCGCGCTCGTGCAGGCGCTGGATGACCCGGAACGAGCAGAAGCGGCTGATCGTCATCAGCACGAGGATGAAGACGAACGACAGCAGCAGCGTGAGCCTCGACAGCATGTCGGGATCGACGTTGAGGTCGACGGCGCCGTGCAGCCAGAGCAGAGGTGCGTAGATCCCGGTCGCGTCCGCGGCCGGGAGCGATGTGTCGCGCAGGAAGAACAGCAGCACGAGGACGACGAAGAACGCGACGACGCTCGACTTCGTGACCGCCTTGTACTCCTCGACGTTGAGCAGGCTCTTGCTCGGGCTGTAGAGACCGAACGTGTGGAAGCACACGAGGCTCACGGCGACGGTGATCGCGAAGACCTCCCGGTACCACGACAGCTCGGTCCGGTAGCGCGTCGGATCGGCGGCAGCGTCGGCCGCCGCCCCCGTCACGCCGAGATCCTGGTGCCCGACGATCGCCTCGCGCATCCACCAAGCGAGAAGGCACGCGACCACGACCACGATCAGGTCGATCACGACCTGCACCGACAGCACGAGCGGCTCGAAGTTCCGCCGCAGGAAGGTCCCGGCTGCGGTCATCGGCGAGCGAGCGTGTGGAGCGATGCGACGGACATTGCGTGGGACGGGACCCCGAGGAGCGGGCGATGTGACACGAATCGTCCCGATGCGAGTCAGGCCGTTCGCCGGGGAGGGACCGCCTGGAATCCTATCTCGACAGGGGCCGCGCGTGATGCTGAGTCGGAGCCTCGAAGGGCGCTGTCCCGCGCTCGTCCGGGGCGATCACGCGAAGTTCACGATTCCTTCAGTGGGACACGACCGCTCGGCAGAGCTCGGGAACCGAGGCGGCCGGCGTCGCCGCGTGAAGTCGGTAGCCCTCCTCGAACGAGGCTCCGCGACGCTGTCCGGCGCGGACGAGGTCGCTCCACCGCGGGCGTCGATCCGAGACGACCCGGAGAGCCGCCCAGGGGACGCCCGCCCTCTCGGCCACGGCCGCGGCCCCCGCTGTCTCCATATCGGCCACGACCGTCCCCTCGGCGAAGCCGCGCGTCGCCCGCGCACGGCGCAGGCGCTCGAGGACGCGGATCGCCGGCCGATCGGCGGTGAGAAAGGCCCCGTCGGCCCCGGCGCAGACGCCCCGCCACGCGCGGCGGAGCCCTTCGTCGGCGTGGAGGACGCGCCCGTCGCGGACCGCCAGGTCCCACTGGATCGCAACGCGAGCATGGACGAGGTCACCCACCTCGTCCGCCTGGCGCAGTCCGCCGCAGGTCCCGACGACGAGGAGCGCGTCGATCCCCTCGGCGAGCAGCGCTCCCGCGGCGCCGGCAGCGGCGACCTTTCCGACCCCGGCGACGGTCGCGAGGATCCGCGCGCGACCGGCGTCGATCGACGTCTCACGGAGCTCGAATCCGTGCCGGTGGGCGTGGACGGCCGCCTCGGACCGGAGCACACCGAGCTCTCCGGGGAGTGCCGCGAGGACGCCGAACGTGTGCGGGGGGCGGCGGCTCGGCGCGTCGGACGCGGTCGTCATGCCGGTATCCTGCGTCCCCGGGCGGCCGCGGCGCGATGCGCGTGCGGGTACTCTTTCGCGCCGACTCGTCCCGAGATCTGCAGCCCATGCGCATCGCCGTCACAGGATCGACCGGCTTCATCGGTCAGTACGTCGTCCGCCGCCTGCTGAAGGAGGGCTACGACGTGCGCGCGTTCGTGCGCCCCGGGCGGGCCGCCGTCCTCGCGGAGCAGGACCTCGTGGGCGCGGAGCGACTCGAGTTCCACGAAGGAGATCTCGTCGACGGAAGCTCCGTCGAGGGCTTCCTGAAGGACGTCGACTACCTCGTCCACCTCGCGAGCGCCCACGACCACTTCGGGGACGACGTGCTCCAGACCGTCAACGTGGCGGGCACCGAGCACCTCGTCGCCGAGGCCGAGCGCAACGCTCCAGAGCACTTCCAGTTCGTCAACGTGGCCTCCGCCGTGATCGGCGTGCCCGTCTACAGCTACTACCGCGACTCGAAGCGCGTCCAGGAGAAGATCGTGCGGGGTTCCAGCCTGCGCTGGACGTCCTTCCGTCCGACCCTCGTCTACGGCCGCGGCGACTACCGGCACACCGCGCCGCTGCTCCGCAAGTGCGGCGCCGAGAAGGGCACATACTGGATCTACCACGAGGGCCTGTCGAAGCTCAATCCGGTCCACGTCGACGACCTCGTCGATGCGATCGTCCGCGTGTTCACCTACGAGCGCGGTCGCGAGGACTTCCGCGTGTTCGAGATCGCGGGCCCGTTCGGCGTCTCGTTCAACGACTTCGTCGACATGACCATCGAGGCGACGGGCGGCAAGGTGAAGCGGAAGAACATTCCGCGCCGCTGGGTCGAGCGCGCGATCCTCTTCAAGGGGCTGTTCAAGGACGTGACGAAGGAGCGTCGCGGGGCCGGCTACTTCTCGCTCCACCACGACCACAACATCACCGCCGCGCGCGAGGAGCTCGGCTGGGAGCCGCGCCCGTACAGCGAGGGTCTCGCCGAGATCACGTCGGACGACTGGTGGAAGGTCGATCGCGCGCCGACGGGGACGACAGAGAACCTCGGGGTCTGAGCACAGAGAGGCGGGCGACCCAAACGCGGTTGAAGCGGGCGACCCAAACCCGGTTTGGACCGTCCGCGCTCGC
>JBCCSK010000203.1:0-10473 GCA_039200205.1 Planctomycetota bacterium
GCGAATTCCCATCGAGCTGCTCATCAACGGCGACTCTGCGCTCGTCGGTACCCTCACGGCGGTGGCGCCGCGCGGCGCGCTCGAGCTGGCTGCCGGGATCGTCGAGTTCGTCGGATTCGCTCCCCACCGACCGGACGAAGTCCTGAGGCTCTCGCTGACGCGCGCGCTCGGCCCGGTCGCCGAAGCGGACGATGGTCGCCACACGAAGTTCATCAGGGCGGAGTACCAGATCGAGTCCCGCTGAGCGGCGCCATCGGGTCGCACCCTGGCGTCACGGAGCGCTCCGCGGTCGCGTTATCGTGGGGGGATGGTGCTGATCCCTCTCGCTTGCGCTGCGCTCGTTCAGGGCGCTTCCGCGCAGAGCACGGCTTCCCCCGCCCGCGTCGACTTCGAAGAGGCGCGCCAGGCGATCGCCGCGATGCGCGCGCCGGACGGCTTTCGCATCGAAGTCTTCGCGGCCGAGCCGCTGCTCGTGAACCCGGTCGCCTTCTGCTTCGACGCGATGGGCCGTGCGTTCGTCGCGGAGACGTTCCGGCACAGCCAGGGCGTCACCGACATCCGGAGCCACATGGACTGGCTCGAGGACGACCTGGCGATCCGCACCGTCGCGGACCGGGTCGAGATGTTCCGCAAGCACGAGGGCGAGGAGGGACTGCGCGAGGGCTACGCCGTCGAGACCGAGCGCGTTCGCCGCATCGTCGACGTGGACGGCGATGGCGTCGCGGACACCGGCACCGTGTTCGCGGAGGGCTTCGACGATCCCGCGGCCGGGATCGCCGCCGGGCTGCTCGCGCGTCCCGCCGAGGGCGGCGGCACCGAGCTCTGGTACACGTGCATCCCGGATCTCTGGCGACTCATCGACCGCGACGACGACGGCGTCGCCGACGAGCGCGTGCGGCATTCGACCGGCTACGGACTGCGGGTCGCGCTGCTCGGGCACGACCTGCACGGCCTCGCGATCGGGCCCGATGGCCGCCTGTACTTCTCGATCGGCGATCGCGGATTCAACGTCACGACCGACGAGGGCGAGGAGCTCGTCCGGTACGGGACGGGCGCCGTCTTCCGGTGCGAGCTCGACGGGCGCGACCTCGAGATCTTCTGCGACGGTCTGAGGAACCCGCAGGAGCTCGTCTTCGACGAGCTGGGCGAGCTCTTCACGCTCGACAACAACTCCGACGCGGGCGACCAGGCGCGCTGGACGTGGCTGCTCGAGGGCAGCGACACCGGCTGGCGGCAGGCCTATCAGTGGGTCGAGTCGCCGGTGGCGCGCGGGCCCTGGCGCTCGGAGCGGCTGTGGGAGCCCTACCACGAGGGTCAGCCGTTCTACGTCCTGCCGCCGATCGCCAACCTGACGAGCGGACCCTCGGGCCTCGTCGCGTACCCCGGGACGGGCTGGGGCGAGAGCTGGAACGGGACCTTCTTCGTCTGCGACTTCCGGGGGAACCCGGGCTACAGCGGGATCGTCGCGTTCCGGCACGAGCCCAGCGGCGCCGGCTACGCGCTCTCCTCGAAGGAGGAGTTCGTCTGGGGCGCGCTTCCGACGGACGTCGACTTCGGGCCGGGCGGCGATCTCTACTTCACCGACTGGGTGACCGGTTGGAACCGCACGGGGAAGGGGCGGATCTTCCGGGTGACGCCGGACGATCGTCCGCTGCGCGAAGCGGTGGCGGCGCGCGAGGTCGATCGGCTCCTCGCCGCCGGCTTCGGAGGATTCACGGACGAGGTCCTCGTCGACCTCTTCGAGCATCGCGACCAGCGCGTCCGACAGGCGGCGCGACTCGCCCTCGCCGCGCGCGTGCTCGGCGAGGAGAACCCTCGGGCGGGCTACGACCGACTGCTGCCCGCCCTGAAGGTCCTGCGTGAGCCCGACGTCGATCGGCGGACCGCGCGACTCCATTCGCTGTGGTGCGCCTGGCAGGTCGTCCGCAGCTCGCCCGTGCTCGGGCAGGACGTCCCGAAGTTCTTCATCGGGCTGCTCTTCGACCCCGACCCCGAGATCGTCGCTCAGGCCGCGCGGGTGCTCGGCGACGTCGAGTGGGCTCCGGCCGGCCGTCGGCTCGCGCCGCTCCTGCTCCACGAGTCGCCTCGCGTCCGCCTGCGCGCCGCGGAGGCCCTCGGTGCGGTGGGACACCCCGAGCACGCCGTCGGACCGCTCCTGGAGGTCCTCCAGAGCGATTCGTCCGACCCCTGGTTCCGGACGGCGTCGATTCGCGCCCTGGAGCGTCTCGGGAACCGGGCCGCGATCCACGAGGCCCTGGGTCACCCGGACCCGCACGTGCGCAAGTCGCTCGTCGTCGTGCTGCGACGCTGGGGCGACGGAGTCGTCGCGGCCATGCTCGATGACGCGAGCGCAGACGTCCGGGCCGAGGCCGCGCGCGCGATCTACGACGTGCCGATCGCCGACGCCATCGGCGACCTCGCAGCATTCCTGGAGCGTGCTCCCGAGGACACCGACGACGTGACCTGGCGGCGCGCCATCCACGCGAACCGCGAGGCGGCGACGGCCGCGGCCGCGGGTCGGCTCATCGCGTTCGCCGCGTCCGAGCGAGCGAGCGACGCGCTTCGCGCGGAGGCTCTTTCCGTGCTCGCGGACTGGGGCGCGCCGCGCACGCGGGACGGGATCGTGCGCGACCATCGCCCGATCCCCGCTGCGGACCCGGTCCACCTCGCCGCGTTCGAGGGCGACCGGCTCGAAGTGGTTCTCCCGAGCCCGGACGCGCTGCGGCGCAGCGAGGCGCTCGCCCTGTCGACCGTGGCCGCGCTCCGGGCATCGATGGCGTCGCGCATGACGCCGCCGCCGTTCGCCGTGCGATCGCTCGACGACCTCGCGAGCGACGAGGGGATCGACGTCTCGGCGCGGCGCGACGCGTACGAGGTGCTGCTGGAGCTCGCGGGCGAGCACCCGATCACGCGCGAGCGCACGCTCTTCGAGAGCGAGCGGCCCGGCAGCCCGCTGCGCGCCGTCGCCCTCCGCGAGCTGCGCGGCGACGCCGCCGTCGACGTCATCCTCGCCGAGGCCAGGGACGGTGGCCGGGCGGCCCGCGCCGAGGCGCTCCGCGTCCTCGCGAGCCTTCAGGGGGAGTCGGCCGCCGAGGCGTTCGTCGCCGAGGGAAGCCGGCTCGCCGACGGCGACGCGCTGCTCGTGGAGTGGCTCGAAGCCGCTGCCGCGTCTGGCCGGGATCCACTGGAGCGCGCTGCGGAGGAACGCGAGGCGGCGTGGGCCGAGAGCGAGGATCCGCTGGCGCGCTGGCGCATGTGCCTCCAGGGCGGTGACGTCGAACGCGGGCGCGAGGTCTTCGTCGCGAAGTCGGAGACGAGCTGTACGAAGTGCCACGCCTACGCGGGAGCCGGCGGCTCCGAAGCCGGCCCGGGGCTCGACGACGTCGGAGCGCGACTGACGCGCGACGCGATCCTGCGCTCGATCGTGCTCCCGAACGCCGAGATCTCGGAGGGCTACGAGACGTGGCTCCTGATGACCGACGACGGTGAGACGTTCGTCGGGAGGATCCTGGAGGAGACGCCGGAGCTGCTCGTTCTGGAGGACCGCGAGAAGGAGCAGTACGAGTTCACGCCCGACGAGATCTCCGCTCGCCGGCGCGACGTCTCGGCGATGCCGGCCGACGTCTCGAGCCACCTGTCTCGACGCGAGATGCGCGATCTGGTGGCGTTCCTGGCCTCTCTCGGCCGCTGAGCTCGGGGCGGACTTCCCGCATGGAGACCCTCTGGCGCTCGCCGTTCCAGCGCCTCAAGGGCCCGCCTGCGCCGCGTCGATCTCAACGCGGAGTCGCCGGTCGTTCGTCCCCCGGCAGGCGCGCATGTCGAACTCTGCCATCGCCAGCTTCAGTCGATCCGGGCGCGGTCTCTTCACCAAGGAAGAGGTCAGCGCGTTGATGCAGGTCGAGTTCGAGCGCGCGGGTCGCTACACGTACCCGATCGCGTGCATGCTCATCCAGGTGGACCACCTGACCCAGATTCAGACGGTCCACGGGTTCGAGGCGAAGGAGACGATCCTCGACGCGGTCATCGATCTCATCAAGGCCGAGACGCGCGACGGCGACCTGCTCGGGGCGGTCCTCGACGATCGACTCCTGGCGCTGATCCCGCACACGCTGCCCGAGGCTGCCAAGGCGCTCGCCGATCGGATCCTGCGGGGGGCGCGCGCGCTCCAGTTCGGGATCGACGGACGCACGATCCGCATCACGCTCTCGATCGGGCTCTCGCACAACCAGGATCCCGGGGCGAAGTCGATGACCACCCTCGAGCGCGTGGCCGAGGAAGGCCTCACGGTCGCGGACGCAGGCGGCGGAGACCGGTGCATCCAGACGGAGCTGTACCAGCTCTACGAGCGGGAGCGGAAGCCCGTCAGCCGCGACGACATCGAGGAGCTGCTCGCGCGCGCCGAGGTGATGGGCTACCGCCAGCGCCTGGAGGGTCTCGTCGCCGGCGGCGAGGACCTCGCGTCGGCGGCCGACACCGTCGCGGACGAGATCATCGGACGTGCGGTCGAGGCCGAGCGCCAGAAGTGGGAGGCCGAGCTCGCCGAGGCGAACGAGCAGATCGCCGAGCTGGCCGCCGCGACGCCCGGCGAGAACTCCGACTCGTCCAGCAAGGAAGTCGAACAGCTCCACCGTCGCATCGCCAAGCTCACGTCTTCACTGGAGCGCACCGAGCAGGAGATCGCGCGGCTGCGAAGCGTCAAGTCGATCGATCCGGGCGTCGCATCGGTGTTCCGCGAGGTCCAGGGCCTCGAGGACGGGGACTCTCGCGCGGAGATCAAGAAGGAGCTGATGAGCGAGATCTTCCAGGCGAACCTCGACCTGCAGGGCAAGGGGAAGAAGCCCGCCTGAACGGGCCGCGCCCGCGGCCCCCGGCCGAGCGGGGACGCGCGGGCGCGTGAGTCGATCGTGGCGTCCCTCGATCAGGGGCAGAAGAGGATCGACACCGCGTCCGTGAAGTTCCACGTCGGCGGGCCGCCGGGGAACGCATCGCGGAAGTAGCACTGGAAGTTGAGGGTCATGCCCGCCGCGATCGCGCCGGGGCCCGTCGACTGGTTCGGGTCGGTCAGGTCGAGCACGCGGGCGACGCTACCGAGGTTGTCGGCCGTGAGCGCCGGGTAGAGGCGGATGGCCGGCATCATCGCGTTGCCGTTGACGCAGAGGTTGCCCGCGCCGCTCGGCTCGAAGGTCTGATCCGGTCCGTAGAAGAAGAGCGCGGTGCTGCCGAACGGGATTCCGAACGCCGAGAGCGTCAGGTCGTTGTCGGTCACGCTCGCCGAGCCGCCCGCCGAGATGATCGCCGGGTTGCCCAGGCTCGTGTTGCTGGCGTCGCAGTAGTTCGTGAACTCGCACTGGGGCGGGGCCTCGATGATCTTCCAGATCCGGCCGCCCGACTGGGACACGATGTAGACCTCACCGTCGAAGTCCGCGCCGAACGAGACGATCTGCGTGATGTTCCCGGTCGCGGGGCGAAGCTCCTGCGTGCGGTTGGTGAAGTTCTGGACGTTCGTGCCGTCGTACTCGAGGCTCCAGATCGTGCTGGAGCAGAAGTCGGCGAAGAAGTAGGTGCCCTGGAGGCCTGCGATCGCGGAGCCTCGGTAGACCACGCCGCCCGAGATGCTGCAGCCCTGCGAGTGCGGGTACTCGTGGATCGGATCGATCAGCGTCGCGTCGGCGCACGAGCAGCCGGAGAGATTCGTGCAGCGCGTGCCTTCCTTGCAGCGCCAGCCGAGGTTCTGGCCGCCCAGGCCAGCCGGGAGGAAGCTGACCTCCTCGCGCGCATTCTGGCCGACGTCGGCGATCCAGAGGTCGCCGGTGTCGCGGTCGAAGTCGAAGCGCCACGGATTGCGAACGCCGAGGTGCCAGATCGCGTCGGAGACCGCCGGATCGCCGACGAACGGGTTGTCGACGGGGATGAACGGCGACGGGAGGTCGACGTCGTAGCGCAGCATCTTGCCGAGCAGCGACTGCGGATTCTGCGAGCGGTTGTTCGGGTCGTTGCCCGAGCCCCCGTCGCCCATGCCGACGTAGAGCTTCCCGTCGGGGCCGAACCGGATGCAGCCGCCGTTGTGGTTCGAGAAGTCCTGCGAGATCGACGCGATGAACTGGATGCCCGTCGGGCTCGCGATGTTGGGATCCGTCGCGGAGACCTGGTACTCCTCGACCCGCGTGTTGCCCGCGTTGTTCGTGTAGTTGACGAAGAACCGGCCGTTGTTCTGGTAGTCCGGGTGGAACGCGAGGCCGAGGAGGCCGCGCTCACCGCCGGACCGAACGATCGGATCGATGTCGAGGAAGGGAGTGGGAAGCAGCGTGCCGTTCTCGACGATCCGGATGCGACCGGCCTGTTCGACGATGAAGATGCGCGACGGGTCGCCGGGAGCGAAGGTCAGGTCGACAGGAGATGCGAGACCCTGGACGAACAGCTCGGTTTCCAGTTCTTGCGCGGAGGCCGGGGCGGCGGCGAGCACGGCGGCCCCCACGCCGATCGAGCCGGCGAGGAGAGGACGAAGCATGGTGGACGTCGAAGAAGGGGAGTGTGGAGAGAGATCCGCGGAGGAGAGCCGTCGGGCTCGGTCCGCGCGAGGTGTGAACGAACGTCGCACGCCAGGGTGGGAGCCGGCATGCCGGGCGTCCTAGGATCGCAGGGGCGCCCGGGTTGTTCCCTCGGGCGCCCAGTCTAGCCGCGGGGCACCGTACGCCTACGAGAACCAACCCCGTTCTCATCCGCGCTGAACACACCGCCGACCCGATGAGCCCTCCCTCACGCCTGCTCGCGTCGACCGCCGCGCTCGCGATCCTGCTCACAGGGTGCGGCGGCGAGGGGGACGAGGCGGGGATCCGGCACGTCCTGGTGATCACGCTCGACACGACCCGTGCCGACCACCTGTCGTGCTACGGCGGAAGTCGATTCGAGACACCCGCCCTCGACGCGCTCGCGGATCAGGGGGTCCGTTTCGAGGACTGCACGGCGCCGGCCGCGACGACCCTGAGCTCGCACGCGTCGCTGATGACCGGAACCTATCCGCATCGGCACGGCGCGGTTCGGAACGGATTCGCGCTCGACCCGGGCAATCGCACGCTCGCCGAGTCGCTGCGCGAGATGGGCTTTTGGTGCGCGGCGGTCGTCGGTTCGTCCGCCCTCGTCGCGCGGACCGGCCTCGACCAGGGCTTCCACCACTACGACGACGCGTTCGACGAGTCGATCTCCGCCGGCGGCAACGACCAGGCGCAGCGTCGCGCCTCGTCCGTCACCGAGGCCGTCCTCACGCACGTCGACGAGGTGCTCGCCCGTCCCGGGTCCGACGGGGCGAGGCTGTTCCTCTTCGCGCACTACTTCGATCCGCACGCTCCCTATGCGCCTCTCCCGGAGTTCGCGCAGGGTGCGAAGCTCGCCGTCGGCGACGTCGACGACATCGAGCGCGCCGTTCGGTCGCACCAGCAGCGCGTCCTCGGGGAGCCCCTCGGTCAGCAGGCCGTCATCTCCGGCGGACTTCGCCCCGCGCTCGCGGCCCCGATCGACGCGCGCCCGAGCAGCCTCGATCGCGACCTCGCGTTCCTCTACGGCGCCGAGGTCGTCGGGATGGACCGCGAGATCGGCCGGCTGCTCGCCGGCCTCACCGCGCGCGGGATCCTCGACGACACGCTCGTCGTCGTGACGGCCGACCACGGGGAGACGTTCTGGGAGCGCGGAAACTTCTGGAACCACGGGCTCTGGGTCGGTCAGTCGGACGTGCACGTCCCGCTGCTCGTGCGTCCGCCGCGGAGCACCTTCTCGGGTCAGGGGCGAACGGTCGCAGAGCCCGTCTCGGGCGTCGACGTCGCGCCGACGATCCTCGACCTCCTCGGCGCGACGCCGGAGCCGGAGGCCGACCCGGGGCGAGGTCGCAGCCTCGTCGCGGCGCTCGACGGCAGCGCCCTCCCGCCGCGCGCCGTGTTCAGCGAGGCGACGCAGCCCGGGCCCTCGCTGGAGAGCGGCGATGCACTCCCCTGGCGCGGCGCCCGCAAGCCGCACGCGGCTCGGCTCGGACGGTGGAAGCTCGTCGCGGCGGACTACCTCAGCGCGCGCCAGCTCTTCGACCTCGCGAGCGATCGTGACGAGAGCGTGGACCTGCTCGCGGACGACGAGCTCACTCCGGAGGCGCAATCGGCCCTGGGCGAGCTCGACGCCGCCTACGGCAAATGGCGCGACGCCGCGCGCCCGCTGCCGTCCGAGTTCGACGAGTCGCAGGTGCCCGCTCTCATCGGCCTCGGGTACGCCGAAGCCGGCGGAGAGGAACCCGAAGCCGGCGCAAAGGAACGCTGACGCCTACTCGAACGAACCGTGGTGGCGGAAGAAGAAGCGGTGGATCACCGTGCCGTCGCGGACGAGCTCGCCGTCGACGAAGTAGATCGGGAGCCGCTGGTCTCCGATCTCCGTGCGCTCGGCGTTCATCGCGAGCCGGATCTTGTCGTCCTCCTCGACCGGGAAGGGGCGCACGGGGAAGAACGACTGTCGCCAGTGCGTCTGCGGCTCGAACGGTGAGCACGACAGCGTGACCCCGGGCACGAGGTCGACCTCGAACCAGCCGCCGAACCCGTGCACGGTGCCCCGTCGCTCGACGAGCAGCGTCGCAGCGGTCGTGAAGAAGAAGTCGTTGACCGTCGCGACGTCGAGGTCGAGGTCGAGCACGTCCGCCGCAGGGCCGAGCAGCGACGCCGGCTTGAGGTCGCAGGCGGCCGTGATGAAGCTTTGCTCCTCGACCTCGGCCAGGCGCGAGAAGTCGAGGCCGTAGACCGGGCGCTCCCAGAGACCCAGCCCGAGGTCCTGGTGGACGTGGCTGTCGTCCACGGGGGCGATGCACAGGCGGAGGTGCCGCGGCAGCATGTGGCCGGTCGGCTTCATCAGCCGATCGCGGGCGTCCACGACCGATTCGAACATCAGCTCGGCGAGCCCGAAGAAGCCCATCCACTCCGAGACGACGAGGTCGTACTCGCGCTCCAGGTCGAGGTCTTCGACCCGGCCGCGGTGGAACGAGATCCGGCCGTGGAGACCGTTGTCCTCCGCGATCTCCCGCGCGACGTCGATGATCGACGAGCTGTCGACGGCGTCGACGTGGGAGGCGCCGGCCCGCGCCGCGAACATCGAGAGGATCCCCGTCCCGGTCCCGACGTCGAGGACGCGGCGCCCCGGTGCGATCGCCTCGATCGCGCGCCTGTAGGCGTCCGTCCGGGCGTGATCCTGGATCATCAGCCGGTGAACGCCGGGGTCGGCGTAGCTCGCGAAGTAGTCGTGGTCGCTCGAGTACCCTTCGGACATCCGCGAAGAGTGCCAGAGGCCCGAGCGGGCAGCGACCCAATTCAGGTCGTTGAGATCGGTGCTCGCCGGTTCCTAGACTCGAGCGCATGGGCGGGGAGAGCGCGGGGAGCGGGCGAGATCCGGCGGAGACGCTCGAGCCGTCGACGACGCTGACGCTCGCGGAAGCCGCGCTGCTGGTCGGCGTCGACGAAGGGCGCCTCGCGGCCCTCTGCGACGACGGCACGCTCCTCTTCGAGATGGAGCGGCGTCGGCGTCGCGAGGTGCGCGTCGTGCGGCTGGTCGATCTGGCCGATGTGTTCCCGGAGGCGTTGGGATCAGTCGACGTGAGCGCAGCCGTGCCCGCGCGGCGCGCGGAGGACGGGGTCGCCGACGCAGTGCGCGCGTCTGGCGCGAGCCGCGATGCGCTGATCGGGCTGTGCCAGGACCTCGAGCAGCGACTGGACCTCGCCGAAAGAGAACGCCAGGCGACGACCGCGGGCCTTCTCATGGCACAGCGGCGCATCCTCGACCTCGAGGTTCGCGCGCGCCGGCGCCCGCTGGAGCGTGCCGGTGTCGCGCTGCTCGGCTTCGCGTCCATCGCGGCGATCGCGCTGGCAGTCCGCGTGCCGGGGCTCGTGCGGGACGAGGCGGAGACCGGTGTCCGAGCGATCGAAGCGGCGGTGAGCGGAGAGCTCGGCGCCGCCGTCGCGCAGATCGAAGAACTCACGTCCGGGGACGCGAGCGAACGCGCCGCGTTCGCCGAGCGCATCGACGAGGGACGCCGCGCGATCGAGGGCGCCGCACGCGACGCGCGAGAGCAGCTCGAGCTCGCGCGTGCCGAGGCCGAGCAGCGAGCGTCCGCGGTCGCCGCGCTGGAGGAGCGCCTCGCCGATGCCGAGGCTCGCGTCTCGCGTCGCGCGGGGGAGCTGGACGTCCTCGTCGACGCATCCTCGCGCGAACGAGCCCGCTTCCGAGAGCGCCTCGTCGAGGCCGAGCGCGTCGCGGGCGATGCGCGCGCAGCGCTCGCCGCCGAGCGCCGCGCCGCAGCCGACGAGCGCGCCGAGTTCGAGCGCCGCGTCTCGGAGCTCGTGCGCTCGGCGCGCCGCGACGACGAGGCTCAGGCCGACGAGCTCCGCCGACTCCGCGAGGCCGTCGAGGCCGCGTTCCGTGCGGCTGAGGAGCCGGCGCGCGTCGAGGCGCGCC
>JBCCSK010000204.1:0-10428 GCA_039200205.1 Planctomycetota bacterium
CGCGTCGAAGTTCTCGAACGCGACGCCCCAGGGGTCGATCTTCGCGTGGCACGACATGCACGCCGGGTGGTTGCGGTGGTCCTCGATGCGCTCCTTGAGCGTCATCTCCAGCACGCGCGGATCGGCGAGGTCGATCTCGGGCACGGCCGGCGGCGGCGGAGGGGGCGGGTCGTCGAGCAGGTTCTCCAGCATCCAGATCCCGCGCTTGAGCGGGTGCGAGTGCTCGCCGTCCGAGTTCATCGCCATCGGACCGGCCTGGGCGAGGATGCCGCCGCGGTGCGCGTCGGGATCGAGCGCGATCCGCCGGAAGTGGTTCCCGACGACGCCCTCCTGGCCGTAGTGCTTCGCGAGGCGCTCGTTCGCCATCGTGAAGTCCGAGTGGACGAGCTCCAGCACGCTCGCATTGGCGCGGAGCAGCTCTTCGAAGAACGCCACCGGCTCGCGCTCCATCGCCTCCTTCAGCCGCGCGTCGAAGCCCCGGTGGACCTTGCGGTCCACGCTCAGGTTGTCCATCAGCTCGAGGTCGAGCCACTGGTGGACGAAGACGCGCGGCATGCGCTCGGCGCGCGCGTCGGCGAGCATGCGGTCGATCTGCGCCGCCAGGACCTCGGGCTGCGCGAGGTCGCCTGCCTTCGCGTGTGCGAGCAGCTCGTCGTCGGGAACGCTGCACCAAAGGAACAGCGCGAGCCGCGTCGCGAGGCTCGTGCCGGAGAGTTCGCCGTCCTTTGCCTCGGGCGTGACGTAGAGGAAGTGCGGCGACGCGAGGCCGACCGCGAGCACCTCCAGGACGGCCTCCTCGAAGGAGTCGAACGCGGGGCGGAGGGAGCGGAAGAGCGCGACCTTGTTGTCGACCTCGGCCTCCATCAGCGGCCGGCGCCACGCGCGCGCGAGGAACCGCTCGACGGCGGCCCGAGCGGTCGCCTCCTCGTCGCCTGGCTCGGCGTGAAAGAGCCGCGCGCGCGACGCGGGCGGCCAGGCCTCGACCAGCGGCGCGGTGACCTCGACGTGGTGAAGGTGGAGGGGCCGGCCCGAGAGCGACGCGTTGACGAGCTTGATGTACTCCGACGGGCTCGGGAGGTCGCCCATCACGTTGACGCCGCGCGCGAGGTTGCGCGGGTAGAGGCGGCTCACGGGGATCTGCCACTCGTAGGTGCGCGGCGCGCCCGGCGGAGCGTCGACGAGAACGTCCTCGGCGGCGCGGAACACGGCGTTCGAGTCGTTGCTCGCCTGCCAGCCGAACATCAGGCGCAGGCTCGCGGGGCGCGCGTCCTCCGCATCCGCGCGCTCGGCGCGCACGCGGACGCGCATCGTTCCGAGCTCGGGGAGTCGATCGCCGAGCTCGACGATCAGCCCGCCGCCCGCGGGGAGGACGGCGACGACGTCCGAGCCCGGAGGTTGCTCCGTCAGCTCTTCGCTCGGTGCCCAGGCCCGCTTGGCGCCGTTGTAGCCCCACGTCGCCCGCGCGAACCTGCCCGACGCGCGATCCTCGTAGTGCACGCCGTTCGGG
The DNA here is from genome assembly GCA_039200205.1 of Planctomycetota bacterium. Classification (GTDB taxonomy): domain Bacteria; phylum Planctomycetota; class UBA1135; order UBA1135; genus Saltatorellus. Next base: position 1,508 of record JBCCSK010000204.1, read on the forward strand.
CGCTTCGCGAGTCGCTCGCGCCGCTTCGCCTCCTCCGCCACGAGCGTCTCGAGATCGTTCGCGTGCTTCTTCCGGAGGCCGTTCAGCTGATCCTCCTGGCGTTTCCATTCGACGGCACCCGCGGCTTCCATCGACACGCTCCAGTGGAGCGGCGTCGGCTTCGGTCCCAGCGCGGCCGCCTCGTGGAACGCCGCGCGGTTCGTCTCGAGGTACGCCTCCAGCTGCGACGCGGAAAGGTGCAGCACCTCGGAGCTGTTCTGGAAGCCGTCCTCGGACACGGGGTCCGGCGGAAGGTCGTCGCCGAACGAACGCGCCACGCCCAGCAGGTCCTGGAGTGCGAAGCCGTACTCGTAGCGCGTGAGCCTTCGGAAGGGCGAGTGCTCGTGCGACGCCCGCCTGGCGACCGACGCGTACTGGATCTCGTTCGAGAGCCACTCCACGACGCGTCCGCGGTCCTCCTCCGTCAGTCGCTCTTCGTCGCTCTCGGGCGGCATCTCGCCGTTCGCGAGGACCGCCTGCACGTCGAGCCACCAGTCGACGTCGTCGCCGTCGACGAGGTCGGCGTCGAGCTCGTCGATGCGAACGCCGCCCTTCCGCTTGTCCGGCCCGTGGCACTCGAAGCAGGCGGCGCGGAGGATCGGTTCGATGTCGGCGCGGAACGCGTCGAGACCGCCCCTTCGCGCGGGCTCCGCGTCCGCCGTGTCGCCGCCGCCGAGGACCTTCGAGCGGCGCGCGCCCTCGGCGCGGAGCGCGGCGAAGTCGGGTCGGTCCGTGTCGCCGGCTTCGTGCGACACGGCGTCGCCGTGCAGCAGCCCGAGGGAGAGCGGGAGAAGGACGAGCGCTGCGACCGCGTGAACGCGAAGCGGCGCGGAGGGGAGTGTCGGAGTCACGTGGGCTGTGGCGTGGGGAGGGCCCGAGTCCCAGGGACGGTACCACGGGACCGCGAGCCGGAGCCCGACACTCGGTCGCTGTGGGTTCTAGCGCGTTGATTCGAGGTCGACGACCGCCGGTTTGCGGACCACGAAGAACTCGTAGGCGTACGAATCACCGTACTTCCGATGCATCTCCGGTTCCGCCGCGAGCTCATCGAGCGCTGCGAGCGTCTCGTCGTCGCCCGCGTGTCTCGTTCGGAGCCGCTCGATGCGGCGGAGCATCGGCTTGTAGAAGTCGTCCCACCACGCTTCCTCCGGCAGCGTGAAGTGCTCGACGAGCTCGAAGCCGCTCCTCTCGATCGCGTCCAGTGCGTCGCTGACCTTCCCCATGGTCGGGGCGTCGGAAAAGGCCGCCCTCACTTCAGGTGCCACGTCGTCCGTGCGCCACACCGCGTCCGTGAAGACGAAGTAGCCGCCGGGACGCAGGAGGTCGAGGCTCGTCGCGAGTGCGGCGCCCAGGCCGACGTTGTAGATCGCGCCCTCGGACCAAACGAGGTCGGCGATGCGCGGGCGAGAGGGGAGATCCCCGCAGTGCGCGAGTGCCTTCGCCGTCGACGGGCGATTCCCTGGGCCCTGGCGCGGGAGCGACTCGAAGACCTCGAAGAAGAGCTGCGGAGGGGGATCGTCCATCTGCGGTTCCTCGTGTCGATCGTGCAGCGCGTGTGCCTACCGTGGCACTCGAAGCTCCGCATCTCGCTCCATTTCGCGCTTCGGTCCTCGAAGCCCTGGCACACTCCTGTCGGTGATCGCACTCGCGCCGTACCTTGCCCTGAGCATGCGGCCGAGCGGCCCGGAGACGACGTATGGTGATCTTCAAGGAAGACTCGGAAGACTGGAAGCGGCTCGACTTCGACACGCTGAAGCGCGGGCCGATCGCGCTCTACCACAGCGCTTCACTGCTGACCCGTGACGTCGAGGAGATGAGGAGTCTCGGATACCTCGTGCTCCCCATGGACCTGGAGTCCGAGGACGAGGAGTCCTTCCACACGCTCGTCGCCAGGGTGCTGAAGTTCCCGGGGTACTACGGGCGCAATCTGGACGCTCTCAACGACTGCCTGGGTGGTTTGCCCGAGACCTTCGGGGAAGACCTCCTCATCGTCCTCGATTCCTTCGACACGTTCTTTCGCCGTGACGAGCGATCCGCCCACATCATCCTCGACCTGCTCTGGCAGAACTCGATGAGGAATCAGCTGTGGGGGCACACCACGATCACGTTCGTGAGGTCGGCCGACCCTCGGTTCGAAGTGCCGCCCGTTGGAGCCGCGGGCGTGGGCTGGAACTCCGAGGAGTTCTTGAACTCGAGTCGAGGCGTCTAACGGGCGAGTGACAGGACACGTTGCGTGTCCGAGAACGGCCTGGGTTCGTGCCCCGCCGCTACACTGATCGGCCTCTTCCCCGAATCCCTGCCACCAGCGCAGGAGGAGCGAGTTCGATGACCGAGCAGATGGAGTTCCCCAAGCCGACCGCGGAGCACAGCCGACTTCGAGAGAACGCCGGCGTCTGGAACGTGAAGAGCACGTTCTACATGGACCCCGACCCTTCGGCGCCGCCGATGGTCGTCGATGCCAAGGAGACGATCGAGTCGTTCGGCGACTTCTGGACGACCGGCGTCTACGAGTCCAACTTCATGGGACAGGCGTACCGCGGCCACTCCAGTCTCGGCTATGAGCCGGACAAGGGCGAGTACGTGTCGACCTGGGTCGACACGATGTCACCGTCGTTCTTCTGCTTCCGCGGTGCCTACGAGGGCGACACGCTCGTCATGCGCGGGCGCGCGTTCGACTGCATGCTGAAGGCGGAAGCCGAGTACAGGACCACCGAGGTTCACAAGGGGCCCGACGAGCGCGTCTTCGAGATGTACATGACGATGCCCGACGGGAGCGAGTTCAAGATGATGACGCACGTCTACACGCGCGCGTCCTGATTCGCAGCGCGTCGCTCGTGCGGCCGTCAGCTCGCTTCGGAGCGCGCGGCGAACGCCAGTCGTAGGCGCGAGGTCGCGGCGCGCGCAAGGAACAGCGCGAGGAGCGCGAACGCTGCGACCAGCGACCACGAGAGGGTGACCGGGTGCCGGCTGTGCCCGGACCTGGTCATCGACCCGCCCAGGACGGCGAGGCCGCCGAGGACGAAGCTCCAGAAGGCGAGGAGTTCGGCGAAGAGGATCTGGGCGAAGCGCGTCTGCACGGGGGCCCTATCGGCCTCGGTGCAGCGTTCGCCTCAGTCCGCGTCGGCGTGCTCGTGGGCCTCTTCCGCAGCGTCCCAGCTTGGGAGCGGGTCGTCCATCTGCAGCCAGGCGTCCTCGCCGGCGGCGAGCTCCTCGTCGGTCAGGAGCGCCGCCTGGAGAGCCGCCTCGAGCTCCTCGTGGGGGAGGTCCACGCCGATCAGGACGAGCTCCTGGCGCATGTCGCCGAAGATGTCGTCCGAAACGGCGTCGATGTGACGGCGGACCTCGCCCGAGGCCGGCCACTCGTCCTTCGGCACGAGCGCCCACCAGGTTCCCGCCGGCTGGACCGACGCCTGCTGCCCCGCCGTCTGGACGAGGACCTTCCAGCGGGGCCGCGACGCGATCCAGAGGAACCCCTTCGAACGCAGGACTCTGCGCATCAGCGGCGACCGCAGGAAGTCCATGAAGCGGGCCGGGTGGAGCGGGCGCCGCGCGCGGAAGACGTAGGAGCCCAGGCCGAAGACCTCGCTCTCGGGCGTGTGGTCGTCGGTGAGCGCCTGGACCCAGCCCGGCGCGGACTGGGCCTCCTCGAGGTCGAAGCCCTCCGTGTCGAGGACCTGGTCGAGGGGGAGCCGCCCGTACTCGGCTCGCAGGACGGTCGCTGAGGGGTTGAGGTCGGCGACCAACGACTCGACCCGCGCGAGTCCTGCCTCGTCGACCAGGTCGGTCTTGTTCACGATGACGATCGTCGCGAACTCGACCTGCTCTGCCATGAGCTGCGCGACGGAGCGTCGGTCGGTCTCGTCGTCCTGCCAGCCGCGGTCGACGATGTCGTCGCCGGCACCCATCTCGTCGAGGAAGACCGACGCGTCCACGACGGTGACCATCGCATCGACCGCGACGCGGTCGGCCACCGACGGCAGGTCCTCCAGTTCCAGCGAGAGGGTCTGCGCCACCGGCAGCGGCTCGGAGATGCCGGTCGACTCGATGACGAGGGCGTCGTAGCTCCCGTCCTCTGCGATGCGGCCGACCTCTTCGTGGAGGTCCTCGCGCAGCGTGCAGCAGATGCAGCCGTTCGAGAGCTCGACCAGGCGCTCCTCGCTCTCGCGGACCTCGATTCCCGCGTCCCGGGCGGCGAGGAGGAGCTTTCCGTCGAGGCCCTGCTCGCTCATCTCGTTGACGAGGACGGCGATCCGGCGCCCCTCACGGTTCGCCAGGAGGTGCGAAAGGAGACTCGTCTTCCCCGATCCGAGGAAGCCGGAGAGGACCGTGACGGGGAGTCGCTGCATGAGGTGACAATGCCGCCCGACGCGCCGGGGTTCCCGCCGCGAGCGCAAAGTCTCGGCCGTCGGGCACCCATGAAATCACTTCTCCCCATCGTATTCGTCTCCGCGGTCGTCTCGGCGCTCGTGAGTCTATTGGCCGCAGGCCTCCGCGGATCTGCCGCGACGTCGACCACGCCCGCCGTGCCGCGCGTCGACCGAGCGGGTGCGGCGGCGTCTGGCGGCCAGGAAGATCACACCGATGTCCGCATGGCGGTCGCGCGGCTCGAGGACGAGATCGAGGCGCTCCAGATGCGCGTCGCCCAGCTCTCCGCCGCACCGCGCGAAGGGCGGCGGCCCGCGATCGTGGACGATCCGCCCGCAGACCTCGCGGCGACCCTCTCGAACCTCGACCCGGCGGGCGAGCGCGTGTTCTTCGACGAGGTCAGTCGGGTCGTCGCGAAGCTCGAAGAGGACAAGGAGGCCGCCGAGTGGGAGCGTGAGCTCGAGGAGCGTCGGGTGGAGGCTGACGCCTCGTACGAGGAGTACGACGCGGTGGACGCGAACCTCGCGGCGTCCGTGTCGCGGCTCTCGGTCGACCTCCAGCTGGGGTCGGCGGATGCGGGCGAGCTGAGCAGCCTGCTCGCGCTCCAGAACGACCGGAACCGTCAGATGACCCAGCTCTGGTCCGCGGGCGAGACGAGCGACGAGGAGCTCGGCGAGATCTTCCTCGCGAATCGTGCCAAGCACCGGGCCGAGATCCGCGCGCTCGTCGGAGAGTCCGGTCTCGCCGCGTACAAGAGATTCGTTCAAGACGGGGGACTCGGGGGGCGGTTCGCCTACTTCACCGCACCATGGGAGACCTGGGCCGAGGAAGATCCCGCCCGCTAGCCCCACCGCGTCGTCGAGTTCGATGACGCCGCGTCCCGACGAACGCCGCCGAACCTCGATGACCCAGACGAATCCCTCGACCACCCCCGAGCTCGGCGCCGACGACGTCGCTGCGATCGACTCGCTGCGCGACGACTACCGGCGCATCACCGACGAGCTCGGCAAGGTCATCGTCGGCCAGCGCTCGGTGATCGAGCAGCTCGCGATCTGCCTCTTCGCCCAGGGGCACGCGCTCCTCATGGGGGTGCCCGGGCTCGCGAAGACGCTGCTCGTGTCGAAGCTCGCCGAGACGATGGACCTGTCGTTCAGCAGGATCCAGTTCACCCCGGACCTGATGCCGATGGACATCACGGGGACCGACATCCTGCAGCAGGGAGAGTCGGGGCGACGCGACTTCGAGTTCGTCCACGGTCCGATCTTCGCGAACATCGTGCTCGCCGACGAGGTCAACCGCGCGCCCTCGAAGACCCAGGCCGCCATGCTCGAGGCGATGCAGGAGCACCGCGTCACGGTCGTGGGGAGGCCGTACCTCCTCGACGAGCCCTTCTTCGTTCTCGCGACCCAGAACCCGATCGAGCAGGAGGGCACGTACCCGCTGCCCGAGGCGCAGCTCGACCGGTTCATGTTCATGATCGAGGTCGGCTACCCGACGCTCGCCGAGGAGATCGAGATCGGACGCGCGACGACCGCGGGCAAGCCGCCCGCGCTCGAGCACATCGTCGACGGGGCGCGCGTGCGCGCGCTGCAGGAGCTCGTCCGCCGCGTGCCCGTACCCGAACACGTCTTCGAGTTCGCGGCCGTGCTCGTGCGACGGACGCGCCCGGGCGGGGACGAGGCGCCGGACTGGCTGAAGGGGCTCGTGAGCTGGGGCGCCGGACCGCGCGCCGTCCAATACCTGATCCTCGGGGCGAAGGCCCGCGCCGCGCTCCACGGCAGCTACATGGTGCGCCTGGAGGACGTCGTCGCCGTGGCCGAGCCGGTCCTGATGCACCGCGTCGTCACGACGTTCGCGGCCGAGTCGGAGGGATTCACGAGCCGCAAGATCATCCAGCGACTGCTTTCCGAGCTCGCGCCGGAGGGCTGACGCGTCGATCAGCGCACCAGAGTCCACGAGATGTGGAGCGAGCCGAAGACGTGGTTCTCGTCGCGCTCCTCGAACTCGGGGGTGCGCTCGACGATGGTCAGTCCGACCCGGAAGCGTCCGACCTGGACGGCCCCTCCGTACTCGAAGTCCCCGACCCACGGTTCGCGCGTCACGGAGTGGCTGTCCGCGACGAGGTTGCCGTCGAGGAACGAGCTGTAGGCGACGCCTCGGCCGACGACGCCCGCGAAGACGTACGCCGAGACGGGCTTCTCGGAGCGCCGGCTGAGCGCCGTGTAGGAAAGCGACGGGTTGGTCGGGGTCGCGGCGAAGTCGCGCGGTAGCTGCCAGCCCGCGCGCCACATCCCGCCGACGAACGCGTTCGTCACCGGCGTGCCGACGCTCGCGCCGAAGCGCGTCAGGAGGTCGAAGTCGATGGCCCACGCGCGATCGGCCCAGATCCGATCTTGGCGCTGGAGGCTCATCATCACGGTCGGCTCCGTGTCGAGCTGGTTGTCCCAGCCCATCGGCTCGGTCGATCCGAAGATGTCGTGGAACCAGGTCTGGAACTGCTCGCCGAGGCTCGGTGGCCCCAGCACGCCGACCGCGTACTCGGTCGTGACCTGGGTATCGCGGCGGTGCTCGTCGTCTTCGTCGTACGTGCAGTCGTAGCGCGCGATGCCGCCGAAGAGCCAGCCGGCGTAGGGGCGGTCGTCTTCGATCACGTCGGAGCGCGAGAGGTCCTGCGGCGTGAAGATCTGCTGGCCGATCGTGAGGCCGATCTCTGTCGCCTGCTCCCAGCGGAACGGGTTGAGCCAGTTGATGACCGGCTGGGACCAAGCGGGCGCCTCCGCCGCCGGGAACGTGTACTGGATCCGCGTCCCGTGCGTGTAGTTCTCGTCGGAGTCGCCGCCGGGTGCGAAGACGTCGTTCTCGATGTAGAGCTCAGGGCCGCCGCACGACAGCGCGATCGACGCGGCGATCAGCCAGGGCACGCGGCGCGCTCGGTGGGGACTCGTAGGGGCGCTTCGGCGCACGCGCTGGATGGTACGGCCGCGCAGCGAGAACCCGCGACCTACGTCGCTGGCGCTACCAGGCCGTCTTGAGATACATGAACAGCCCGAGGTAGTCGAAGTTGACCGAGCCCGCCTGGTCGACGCCTGGAAAGTCCGTCGTACCCTCCTGGTCGACACCGACGCTGAACGAGTCCACGGCGAGGCCGAGTGCGACGTGGTCCCACGCCTGGTACTCGACGCCCGAGATCCAGTTCACGATCGAGCCCGTGTAGTCCGCGATCTCCAGGTAGAAGACGCTCAGGTCGCTGCGCAGGGACCAGCGCGGCGTCAGCGCGAAGTCCATCCGCAGGCCGACGACCGGGAGCGGGGCCGCGACGTCGAAGTCCTCCGAGATCTCGGAGGCGCCGCTGGCCCGGATGCTGAAGTCGATGGGGGTGATGTAGAGTCCACCCGAGAGCGCGAGGTCGAAGCGCTCGTCCTGGAAGAACGAGTAGCTGTACTGCAGCGCCAGGATGCTGAGGTTGAGCGTGGTCGAGACCTGGCTGCCCAGCGGAAGCGTCGTTCCGTTGCCGAGATCGATGTCCCGCCCGAGCTCGGTCGAGCTGTTCCGGCGGACGTCGACCCAGGACAGGTCGACCCGGTGGCGCTTGTTCTCCGTGTAGCGCCAGAACAGCTCGGCGCGCAAGGTCGTCGTCGAGCTGTCGAGATCCAGAGCATCCTCCAGGTCGACCTCGACGCCCACGCCCTGCAGGCCGAGCCGGACCGAGCTGTCGACTCCTGCGAGGACTCCGCCGGCCGCGAGGCCGAAGCGTCGCCACGGTGTCTCGCCATTCGCGGTGGCGTCGACGGACGACATGCCCAGGGCCGAGGGCGCCGGATTCGTCGCGAAGGGCAGGGACTGCGGCTCGTCGGGCGCAGTCACGCAGCTCGAGCCCGCCAATGGGAGGAGCGCGCTGCCGAGGACGAGGAGCTTGGAGCGGGGAACCCTACGGGCCATCGCCTTCGCCGACCCGCGGAGGGAAGTCTTCGAGTGCCTTCGTCACGGCTGTCTCGATCCCACGCGCGCTTCGCTCGGGATCGTTCGTCTCGGAGTCCTCCGCGACCGCGCGCCAGACGACCATCTCGGTCTCCGCGTCGGAGATCTCGACGATCAGGATCCGGATCCCGACCTCGTAGACGCGCGTCGTGGGGCTGGTCATGACGCCGACTCGGCCGCGGCTCGTGCGGCGGCTGACGCCGACGGTCGCGCCGCTCGACGACGTGCGAATCTCGGAGCGCGAGTCGACGAGGCCCGTGACGAGCAGGTCCGCCGACCCGTCGTCCACGCGCTGGAAGCCGCGCGCCTGGAGCGCCGCGTCGACCTCGGACTCGATCCGACCGGCGGTCAGGTCGTCGCCCGCGGACGGGCGGTCGACCCATGCGTAGGTCCCGGCCCGGGGGAACGTGTACGCGTCGTCGTGATCGACCCAGACCCGATCGACGGTACAGGACGCCAGTGCAAGGCAGAGGAGGCCGACGAGGATCGCCGCCTCGGCGGCAGTCGCACGGCGCTTCGGACGGAGATCAGGCATCGGC
>JBCCSK010000205.1:0-10418 GCA_039200205.1 Planctomycetota bacterium
AGCGCGCTCGTCATCGCGCACCGGCTGTCGACGATCCGCAACGCGGACGAGATCCTCGTCATGGCGCGCGGCGAGATCCGTGAGCGCGGCACCCATGAGGAGCTGCTCGCGAAGGGCGTCCTCGAACTGCAGGGCGTGCAGCTTCGCGTAGAGGCCGCCCTTCGCGAGCAGCTCCTCATGGGTGCCGCGCTCACGGATCTCGCCGCGCGCCATGACGAGGATCTCGTCCGCGTTGCGGATCGTCGACAGCCGGTGCGCGATGACGAGCGCGCTGCGATCGCTGAGGAGCTCCTGGGTCGCGCGCTCGATCTGTCGTTCGGTGGCGCTGTCGACGGCCGCGGTGGCCTCGTCGAGGACCACGATGTCAGGGCGCGCCGCGAGAGCGCGGGCGATGGCGAGGAGCTGGCGCTCGCCCGTCGAGAACGTGGCTCCGCGCTCGGCGACCTCCGCCTCCAGCGCGCCGTCGAGGCGCGTCACGAGATCCCTTGCCTGCGCCGCGTCCAGCGCCTCCTGGAGCGAATCGCTCGTCACGCCGCTGCGATCCATCACGAGATTGTCGCGGACGGTGCCGGCGAACAGGAAGTCCTCCTGTAGCACGAGCCCGAAGCGCGAGCGCAGGTCGTCGAGGGCGACGTCCCGCACGTCGACGTCGTCGAACGTGATGCGCCCCGCGTCGACGTCGTAGTAGCGCAGCAGGAGGTTCACGAGCGTCGACTTGCCGGCGCCCGTCGCCCCGACGACCGCGACGGTCTTGCCGGGCGGGATCTCGAAGCTGACGCCCTTGATGATGGGGGCGTTCTGCACGTAGCTGAACTCGACGTCCTCGAATCGGACGTGGGCCGGCGTCCCAGGGGGCGCAGGGATCGCCTGCGGCTCGGACGGCTCGATGACGTTCGTCTCCGTGTCGAGGACCTGGAAGATCCGCTCGGCGGAGGCGAACGCGCTCTGGAGGACGTTGTAGCGTTCGCCCAGCTCGCGGATGGGGCGGACGAGCATGTTGAGGAGCAGCCAGAACTGCACGAACTCGCCGTACGTGAGCGTCTCGCCGATGATCGCGACCACGCCGGCGTAGAGCGCCGCGCCCTGGATGACGTAGACCGTCAGCGACATCGCCGGGAAGAACAGCGCGAACAGGAAGATCGTGCGCTTGTTCGCCTGGAAGTAGCGGCCGAGGGCGTCGCCGAAGCGGCCGGCCACGCGGTCCTCGCGGCGGAAGACCTGGACGACGCGGATTCCGTTCAGGACCTCCTGGAGGTAGCCGTTCAGCTTGGCGAGCCGCGCGCGGACCTCCCGGTGCGCGCGGCGCGCGCCCCCGCGGAAGGCGAGGCTTACGCCGATCAGCAGCGGCGTCGTCAGCAGCGTGATCAGCGCCAGCTTCACGTTGATCGTGAAGAGCGCGGCGAGCACGACGCTCACCTTGATCAGGTCGAAGAACAGCACCACGACGCCCGACGTGAACATTTCGGAGAGGTTCTCGATGTCGGTCGTCACGCGCGTTACGAGCGAGCCGGTCGGACGCTGGTCGAAGAAGCGCAGGTCGAGCCGCTGGATGTGGCGGAAGACCCGGCTGCGCAGATCGTGCACGACCGCTTGGCCGGTCCTCGTGAGCGTCGCGGTCTCGAAGTACCGCAGGACGGTCATCGCCGCGACGAGGCCGAGGTAGGCGAGCACCCACCCGATGAGCGCATCGACGTACGGACCCTTTTCGTCGGCCCCGGCTGCGCCCGCGACCGGTCCGTCGATCGCGTTGCGCCAGATCCACGTGCCGAGGAGCTCGCCGGCGAACAGGAGCATCAGCACGCCGAAGCTCGCCGCGAACAGCTTCGCGTGCGGACGCGCGTAGGCGAGCAGCCGCTTGAAGAGCGAGTGGTCCCACGCCTTCGTGGCGACGAGCTCGCTCCGGTCGACCTCGAGGGCTTCGCTCACGCAGCGCCTCCCATCTCGTTCGCGACCTCGGCCGAGATCGACTCGGCGCGCTGCTGCTGCTCCCAGGTCGACGCGTACCAGCCGGCCGGCTGCGCCAGAAGCTCGTCGTGCGTCCCGATCGCCTCGACTCGCCCGTTCGCGTCGAGCACCACGATCCGGTCGGCCTCGCGCACGGACGACAGGCGGTGCGCCGCGACGAGCACCGTGCGCCCGCGGCCGGCGCTCCGGAGGCTCCCGAGGAGCTCGCGCTCGGTCTCGGTGTCGACGGCCGACAGGCAGTCGTCGAGCACCAGGACCTTCGGATCGCGCGCGAGGGCGCGCGCGATACACGTGCGCTGGCGCTGCCCGCCCGAGAGTGTTACGCCGCGCTCGCCGATGAAGGTCTTCTTGCCCTTGGGGAACTCGGCCACCTCGTCGGTCATCGCGACGCGCTCGATCAGCGCGTCGACGTCGTCGTCCGAGAGCGGATCGTCGGCGCCGAACCGGATGTTCTCGTCGTACGGCTCGCTGAACAGGAACGAGTCCTGCGGCACGTAGCCGAGCGATCCGCGGAGCACCCCGAGCTTCAGGTCGCGCGTGGGGATGCCGTCGAGCAGGATCCGCCCGCCCTGGGCCTCGAACAGACGCCCGACGAGGTTGAGGAGGGTCGACTTGCCGGAGCCGGTCGGCCCGACGACGCCGAGCGTCTCGCCGGCGCCGACGCTGAACGAGACGCCGTCCAGAGCGGGCCGGGTCCCGCGCTCGTAGGTGAACGACACGTCCTCGAACGCGAGTGCGCCCCGGATCGCGTCCGGCTCGACCTCGACGTCGCCGTCCTGGATCGGGTTGACCTCGTCGAGCAGCTCTTCGATGCGATGCGCGCTCGCGATCGCGCGCGGCAGCATCCCGAGCACCCAGCCGATCGCGATCATCGGCCAGAACGCCTTGATCGTGAGGTCGATGAACTTGAAGAGGTCGCCGACCTGCAGCGTCCGGTCCACGGCGGCGAGCCCGCCGACCAAGAGGATGACGGCGAACGTCAGGTCGAACGAGCCGTTGACGGCGGCGTGCATCAGCCCGCGCGCGCGGCCGAGCGCGATCTGGTTGTCGCGGTTGACGAGGCTCGTGTCCTCGAACAGCCCCGCCTGCTGGTCCTCGCGCGCGTAGCCCTTGACGACGCGGATCCCGCCGAAGTTCTCCTGGGCGCGGTGCGAAATCTGCGCGATCGACTCCTGCACGGCGACCGAGTGCTTGTCGAGCCGGCTGGAGAGCACCTTCATCGTGACGCCCATCCCGAGGATCGGGAGGACCATCGCGAGCGTCAGCAGCGGCTGGATCGTGAACAGGATCACGAGGCTGATCGGGACGATGATGATCGCGCCCAGCGCGTACATCAGCCCGGGCCCGAGCGACATGCGCACCGCCTCGACGTCGCTCGTGAGCCGCGAGACGACGTCGCCCGAGCGGCTCCGGTCGTGGAACGCGAACGGCAGCGACGTGAGCTTGGCGAACAGCTCGTTCTTGAGGTCGACCTCGACCTTGCGCGAGACGACGACGATCAGCCAGCGCTGGAAGAAGCGCAGGACGCAGTGGCACATCGCGTACGCGCCCATCAGCAGCAGCACGCGCCGCATCCACTCCGCGTCGCTCGCCTCCTGGGCGCGATCGAGCGCGTCCCCGACGAGCAGCGTCACTCCGACGTCCGCGAGCTGCGCCATCGGGATACACAGGAGCCCGAGCACCAGCGAGGTGCGGTACCGCAGGAAGCGGCCGAAGAAGCGGATGAGGATCGCCACGGAGGGTCAGCGGCCCGCGGGTTCAGGAGGGCGCATCGCGCGCTCGATCCAGTCGCTCATCGCGCCGAGCCGCAAAGGTAATCCGCCGTCGAGACGCTTCGAGAGGCGCGCGACCGATTCGTTGATCAGGGGCGGCGCGCCGTCCACCCCGAGGACCTCGTCGGGCAAGACCACCTGGCTCGGGTCGCCACCCTCGACGTTCGTCCAATCGATCGTCCCTTCGATCTCGGACCAGGGGGCGAACAGGACGAATCGTCGCGAGCTTCCCTCCACATCGGGGCCGCGGGTCGCGGCCAAGATCGCGGCCGCTAGCGGGAGCGCGCCGCCCAGCAGCTGGTCGGGGCGCTCCTCGAGGTTGATCGCGAGCGCCCGCCCCGCGCGCTGCTCAGTCGCTTCGTCGGACTTCGGTGGACAGAAGAGCATGAGGGGGCCGCCGATCTCCTCGACGGGACACTCGATCGCGACCCGTGCCTCAACGGGGCCGGGCCCCGCTCGTACGGTCGTGCCTCTCCCGTCGGCGCCGCGTACCCGCTTTGCGCGCAGCCGCTCCGTGATCGCGACCGCTTCGACGGATCGGATCGGCGCGGTGGGGAGGGCGAGGCGCGGGGCGGCGAGCTTCCGTCGCATCGCGAACGGGGGGGCGGTGTCCTCGAGGACGAAGTCGTCGCGGGCGAGCCCGGGCTCGAGCGGTGCCACGAGGAGCGCGACGCAGCCCGCTCGACCAGCGCGAACCGCGATGGATCGGATGTCGTCCTTCCGCTCGCGGGACGAGCTCGGAACCCGAACGAGAGCCACGGCGCCGGACGGGTCGATCCCGTACGCCGCGAGATCCTCGAAGTCGCTCGTGGCTCCTGTGCCGCAGTCGACGATCGGCCCGCGGAAGTTGGCGCGCTCGCAGTTCCAGGGATAGGCGGCGGGGTGCGGCTGCGTCGGCACCGCGTCGGGGTCCCACCGCTCGCGCAGCCCCGCGAACGGGGTGTCGACGATGGCGTCCTCGAACAGTTCGACGTCCGAGCGGTGCGGAACGGCGCGGAGCGTGGTCGTCAGGGCGATCGTGACGTCGACATCGGCGGCGCTCAGCTCCTCCTGGACGATTGCGAGCGCACGGTCGTACCCGGCCGTTCCCACGATCCGCGGCTCCGCCGTCAGCGCCTCGAGCAGTGCCATCGGCTCGCGGGTGGCCTCTTGCGACAAGAGGACGGGGATTGCCAGGGCGATGGCCAGCATGCGCCGAGTCTATCGCCGCGCCCCCTCGCTCCCGACTCGGAGGTCCGTAACATCCCGCCCGTGACCGACTTCGCCTTCGACGCCGTGCTCTTCGACCTCGACGGGACCCTCGTCGCCACCGAGCGCTACTGGCCCGACGCCGCGCGCACGGCGACGCTGCGCTTCTTCGCCGAGCGCGGGATCGAGAGGGCCGTGCCGAGCACCGCCGAGTGGATGGCGATGGTCGGGCTGCCCGCGGCGGAGTCGTTCGATCGGGCGTTCGCCGACCTCGAGCCGACGGTGCGCGCCGAGCTGCTCGACGCGTGCATGGACGAGGAGCACCGCCTGCTCGCGCGCGGGCACGCAGCGCTGCTCGGGGGCGTCGAGGAGACGCTCGACGACCTGAAGGGGCGCGGCGTGAAGCTCGGGATCGCCTCGAACTGTGGCGCCGACTACCTCGAGCTGATGCTGCGCGACGTCGGTCTGTCGCGCTGGATCGACGAGGGGCGCTGCCTCGCGTCGCGCGGGATCGCGAGCAAATCCGACATGGTCGAGGACCTGCTCGTGACGTTCGGCACGCGCAGCGCCGTCATGGTGGGGGACCGTCGCGGCGACCGCGACGCGGCCTGGGCGAACGCGCTCCCGCACGTTCACATCCCGCGCGGCTACGGGGGGGCGCACGAGCCGGTCGAGGCGGAGGCGATCCTCGACGGGATGGACCAGCTCGTTCCGACGCTCGAGGGGCGCGACGCGGTCCTGCGCGACGTCCTGGACCGGGTCGGGGACGCCCGCATCGTCGCCGTGTCCGGACCGCCGCTCGCGGGCAAGACGCTGCTCGCGCGCGACCTCGCCCGACTCGCGCGGGCCGCCGGGCGGCGCGCGGACGCCGTCGAGGGCACCCCGGACGCGATCGCGGCGGCGGACGACGCCCTCGAGGTGCTCTTCGTCGCGGGCGAGGCGCTGGAGCGCGACGCGCTCGCGTCCTACTGCGACGCGTTCGTCCGCGTGATCGCCGACGAGGAGGCCCTCGTGCGGCGAGCGCAGGGACAGCGGCGCGGGCCCGGGCCGGTCGAGGAGCTGCTCGACGTCCAGCTGCCGCGCTACCGGGAGAACGCGGGCGCCGACCGGGACGCGCTGGTCGTCGACGCGACGAACCCGATCGACCTCCGCCTCCGCTAGCCCCGCGGAAAACCCCGTTCGGCGACGCCACCGAGCCGGTCGTCCTCGACAATCGCGCGCCATGTTCCGTCGCATCCTCATCGCCAACCGCGGCGAGATCGCCCTCCGCGTCATCCGCACCGCCCGTGAGATGGACATCGAGTGCGTCGCCGTCTACTCGGACGTCGACGCGCGCGCTCTCCACACCCGCATGGCGCACGTCGCGGTGCCCCTCGGGGGCGAGCTGCCGTCCGAGTCCTACCTCGACATGGACAAGGTGCTCGCGGCCGCCCGCGAGACCGGCGCCGAGGCGATCCACCCCGGGTACGGATTCCTGAGCGAGAACGCGACGTTCGCCCGGCGCGTGGAGGAGGCGGGCCTCGCCTGGATCGGCCCGCCTGCCGACGCGATCACGACGATGGGCGACAAGATCGTCTCGCGACGCGCGATGACCGAGGCGGGCGTGCCGTGCGTCCCCGGCCTCGTCGATCCCGTCGACGACGTCGAGACGGCGATCCGCGAGGCCGACGCGATCGGCTACCCGATCGCGATCAAGGCCGCCGCGGGCGGCGGCGGCAAGGGCATCCGGATCGTCCGCGATCCGTCGACGATGGAGTCCGCGTTCCGCGCCGCCTCCGGCGAGGCGGTCGCGTCGTTCGGCGACGGGCGCGTGTACCTGGAGCGCTATGTCGACGGCCCGCGCCACATCGAGGTGCAGGTGATGTTCGACGCGCACGGGAACGGCGTGCACTTCTTCGAGCGCGAGTGCTCGATCCAGCGCCGCCACCAGAAGCTCGTCGAGGAGGCGCCCTCGTGCATCCTCGACGAGGCGCAGCGCGCCGAGATGGGGGCGGTCGCGCTCCAAGCCGGGAAGGCCGTCGGCTACCGCGGCGCGGGGACGGTCGAGTTCCTGTGGTCGAACGGCAGCTTCTACTTCCTGGAGATGAACACGCGCCTCCAGGTCGAGCACCCCGTGACCGAGATGATCACGGGCGTCGACCTCGTGCGCGAGCAGATCCGCGTCGCCGACGGCGAGCCGCTCGGCTACGGCCAGGACGACCTGTCGATCGACGGCCACTCGATCGAGGTGCGCATCAACGCCGAGAACCCGTTCGAGGGCTTCCTCCCGTCGACCGGCACGCTGCACAACCTGCGCATGCCCGGCGGGCCTTGGGTGCGGATCGACTCGGGCATGTACCGCGGGCTGGAGGTCGGGCTGCAGTACGACCCGATGCTCGGCAAGCTGATCGTCTGGGGCCGCGACCGGGCCGAGGCGATCGCGCGCATGATCCGCGCGATCCAGGAGATGAACGTCGGCGGCGTCCACACGGGTCTACCGGCCGCGCTCCAGGTCCTGCAGCACGAGCGGTTCGTGAACGGCGACTTCGACACGCACTTCCTCGAGAGCCTCGACATCCAGTCGCCGCCCGAGCACGAGGGCATCGTCGCCGTCGCGGCCGCGATCCACCGCCATCGCCTCGCGCGGCGTCGCGCGCTGGCGCCGTCCGACGCCGCGCGCGACGGCTGGCTCGCGCGCAACCGATCCGGCACGGCTCGACACGTCGAACGCGCGGGCGTCGCCGGCGCCACGGAGGGAATCCGATGAAGACCTACGTCCACTTCGGCGATCGCACGCGCGAGGTCGAGATCACCGAGCGGCTCGGCGAGCTCGTCGTCACGCTCGACGGCGAGCCGTGCGAGGTCAGCTACGCCGAAGCCGACTCCCACGGCCAGGTCGTGCTGAACCACATGGGGAAGAGCTACGCCATGTCGATCGAGGGCACGCCCCACGCGATGGCGATCACGCTCGCGGGGCACCGCTACGACGCGACCCTCGAGGACGAGCGTGAGCGTGCCGCGAACCTCGCCGCGCGCGCGAAGAACAAGGGCGGAGGCGTCGTCAAGGCCGTCATGCCCGGCGTCGTCGTCGAGGTCCTCGTCGAGGAGGGCCAGGCCGTCGAGGCGGGGCAGCCGCTGCTGATCCTCGAGGCGATGAAGATGCAGAACGAGATCGGAGCCCCCGGGAGCGGGACCGTGGAGCGGATCCACGCCGGGGCCGGCGACGCCGTGGGAGCCGGCGACAAGCTCCTCTCGCTGGCCGTGGCGGACGACTGACCCCGCTTCCCGCACCCGCAAGCGAGAGGGGTTCAGTTGGAGCGGGCTTCGGCTCGATACGGGACGCATGGACGCCCCGATCCCCGAGAACGTCGACGCCGATCCGGCCGCGTCCCTGCACGCGGCGCGGCCCAAGAGACTTCGCACGGGCGCCCTCGCCGCGGCCGGCGCGATCCTCGTCGTGGTCGGCGTCACCGCGGTGCCCGAGGGCTCCGACGCCCCGCCGGTCGCCGCGGGCGCGACGCCGCTCGCGATCCACATGCTCCGCGAGCTCCCCGCCGACGGAGCGCTGCCCGCGCTCGACCTCGGCGACGGGCTCGGCGGCTTCACTCTGCCCGGTCGTCCCACCTGGGACGACTACGCCGACGGGAGCGCGAGCCTCGACGTCTGGTTCCGCGCGACCGAGATCCCGGACGCGGTCCTCGCGGGCGAGGTCCGCTTCGCGCGCCGCGTCGAGGTCGGGGCCGACGGTTCGCCCCAGCTCATCGAAGGGGGCGGCAGCGGCTCGTTCCACGACGGCCGCGCCTACGCCTACGTCGGCGGGACCCTGCACGGTCGCGGCGGGCTGGAGGGCGTGACGCTGCACCTCACGACGTTCGAGGGTGAGATCGTGCGCCGCGGAAGCTGGACGCCCGACGAAGGCGAAAGCGTGCTCGACGTCGTGCACGGGACCTTCCTCTGGACGTCCGAGGGCGAGTCCGTGCGCAACTTCCCGGTGCCCGAGCGCGGACGGGGCACGCTGACCGCGATGCTGCGGCCGCGCCTCGGCGAGTAGCGGGCTACCCGCCGTAGCCGAGCTGGCGCAGCCGCGCGCGCTGCGCAGGCGTCAGCGACTCGTCGGTCCGGGCCGACGGCGCGTCGCCGCCGATCCGCTCCAGCGCCCCGCGCTCCCACCGACCGAGCGCCTTCAGGAGCCGGTCGACCGTCGCGGCTTCGTCGCCAGATCGGTCGGTCCTCTCGCCGGGATCCGCGGCGAGGTCGAAGAGCGCGACGTCGTCGGCGAGCGGCCGTCCGTCCGGGACGAGCGGCCCTAGTGGCCCGGCTCGCAGGTGGAGCTTCCAGCGGCCCTCGCGGATCGCCGCCAGTCGACGCTCGCCCGCGTGCGCGTAGCGCTGCGTCACGATCACCGCCGGCGCGTCGAGCGACTCGCCGCGGAGGAGCGGCACCAGCGAGCGTCCCGCGGCGTCGGGCAGCGGTGGGAGCCCCGCGAGTTCCAGGATCGTCGGGGCGACGTCGACGAGCCCGACCGGATCGTCGACGCGCGCGCCGGAGCCGCCACCGCCGGGCGGGCGCACGATCAGCGGTACGCCGACGAGCTCCTGGAAGAGCGTGTGCGAGTGGTGGAGCGAGCGGCGCTCGTCGAACTCTTCGCCGTGATCGGCCGCGACCACGACGACGGTCCGGTCGAGGCCGACGCGCTCGTCGACCAGCGCGACCAGCGCACCGACGTCCGCGTCCATCGCACGGACCTCGGAGAGGTACAGGTCGCGGACCCAGGCGAGCTCGTCGTCGTCGAACGGGTGGCGCCCGGGCACCTCGCCGGCGCGGATGACCGGGGCCGGGACGTACGCCGAGACGCTCTCCCGGGCCTCGGCCGTCGCGGTCGTCCCGCCGATCGCCTCCAGCTCGTCCGCGCGCAGCTCGTACGGGCCGTGCGGGTGGAAGTAGTGCACGTGGAGCAGGAAAGGCTCGCCGTCGACGGACTTCATCCAGCGCGCGATCCGATCCAGGTCCGGCCTCTGGTCGAGGTGCTCGTAGCCGCGCGCGATGCCGAAGTCGGGACCGAGCCACGGGTTGTCGAGGAACCCCGCCGTCCGGTACCCGTGCGTGCGCGCGTGCTCGGCCAGCGTCTGGACCCTCGCGGACAGGCGCGGAGATCCACTGATCGAGCCGTGCTCCAGCGGCCAGCGCGAGGTCAGGACGGTCGCGATCGAAGGGTGGGTGTGCGGGGCCTCGGCGGTCGCGTCCTCGAAGACGACGCCCGCTGCCGCCAGCGCGTCGAGGCTCGGCGTCGTCGCGCGCTCCTGGCCGTAGCAGCCGAGCGCGTCCCGCCGCGTCGCGTCGAGCGTCACGAGCAGGACGCTCGTCGCTCCCTCGGGTGGCGCGGTCGCCCTTGCGAGGGGCGGGAGCGACGTGCGCGCCGGCGCGAGATCGGCGCGCGCGACGAGCGACAGGAGCGCCGCCGCCGCGGCGACGACGGCGAGGCTCGCGCACGGCGCTCGCGCGGCGAGGCTCCCC
>JBCCSK010000206.1:0-10308 GCA_039200205.1 Planctomycetota bacterium
GCCTCGTCCGGCGCCTCTGCCCCGAGTGCGCGGAGAGCTACGAGCCCACCGAGGCCGAGATCCGCGCGATCGGGCTCGACCCCGACGTCGTCCTCCGCGGAAGCGGCCCCGACGGACCGCGCTTCCGTCGCCCGCGCGGCTGCCGCGCCTGCGAAGGCACGGGCTACCTCGGTCGCGTCGCGCTCTACGAGATGATGGGCATGGACGCCGCCATTCGCGACATGACGTTCCGCGGTGCCGCCCACGGGGACGTTCGCCGGACCGCGCTCGCGTCGGGTGCGCTCCGACCTCTCCTCGCCGACGGTGCGCGCAAGGTGACCGAGGGCGTGACGAGCGTCACCGAGGTCCTCCGGGTCGTTGGCTCCAGCGTCGCGTCGTCCGAGGAAGAGGCCGCGCTCTCGGCCTGAGCCGCACGTCCATCGAGCCGCCTGCACCGCACGATCCCTACTGCACCGCGCTGGAGCCGCACCCCATGAACGCGACCGAACTGATGACCCACGCGATCGAGGTCGGCGCCTCGGACCTGCACCTGAATCCCGGCCGCCCGCCGGTGGCGCGGGTCGACGGCGCGCTGGTGTCGCTGACCACGGACACCATCGACGACGAGTCCGCCAAGCGCTGGTGCCGCGAGCTCTGCGACGACGAGCATTGGGACGAGCTCGGCGATGTCGGCACGACCGACATCGGCCTCGCGCACGCCTCCGGCACGCGCTTCCGCGTCAGCTGCATGCGCCAGCGCGGCCGCTACTCGGCCGTCCTGCGCCTGATCCCGAGCGACCTTCTGACGTTCGAGCAGATCGGACTGCCGGACACGGTGCAGCAGCTCCTCCGCCGTCCGCGCGGGCTCATCCTCGTCACCGGTCCGACCGGCTCCGGCAAGTCGACGACGCTGGCGACGATGATCGACTGGATCAACCAGTCGCTCGATCGTCACATCATCACGATCGAGGACCCGATCGAGTTCTACCACGGCCACGGACGCGGCCTCGTCACCCAGCGCGAGCTCGGGTCCGACGTGCCGTCGTTCCCCGAGGCGATGCGGCGCGCTCTCCGCCAGGACCCCGACGTGATCCTGCTCGGCGAGATGCGCGACCTCGACACGATCTCGGCCGCGCTGACCGCAGCGGAGACGGGGCACCTCGTCTTCGGCACGCTCCACACGACCGGCAGCGCGCGCACGATCAACCGGATCATCGACGCGTACCCCGCGAACCAGCAGGAGCAGGTCCGCGCCCAGCTGTCCGTCGCGCTCGTCGCCGTCGTCAGCCAGGTGCTGATGCCGCACAAGAGCGGCAAGGGGCGCGTCGCTGCCTTCGAGGTCATGATCAACAACCCCGCGATCGCGAACCTCATCCGGAAGAACGAGACCAACAAGATCCAGTCGACGATCCAGACGTCCAAGCGCATGGGGATGATCACCCTCGACGACGACCTACTCGACCTCGTGCAGCGCGACGAGATCACCGCGGAGACGGCCCTCGACTACGCGCAGGACCCGCGAGACCTGGAGTCGCGCCTTTGACGGACGCCCTGGGAGCTTCCGGCGGGCGGCAGATGCTCGGCCAGATCCTGAAGGCGCGCGGCGTGTGTCGCGAGAGCCAGATCCAGGCCGCGCTCGCCGAGCAGCGCAAGCACGGCGGTCTCATCGGGCGCGCCCTCGTCGAGATCGGCGCGTGCACCGAGGGGGACATCGCGCTCGCCCTCGCCGAGCAGTCCGGCCTGGAGACCGCGGACCTGTCGTCGACGACGCCCGAGCCCGACGCGATCGCGGCCGTCGACGGCTCCGCGGCGCACGCGTACGGGGTCCTGCCGCTGCGCATCGACGGGTCGACGCTCGTCGTCGCGCTCGCCGATCCGCTCAACACCGCGGTGCTCGAGGACCTGTCGTTCACGACCGGCTACGAGACGCGCGCGGTCGTCGCCGACCAGGCCGCGATCAAGGAGCAGGTCCTCCGCCACTACGGCGAAGAGGCCAGCCTGTCGGACGCGATCGCCGACGCGGCGAAGGCGACGCTCGACTCGGACGCGGAGAGCGCGGCCCAGAGCAAGCCCGTCGTCCGGCTCCTGAACTCGATCCTGCACCGTGCGATCCGCGACCGCGCGAGCGACGTGCACTTCGAGGTCTTCGAAGAGGTCTTCCGGATCCGCTACCGGGTCGACGGCTCGCTCTACGAGGTCGAGGCTCCGCCGCCCCACCTCTCGGTGCCGCTCGTGTCGCGGATCAAGGTCATGGCGGACCTCGACATCACCGAGACGCGCGTTCCCCAGGACGGGCGGATCGAGCTCGCGATCGACGGGCGTCCCGTCGACCTGCGCGTCGCGACGCTCCCCGGCGCCTCGGGCGAGGGCTGCGTGATGCGCGTGCTCGACCGCTCGGCCGTCAGCCTCGACCTGGAGTCCCTCGGTCTGCAGCCCGACGCGGAAGCGGCGCTGCGCGCGCTGACCCAGCTGCCGCACGGGATCGTGCTCGTCACGGGCCCGACGGGGTCGGGCAAGACGACGACGCTCTACGCGATGCTGTCGGAGGCGAACACGCCCGACGTCAAGATCATCACGGTCGAGGACCCGGTCGAGTACGACATCGAGGGCATCGTGCAGGTCCCGATCAACGAGGACATCGGCGTCAACTACGCGGCTGTCCTGCGTTCGATCCTACGCCAGGACCCCGACAAGATCCTCGTCGGCGAGATCCGCGACCGGGACACGGGCGCGACCGCGGTCGAGGCGAGCCTCACCGGCCACACCGTGTTCGCGACGATCCACACGAACGACGCGCCGAGCACGGTCACGCGGCTCGTCGACATGGGGATCGAGCCCTTCCTGATCTCGGCGACGCTCGAGTCGGTCGTGGCCCAGCGGCTCGTGCGCTCGATCTGCCCCGACTGCCGAACCGAGTACGAGCCGGACGAGGAGCTCCTCGCCGAACTCGGGCCCGACGCCGACCTCGTGCGCGGGCGTACGCTCGCCTTCGGCAAGGGCTGCTCGAGCTGCCACTTCACCGGCTACCGCGGCCGGACCGGGCTGTTCGAGATCATGCCGATCGACGACGAGATCCGATCGCTGATCGAGGCGAACGCGTCGATCGAGGAGATCCGCGAGGCCGCTGTCGCGGGCGGCATGAGCACGCTGCGCGAGGCGGGACTGCGCGCGGCCGCCGAGGGTCGCACGACGATCGAAGAGGTCCTGCGCGAGACGCTCGTCTGAACGACGCTTCCCCGCACGTTTCTATCCATGGCGAAGAGAATCCAGCGAACCTCGCCGGCCCCGAAGCGGACCGGCCCCGCGGCGTCGGCGCAGCCGGCCGCGAAGCGCAGCAGCCGCGGCGGTCGCGTCAACGCGGGCCTCGTGACGGACTTCACGGTCCAGCTCGCGACGCTCTCCGACGCAGGCATCCCGGTCGTGAAGGCGCTCACGATCCTCGAGGGCCAGACCGACTCGGGTCCGTTCAAGGAGGTGCTGCGCGAGATCACCGAGGACGTCTCGGGTGGCGCGCCGCTGTCGGACGCCATGGCCAAGCACGACCGCGTCTTCGACGACCTCTACACGTCGATGGTGCGCGCGGGCGAGGTCGGCGGCGTCCTGGACCGCGTGCTGGAGCGACTCGCCGAGTTCCGCGAGAAGGCCGCCGACATCCGCTCGAAGGTCACCCAGGCCGTCATCTACCCCGCGATCCTGATCGTCCTGTCGATCGGCGTGATCGCGGCGGTGATCGTCTTCGTCATCCCGACCTTCAACGAGATCTTCACGAGCTTCGACGTCGACCTGCCCGAGCCGACCCAGATCCTGCTCGGCCTCAGCGCGTTCGTGACGAAGTACTGGTACCTCGTCTTCGGACTGCCGATCCTGCTGCTCGTGCTGCACCGGATCTCCGTCTCGCGCAACCGCGGCTACCGCCGCTGGTGGCACGCCGTCCTCCTGAAGATCCCGTTCCTCGGCAGCGTGATCAACCGCTCGATCACCGCGTCGTTCGCGCGGACGTTCGGGACGCTCGTCCAGGCGGGCGTGCCACACCTCGATGCGCTCGAGATCGTCCGCGACGCGAGCGGCAACGAGGTCCTCGTCGATGCGGTCGAGGACATCCGCCGCACCGTCCGCGAGGGCGAGGGAATCGCGCGTCCGATGGGGGAGACGGGCCTCTTCGACGACGTCGTGACGAACATGGTCGACGTCGGCGAGGAGACCGGCGAGCTCGACGCGATGCTCCTCCGCGTCGCGGACGCGTACGACCAGCAGGTCGACCGACGGCTCGCCGCGCTCTTCAAGGTGCTGGAGCCCGCGATCCTCGTCATGATGGCGGTCCTGATCGGGGCGCTCGTCGTTTCGCTCATCCTGCCGCTCACCAAGATGATGAGCACGATCGGAGGACAGGCCTGACCGGCCCCGCACGGCCGAGGACTGCGTGGATCCAGAACGAGGAGGAGAGGGCCGCAGGGGCCGGGCGTTCTGGCGCGGGTCTCTCCGCGCGCCGATCGCCGCGGCCGTCATCGCTGCGAACCTCGTCACGCTTTCCGTCGTCCTCTTCGTGACCGAGGCCGCGGCCCGCTCCGACCGCGCGAAGATCACGGAGGACTACACCCTCCAGCTCCGGGACCACCTCGACGACGTGGTCGACGTGCTCGGTCGGCTGCGACCCGCTTCGGCGCTCGAGTGGCGTGGCTGGCGCTGGTACGACGACGTGATCGTGGCCCAGCGGCCGGTCGAGCGCGGCGGCGCGTTCGTCGTCGACGGCGTCTACCTGAACCCGCTCGGTCGTCTGCGTCGCGACGGCGGCTTCGACGAGCAGCGCGCGCTCGCGATGATCGCCGAGGCGATGGAGACGGGCGACTTCGTCGATTCGTCGTCGGGCACCGCGGCGCCGATCGGCGCCCCCGACGCGCCGGCCTGGGGCGGGGTCTGGTACCGCACGCGGCCGATCACGATCGCGGCGCCGCGCACGCTCACGATCGTGCCGTTCTTCGTGGCGACGCTGCTCCTCGTGACCGCGGCGACGCTCGCGCTGCTCCGCCGCAACGTGCTCGACCCGGTCGCCGAGCTCGCTGGCGTCGCGCGCCGCCTCGAGGCGGGCGAGCTCTCCGCGCGCGTCGCGAGCGGGACGGACCGCGAGGACGAGCTCGGCGATCTCGTCGGCGGCTTCAACGACATGGCCGAGCGGCTGGAGCGCTACAGCCACGGGCTGGAGGACGCCGTGAACGAGGCGACCGAGCGCGTCCGCGCCGCCGAGGCGGCCGCGATGACCCAGCGCCGCCTCGCGGCGACGGGCGAGCTCGCCGCGGGCATCGCGCACGAGCTCAACAACCCGCTCGGAGGACTCGTCAATGCGGTCGAGGCGCTGAAGCGCGACGACCTCGCGCCCGAACGACGCGCCGAGTACCTCGAGCTCGTCAGCGGCGGACTGCGGCGCATGGGCGAGACGGTCGGGCGACTCCTGCGTCTCTCGCCGCGCGACGCGCGCACGGCCGAGGTCGACCTCGCGCGCCCGCTGGCCGACGCGCTCGGCCTCGTCCGCCATCGGGCCGAGTCGATCGGGCTCACGCTGGAGGTCGCCGGTCCCGGCCGCGCATTCGAGACGCCGCGCGATCCCTTCACGGCCGGCGCGCTAAAGCCCTTCGAGCGCGTCCCGCCGATCCGCGGCGCTGCGAACGAGCTCGGTCAGGCCCTCCTCAATCTGCTCGTCAACGCGGTCGATGCGATCGAGGAGGCGGGGCACGGGAGCCGTATCGTCGCGCGCATGGATCCGATCGAGGCCGGCGACTTCGCGGGCGGCGTGCGCATCGTCGTCGAGGACGACGGGCCCGGCGTCGACGAAGACGTGCTCGCGCGCGCGTCCGACGCCTTCTTCACGACCAAGGAGCAGGGCCGCGGGACCGGCCTCGGCCTCGCGATCGTCCACAACGTCGTGACGGCGCACGGCGGGCGGGTCCTCCTGTCGAGCCGGCCCGGCCGCGGATTCCGCGCCGAGCTCGAGCTGCCGGCCGGTCCACCCGAGGGAGCCGCGACGTGACCTGGGTCGTCATCGCGCTGCTCGCGCTGCTCTCGGGGACGTTCTCGAGCTCGGAGACCGCGCTCTTCAAACTCGACGAGGAGCAGCGCGGTCACGCTCCGGACCGCGTGCGGCGTCTGCTGCAGGACCCTCGCACGCTGCTCGTGTCGATCCTGCTCGGCAACCTCGTCGTCAACCTGGCGTTCTTCGCGATCGCGCCGGCGGCGTTCGGGACGCTCTTCGGTCCGGACGAGGTGCGCCCGGGCGAGGGGGCGCCGCTCGTGGGCGGCTTCGCGGCTCTCGTCGCGCTGCTCGTGGCGGGCGAGATCGTGCCGAAGGCGCTCGCGCTCCGCGCGCCCGCGGTCGTCGCGAACCTGACGTCCGTGCCGATCGGACTCGCGATCGCCGTCCTCGGCCCTCTGCGCCGGGTCGTGGGCGGAATCCTCGAGTTCATCCGCCGCTTGATCGGCGAGGACGAGCGCACCGAGACGGGCGTCACGCCCGAGGCGCTCGCCGTGGTGCTCGAGCGCAGTCGCAACGAGGGCGTGCTCGCGGCGAAGGAGGCCGACCTCCTGAGCGAGATCGTCGAGCTGGAGCGGCTCCGCGTGCGCGAGGCGATGACGCCGCGCGTCGACGTCGTCCTCTACGACCTCGACGCGGAGGACCCCGCGGCCGAGCGCCGCCGCGTCCTCGACGAGGCGCGCCGCAGCCGGATCACGTGGGTGCCGGCGATTCGCGGCAACGCCGACAACATCGCGGGCGGCATCGAGGTGCGCGACCTGCTCGTCCACCGCACGCGCCACGCCGCGTCGTTCGTGATGCCGGTCAAGTTCGTGCCCGAGGTCGCGCGCCTCGTGTCGCTCCTGAGCGCGTTCCACATCGACCGCGTGTCCGAAGCCGTCGTCATCGACGAGTGGGGCGGGACGGCGGGCGTCGTGACGCTGGAGGACGTGTTCGAAGAGCTCGTCGGCGAGCTGCGCGTCGAGGGCGAGGAGAAGGCGCCCGAGATCGTCGCCGTGGGGGAGGGCCGGTTCCGCGTCTCCGGCAGCCTCTCGGTGCGCGACTGGAACGACTCGTTCGGCGTCGACGTCGTCCCCGACGCGTTCGAGACCGTCGGCGGCTTCGTCAACGCCGTGCTGGGACGCATCCCGCGGGCCGGTGAGGAGGTCGACCTCGGCGCCGGCCTCGTCGGCGTCGTCGAAGAGGTGCGCGGCCGGCGCGTCGTCGCCCTGACGCTGATGAGCCGCGGCGGTCCGGACGCCGAGCGCAGCGCGGCCCGGCCCGAGGGGGTCCTGCCGTGAACCTCTTCCTCGAGCTCGTCCTGCTCATGGCGCTCGTCGGCGTCAGCGCGCTCTACTCCGGGTCGGAGATCGGCTTCTACAGCCTGTCGACGGTCCAGGTCGACCTCGACGCGAAGAGCGGTTCGCGCCGCGCCTCGCTGATGCGCTGGCTCCTGCGCGACGACGCGGCGCTGCTCGTCACGATCCTGATCGGGAACAACCTCGCGCTGGAGATCGCGACCCACGTCGCCGAGGCGATGACGATCGACCTCCTCGGGACGCACGATCCGACCGCCGTCGCGGCGATCGTCACGATCGCGCTGACGCCGGTCGTGTTCCTGTTCGGAGAGGCGCTCCCGAAGGACGTGTTCCGCCAGCGTCCGTACGCACTCACCGGGCTCGCCGCGCCGTTCATCGCACTCTCGCGGATCCTCTTCTGGCCCCTCGAGCGCGGTCTGCGCCTCGTCACCGTCCTCCTCGAGGAGCTCCTCGGCCTCGGCAGCGAGGCGACGGCGCCGCTCGCCGGCAAGGACGCGGTCCTCGGCTTCATCGCGGAGGGCCGCCGCCACGGCGTCCTCTCCGAGCGCGCCGAGGCGCTCGCGAACAACGCGATCCGCCTGCGCGCGATCCCGATCGAGGCGGCGATGGTCCCCTGGGCCAAGGTGGAGTGCCTCGACCCGAACGAGGGCCCGGAGCGCCTGTTCGAGAACGTGCGCGGCTCGCGCTTCTCGCGCCTGCCCGTCGCCGTCCGCGACGGCGGCGACTCGATCCGCGTCGACGGCTACGTCCACCAGCTGGAGGTCCTCCACCGCTGGCACGAGGCGGAGGAGGGCGCGATCCCCGACGTGCTCGAGCGGATCCGCCCGCTGCCGCGCCTGGCGAGGGACGTGAGCGTGGACCGGGCGCTGAACCTCTTCGCGGCGAGCGGGCGGAGGATCGCGCTCGTCGTGGCGGGGGAGGGGGACGACGCCGAGATCCTCGGGCTCATCTCGGTGAACGACCTCCTGGACCGGATCTCGGACGAGGTCGTGGGATAGCCGCGGCGACACTGCGGGACCTCGTCAACGGCCCCGGGACCGAGCCTCGCCGGCGGTCTCAATCCGGCGCCGCCGGCCTCGGCCCGCGGCCGCCGCGATTTGTTCCAGCCGTGGCCGCAACCGGGGACGAACGCTAGGCTAGGCCGCCCCATGCAGCCCAGCAGCCCCCCCGCCGACCGCCGCCAGCGCGTCGCATGGTTCTTCGGAGGCGTCGTCGCGGCGCTCGCCGGCCTCGCTCTCCTCGGCCCCGCCCTGGCGGCGCCGATGGCCCAGCAGCAGGAGAGCGGCCCCCGGCCGATTCCGATGGGGGCGAGCGGCATGTCGGCCGACTCGAACAACCGCATGATCGCGGTGACGGGCGTCGACATCACCGGCCAGTCGGTCCTCTACCTGGTCGACACCGAGAACTACCAGCTGGCCGTCTACCAGGCGTCGGGCGGCGCCGGGGCGACCCAGAACATCAAGCTCGTCGGAGCGCGGCGCATCGACCTCGATATGCAGCTCGACGGCTTCAACGACAAGACCGAACTCGACGGTCAACCGCTCACCTACAAAGACCTGGCTCGTCGCTTCGACCAGGAAGTCGGGAAGAGTCGCTGACCTCACGGCGCTCTCGTCTCGATCGAATCCCCCCCCCAGCGAAATCCCCCCAAGGAGTCACCGTGGCCGACGATTTCTACAGCTTCGACGAAGCTCTCGACGAACTGAAGCTCAAGGAGGAGGAGCTCAAGCGCCTCGTTTCGGAGGGTGAGATTCGCGCCTTCCGGAAGGGCGACACGATGAAGCTCCGCCGCGCGGACGTCGAGAACCTCCGCGCCGAGCTCGACCGCGACCTCGTCGACCTCGACGACACCTCCGACGAACTCATCTTCGAGGACGACACGGATCTCGAGGGCGACACGGGGATGGCGACCCAGGAGCTCGACGTCGAGACTCTCGTCGACGACACCGTCGAAGAGCTCGAGCTCGAGGACATCGAGGACAACCCGCCCGTCCGCCGCTCCCGTTCGGCTCGTTCGTCGGGCGCGCCCGCCGCTGCGGCTCCGGTCCGTCGCCAGAGCGCGATCGCGGCTGCGGCCGTCGAGGAAGAGGAAGAGCCCGGCTGGGTCAAGGGCGTGCTCGTCGCGACCGCGCTCCTGCTCCTGCTCGCGTCGCCGCTCCTCGTTTCGATCTCGACCGGCAACGCCAGCGGCCTCGCCCGCGGCATCGCCGGGATCTTCGGCGCCGAGTTCGCGGACGTCGACGCGGCCTTCGCCGCTCCCGCCGAGGACGAAGAAGAGGAGTAGGCGCGCTCGCCCGTCAGCGGTTCTCGCGAGCCGCTGGGCGCGAGTGCGATCCGCGCACGTCCGCGCGGTGCACGATCTCCACGCGGCGGTCGGTCAGGACCTCGACGACGTCGAACCTGAACGGGCCGCCGCGAGCGATTCGTTGGGCCGCACGGCGTCGTCTTTGCACGTCGGTGCGGCTGACGCGTTCCGCTGGCCGTCGCGCAGTGCCCCCGGGCGGGGCGTACACGCGTCCGGTCTTGACCTCGACGACGACGAGCGTCGGGCCGTCCCGGCCGACGAGATCGAGCTCGCCCTCCGGGGCGCGCAGGTTTCGCGCGACGATGGTCCAGCCGCACGCGGCCAGCCAGCGTGCGACCAGCTCCTCGCCGATCCGCCCGAGCTCGGTGCGCGAGGGGAAGCGTGCGCCGCCCGCGCGCCTTCTGCGCGCGAGCCGCTCCAGGAGCCGGGTGGGCCCGAGCCGCAGCGCGAGCGCCAGCACCGCGCGCCTCAGTCTTCCTTCGCGCCCGGGACTCAGTCCTCCTTCGCGCTGCGCACCTCGGCGACGGCCGAGCGCGTGTAGACGAAGCGCGAATCGCCCGCCTTCAGGACG
Source organism: Planctomycetota bacterium (assembly GCA_039200205.1). Taxonomy (GTDB): domain Bacteria; phylum Planctomycetota; class UBA1135; order UBA1135; genus Saltatorellus. The sequence continues at coordinate 10,176 of JBCCSK010000206.1, forward strand.
ACGTCGCTCTCGCGCAGCTCCGCCACCTCGGCGTGGAGACCGCTCGTGGTCACGACCTTGTCGCCCTTCTTGAGCGCGTCGAGCATCTCCTGGCGCTGCTTCCGCGCCTTCTTCTCGGGCGCGAAGATCAGGA
>JBCCSK010000207.1:0-10293 GCA_039200205.1 Planctomycetota bacterium
GGCTGAGCGCCCGGCGCGAACCCGCGCCGGACCGGCGAGGCCGCGCGGGCCGCGCCGAGCCGTTCGGGCCGTGCCGTCGGCCGGATCAGGCGCGGCCCATGAAGTCGCCCGTGTCGGTGTTGACTTTCACCTTGTCGCCGACGTTCACGTGCAGCGGGACGCGGATCGGCAGGCCGGTCTCCAGCACGGCGTCCTTCTTGATGTTGGTCGCCGAGTTGCCCTTCACGGCCTGCTCGGCCTCGGTGACCTCGAGGATCACCTGGGTCGGCAGCGCGATCGACACCGGCGTCGTCTCGTGCCACGTAATCTCGATCTCCTCCGACTCCTTGACGAAGCGCATGCTGTCCTCCGCCATCTCCTTCTGGAGGTTGAACTGCTCGTACGTTTCCGCGTCCATGAAGACGTAGTCGCCGGTCGCCTCCTGGTAGAGGTACTGCGCCTTCTTCTTGTCGAGGAACGCGACCTCGAACTGGTCGCCCGCCGCAGGGCGGAACGAGCCGGAGTTGCCTGACACCAGGTCCTTGGTCTTGACCTGGATGATCGCGCGCCAGTTGCCCGGCGTGCTGTGGCTGTAGTCGGTGATGAGGAGCAGGTTGCCGTCCTTGAGGAGGACCTGGCCCTTGCGTAGTTCGGTCGCCTTGACGTTCATCGGAGTCGCGTGGGGAGGAGTCGCCCGCAGGATAGCGGGTCCCGGCGCGACTAGTACGTCCGCCGCTGCGTCGAGGAGGGGATCCCGAGCGCCTTTCGGTACTTCGTCACCGTGCGGCGGGCGATCTTGATGCCGTCCCGCTCCTCGAGGGCGGTCGCGATGCCCTCGTCCGAGAACGGCTTCGCGGCGTCCTCGGCGGCGACGATCTTCTTGATCCGCTCCTTGATCGACACCTGGCTCGTCTCCTCGCCGGAGGACTTCGTCGTCCCGCCGGTGAAGAAGAACTTGAGTGGGAAGATCCCGCGCGGCGTCTGCGCGTACTTGCCGGCGACGGCGCGCGAGACGGTCGAGATGTGGACCCCAACCTCGTCCGCGATCTCCTGCATGCGGAGGGGCTTGAGGGCCTCCTTCCCGCGCTCCAGGAACGCCTTCTGGCGCCGGAAGAGGGCGTTCGCGATCCGCTCGAGGGTCGACTGGCGCTGGGCGAGCGCGTCGATGAACCAGCTCGCGGCCTCGAGACGCTTCTTCGCCCACTCGCGCTCGTCCTTGTCGCCCTCCTTCAGCATCTTGCGGAAGGCCTGGGTCTGGTACATCGGGCTCAGCCGCAGCTGCGGCGTGCGCTCGCGATCGAGCCTCACGACGACCTCGTCGTCGTCGAGCTCGACGACCACCTCGGGGTGGATGACCTCGGCGGTCGCGTCGCCGAAGCCCGAGCCCGGCGTCGGGTCGAGGCCCTGGAGCAGCTCGATCGCCGCCTTGACGTCCTCGATGTCGCGGCCCGTGGCGCGCGCGATCTGCGGCAGGCGGTTCGCACGGACGTCGTCGAGGTGGTTCTCGACGAGCTGTCGCATCAGCGGGTTCCAGAGCCCCGCTCCCGGGATCTGGAGCAGCAGGCACTCGCGCAGGTCGAGGGCGCCGAGTCCGGGGTGCACGGTCTCGCGCAGTCGCTCCAGGGCGTCGCGGACCTCGTCCTCGGTGACGACCATGTCCTCGGGGGCGAGGTCCTCGTCCGGGTCGTCGTCCTCGACGAGGACCGCGCCGTTCGCCGGCGCCTTCGGGGCCTCGACGGGTTCGATCGCAAGACACTCCGCGGGCTCGTCGTCGGGGGCGATCGCGGCGGGGGGCGCCGCCGCAGACGAGGTCGCGCCGATCGTGCGCTGGACCTCGCGCGTCAGCTCGTGGGCGAGCGTGGCGGGCGTCTCCGTCAGGTATCCGCGTTCGTCGAGGGACCAGACGACGTACTCCAGCACGGTCCGCTCGCGCTCGGTGAGCTCGAGCGTGCTGAGCTGGTCGAGGATCGACGCCGTGAACGACTGCGCGCCCTCGGGCGCGTTGAGCATCGCTTCGTACTTCTTGTCGCCGTCCTCGGCGGTGCCCGACGGCCGCGGGTTGGTGCCGTCACCGAAGTCGCGATCGATGCGCTCCAGGAAGTCGAGCATCGCCTCGGCGCCGTCGCCCGCCGCCTCCGGAGCTTCGTCCGAGGACGCGTCGCGGTCCGGCTCGACGACCTCCAGGAACGGATTCTCCGTCAGCTCCTGCTCGATCCGCTCGGACAGATCGAGCAGCGGGAGCTGCAGGATCTGCATCGCCTGGATCATCTGCGGCGACTGGATCAGTCGCTGCTCCAGGCGAGCGGATTGATGGAGTCCGAGCTTCAAGGGTCGTGTTCGCGTCCGGGTGCTTCGCCAGCCTAACCGCCGGGCGTCTATCGACCGAGCGTCGTCGAGTCACCGAGGGGACTCAGCCCTTTCGGCCGCGTCCCAGCGGACCTCGAGGCCCGCTCCCGGTGCCGACGCCTCGCCGCTCTCGAGGCGGAGCGGGAACGGGGCAGTCGCCCGAACGCCGAGCTGGATCCGTCCGACGTCGACGGGCGATGCGTCTCGGATTCGGTCGACGTCGGCCGTCGCCCGGACGCCTCGACCGACGAACGCGCCCCCGCGATCCACGCCCTCGACGACGAATCCTGTCGAGACGGTCGTCACCTTCGGGTCCGAGAGCGCGGCGTCGTTCGCGATCTGGGGATCGTAGTCCACCACGCGCGTGGTCTCGACCGTTCGTGCAACGCGCACGAGCGCGCCGGGCGGGGCGGGGACGCGCGCGCGGAACCCGTCCGGTCCCGCCAGGGTCAGGCTCGAGTCGCCCTCGCCTCGTTCGAGCTCGGCGGCAAGGCCGCGGAGCGCGTTCGCGAGGCCCTCGTCCTCGGTGATCACGAGCGCCTCGCCCAGGATCGGTCGACTCCCTCGCTCCTGCGCGAACGACGCGAAGTACAGCTGGGTCAGGCTCGTCGGCGTCGGCGACGGCGTGGCGGCGGGCGGCGCGACACTGCCGAGCAGGACGTGAGTCTCGCCGACCCGCTCGCGCCAGAGTCCGCGGCCGAGGTCGACGATCCGCGGCGCCGTCCCGACGCCCTCCCTCGGGACCGCGGTGATCGCGAGCCTTCGCGTCGGACGGTCTCCCCCGAGCCCGTCCAGCTCGACGACCAGCGGCTCGTCCGCCGTGACCCGACCGCCGAACAGCACCTGGGTGCCGACGACGACGGGCTGTTCGATGGTCCCGAGCTCGTAGACGTCCGGCTCGAACTCGTCGACGCGCACGAGCCGCGCGAGGTCGAGGTAGCCCTGGACGAACAGCTCGCGAACGCCTCCGGAGGAGAGGCGCGACGAGACCCAGAGGTGGAGCGTCTCGCCCGTCACGGCGGACCCGATCATCGGATCCGCGATCGCCATCTCGCTCGCGACCTCGACGCCGAAGTCGGCGACGAACGAGCTGCGACTGCGCTGCCCGAACGCCACGATCGAACCGGTGCGAACGCGCCGGACGTCGTCGAAGACCGGAGCGATCGGGTCCTCGCCCTCCGTCGCGACGAGCGTCGCGCGGACGTCGAAGTGGAGCGCCGCCAGGTCGGCTTCGAGCGCCGCGATCGCGCCCCGCGCCTGGTCGCGCGCCGCCGCCGGTCCGCGTACCAGCACGGCGTCGCCGAGCGGCTCGACAGTCGCCGTGCCTCCCTCCACCCCCTGGAGCGAGCGCCACACGATGTCCTCGGCGGTCCGGCCCGGAAGGAGCGGTCCGAGCGTCGGATCGAGCCGCCGCTGGCGCGGCACGAGCTCGACGTGGCGACCGTCGAGCAGCGGAACCGGCGTTCCGGCCGCCGCACCCTCCTCCTCGGCGGGCAGCGTGAGGATCGCCCAATCGCGATCCTGGGCGTTCGCCGACGGTCCGGCGGGGATCGCCAGCGCTGCGGCGATGAGAAGGGGGGCCGATGCGCGGGAGGATGCCATGCGAGAGCTAGCCTGACACGGTCCCTCGGTCACCGCGAGGCTCGCGGTGGAGGGGGCCCCGGGATTCTGCGACTGGCGCCTCGACGCGTGGATCGAGTATCAACACGGCCATGGGCGAGGCCATGCTCGAGATCACCGCTTCCGGGTCGACGCACCGCGTGCCGCTGCGTCCCGGGTTGACGCGCATCGGCCCCGCGGGGGGACGCGGAGTCGACGTCGGGATCGAGGGCGCGACGGGCGAGCTGCACGTCTGGGACGAGCCCCCGAAGGTCGTGCGGGTCCTCGGGGACGATGCGCTCGTCGTCGACGGCGACATGGTCGAGGAGGCGCTTCTCGCCGACGGGGCCGTGTTCGCGTGGTCGGGAGCCAAGTTCCGTTTCGAGGCGCCGACGCCCGTCCTGGAGGAGATCGTCGACGAGCCCGCGGTCCCGGCGCCGGCGCCCCAGGGCGGCCTGGCGCTCGGTCCGGACGAACAGCTCGCCTGGGAGAGGCTCGCAGCGGGACTCCTCGTCGAAACCGGCCTCGCCGACAAGAAGGCCGCGTCGCGCTGGCAGTCCGCGATCATGAGGCACGAGTGGGACCCCGACGCGGCCGCGCGCGACATCCTCGGATCGTCCGGGTCCGGCACGTCGGAGCCGCGCTTCCTGGAGCGCGCGGGACGGATCGAGCGGGACCTCGTCATGGCGTCGTTCCAGCGCGGAATGCGCGGCGCCACGCGGCGCGCCCGCGGGGCGGCCCGGAACACGACCGCCTTCTTCGTGGCCAACGTCGTCGCGATCCTGGTCTACAGCGCGATCATCCTCGCACTGCTCATCCTCGTGCGCGTAAATTACGACGTCAGTCTCGACGGCATCATCGACGGAATGGTGAACGCCGTCACGCCCTGACCGACCAGGGCCCACTCCCCGATGAGCGATCGCGGAACCGACAAGAGCCTCTTCTCACTCGCCCAGATCCAGCATCTGATGCGGGTCGAGTTCAACCGTGCCCAGCGCTACGGCTATCCGATCTCGCTGCTGATGATCGCAGTCGACCGTCTCGGTCATCTCCGCGACATGTACGGCTACGAGGCGAAGGAAGAGATCGTCGACGCGATCGTCGACCTCCTCAAGCGCGCCACGCGCAGCTCCGACTTCCTCGGGAGGATGGCGGACGATCGTCTCCTCGCGGTGGTGCCGCACGTCGACGCCAAGGGGCTCGAGTCGATGTGCGGGCGTCTGATCGAGGAGATCCGACGCCTCGACTTCAAGAGCGACGGCCGCACGATCCAGATCTCGGCGTCCGTCGGCGGTGCCCACGATGCGTTCGAGACGCCGGGCGAGCGGATGCTGTTCTTCGACGCGCTGCTCCACGCCGCGGACGAGGCACTCCAGGAGGCCGTCGCCGGCGGGGGCGACCGCGTCCAGCTGATCGACCCGTCCGAGCTCGGCGCCGGCGACGTCGACGCGCCGGGCGGCTCGCGTCGCTCCTGATGCGCGTCCTCCTGGCCGAGGACGAAGTCACGATCTTCGTCACCCTTCGCGACGCGCTCGAGGAAGCGGGTCACGAGGTCCTCGGCGCGAGCGACACGGCGAGCGCGCTGGAGGCGCTCGAGACGACGCCGCCGCCCGACGCGGTCGTGACGGACGTGCGCATGCCGGGCGCCGGGGGACTGTCGGTCCTGGAGCGCGCGATGGAGCTCGACCCCGAGCGCCCGGTCCTGCTCATGACCGGCTACGCGACCGTGGACGACGCGGTCGAAGCGATGAAGCGCGGCGCCGTCGACTACGTCCAGAAGCCGTTCCGCAACGAGGCCGTCGTCCGCCGTATCGAGACGTTCTCGCGGGTCTCGGAGCTGCGCGAGGAGAATGCCGCGCTGCGCGCCGAGCTGGAGGCCGCCTCGCCGCGCGGCTTCGAGGGCATCGTCGGGTCATCCGAGGCGATGCAGTCCGTGTTCGAGCGTGTGCGCACCGTCGCGTCGACCGACGCGACGGTGATGATCGAGGGCGAGAGCGGCACCGGGAAGGAGCGCATCGCGCGGGCGATCCACGAGCTGAGCCCGCGCAAGGACGGTCCGTTCGTCGCGCTCGGCTGCGGAGCGCTTCCGCTCGACCTGCTGGAGGCCGAGCTGTTCGGGCACGAGAAGGGCGCGTTCACCGATGCCAAGCAGGCCCGCCGGGGCCGCATCGAGCTCGCCGATGGCGGCACGCTGTTCCTGGACGACATCGACGACATGCCGCTGCCGCTCCAGGTCAAGCTGCTGCGCGTCCTCCAGGAGCACCAGTTCGAGCGCGTCGGCGGCGAGCGGACGCTCGACTCGGACTTCCGCGTCGTCGTCGCGACCAAGGTGCCGCTGCGGTCGCTCGTCCGCGAGGGCACGTTCCGCGAGGACCTCTTCTATCGCGTTCACGTCGTGCCGGTGATCCTGCCTCCGCTCCGCGATCGACGCGGGGACGTGCCGCTGCTCGTCCAGGCGATGATCGACCGCTACGGCGACGATCGGAGCTTCGAGGTCAATCGGTCGACGATGAAGATGCTGGAGCGCTACGCGTGGCCGGGCAACGTGCGCGAGCTCGAGAACGCGGTCCAGCGCGCGATCGCGCTCGCGGGGAAGGCGAACCGCCTCGAGGCCGACGACCTCCTGCCCCAGGACGGACGCTGGCGCGCAACGGCCGAGGTGCAGGTCGACGTGCGGCCGCTGCGCGAGGTCCTTCGCGACGTCGAGATCGACCACATCCGCGCTGCGCTCGTCGCCACGGGCGGGCACCGCGCGCAGACGGCGGAGCTGCTCGGGATCTCGCGCAAGGTCCTGTGGGAGAAGATCCGCGACTACGACATCGACGCGGACGAGCCCGAGGGCGATGGCTGACGCCGACCTCGAGGCCGCGCTCCCCGCGGGCTCGGTCCCCGTGGACCGCGTCGCGCTCGCGACGGGCACGGTCGTCGTCACCGACCTCCACCTCGCGCCGCTCGGCGGTCCGCGCGTCGACGCATTTGGCGCATGGTGCGACGGGCTGAAGGACGTCCCTGCGGTCTGCTGTCTCGGCGACCTCTTCGACACCTGGGTCGGTCGCAGGCAGGCGACGATCCCCGGCTCCGCCCAGGTGCTCGATGCGCTCGCGCGCCTCGTCGCGCGCGGCGTCGACGTCCACCTCGTCCCGGGAAATCGCGACGCGCTGATCGACGAGGACTTCGAGCGCCGAACCGGCGGCTCGCTCCACTCCGAGGGCTTCGTCGCGTCGCTGGAGGGCGGCGGCACCGCGACCTTCGTCCACGGCGACGGGCTCTGCACGCTCGACCTCGACTACCTCAAGCTCAGAAGGCTCTGGCGCGTCGGCGCCGTGCGCGGTCTGTCCCGCCACGTGCCGCTCTGGGTGGCGCGTCGGATCGCGGCGCGCCTGCGGGGAGCTTCGGAGACGTCGAAGCCGCTCAAGCTCCCCGAGGAGCGCTCGATCCGGCCCGCGGCCGTCCGCGCGCTCGCCGAGGCGACGTCCGCGTCGACCGTCGTGTGCGGCCACGCCCACGAGGCGCGCGACGAAGAGCTCCGTGGCGCGGACGGTGCGCCGACGGTCCGCTGGATCGTCGTCGGCGCGTGGGAGGCCGAGCGGGATCTCCTGACGGTGACCCCCGGCGGAGGCCTGACGCTGGGCGCCTCCGCTACCATCTCGGCCCCATGATCGCCATCCTTCCCGCGGCGCTGACCGCCCTCCTCACGCCGCTCGACGCGCCCGACTGGCGCGACCCCGACGCCGAGCTGACCCGGGTCGACGAGGCCGTCGCCGCGGCGCTCGAAGACGCCCTCGAAGGCTCGCCCGTCCCCGGCGGCGTCGCCGGGATCGTCGAGTTCGAGAGCGGCGTGCGCGCGGCGGCCTTCGGGGTCCGCAAGGCTGGCGACGACGCGGCGGTGACGATCGACGACCCGGTCCACATCGGCTCGGACACGAAGGCGATGACCGCGGTCCTCGTGGCGCGGCTCGTCGACAAGGGGCTGCTCGAGTGGGACTCGACACTCGCGGACGTCCTGCCGAAGCTCGCGAAGAAGGCCGATCCCGGCTGGGGCGACGTGACCGTGCTCCAGCTCTTGCGCCACACGAGCGGTGCTCCAGCGAACCCGTCCGACTGGGGCGCGAAGGAGGGACAGAAGCTGGCCAAGCGCCGCTTCGCGATCGCTGCGGATGCGCTCTCCGATGCGCCGCGCACCGAGCCGGGCGAGGCCTACGAGTACTCGAACCTCGGCTACCTCCTCGCCGGTCTCTTCTGCGAGGCGGCGGGCGACGACGAGTGGGAGGCGCTGATCCGCCGCGAGGTCTTCGAGCCCCTCGGCATGACCGGCGTGGGCTTCGGGCCGCCGGGGACCAAGGGGAAGGTCGACGCGCCCTGGGGCCACGCCTTCCGCGTCGGCAGGATGCGCCCCGTGCAGGCCGACAACGACCCGGCGCTTGGACCCGCGGGAACCGTGCACCTCCCGCTCGAGGCGTGGGCCCGCTTCGCGATGGAGTTCAGCGACGGGGCCGCCGAGGCGTCCGACTTCCTGGAGCCGGAGACGCGGAAGAAGCTCCTGGAGGTCGGCGTGCCGTCGAGCTCGTACGCCTGCGGCTGGATGGTCGCCGAGCGGCCCTGGGCGGGCGGCAAAGCCCTCAGCCACAGCGGCTCGAACACGATGTGGTTCGCAACGGCGTGGATCGCGCCGGCCCGAGGTCGGGCGTACCTGGTCGCCGTCAACGCGGCGGGAAGCGGCGTCCCGGAGGCGGTCGACGGGGCCATCTCGGCGCTGATCTCGCTCGACGCCGCGTCCAAGCGCGGTCGATGATCATCGCCATCGACGGGCCCGCCGCGTCGGGCAAGAGCACGGCCGCGCGGGCCGTCGCCGAGCGCCTCGGCCTGACGTTCCTCGACACCGGGGCGATGTACCGGGCGGTGACGCTCGCCGTCCTGGACCGCGGGATCGACCCCTCGGACGCCCTCGCGTGCGAGTCGGTGGCCGAGCGGCTCGACCTCCGCTTCGACGCCGAGGGGCGGATCCTGATCGACGGCGCGCCCGGCGAGCCGGCGATCCGCGGCGCCGAGGTGACCCGGAACGTGTCCGAGGTCTCGGCCCACAGCGGCGTCCGGCGCGTCCTCGTCAGCGCCCAGCGCGCGGTCGCCGAGCGCGCGATCGCGGCCGGTGGGGGCGTCGTCGCCGAGGGCCGCGACATGACCTCGGTCGTCTTCCCCGACGCCCGGGTCAGGGTCTTCCTCGTGGCCAGCCCGGCCGTCCGGGGACGTCGGCGGGCCCTCGAGGAGGGAGCGCCGGAGCGCGCCGAGGAGTACGCGGCCGATCTGGAGCGTCGCGACGCCTACGACAGCTCGCGCGAAGACTCTCCGCTGGTCGAGGTCGAGGGCGTCCAGCGCATCGAGACCGACGATCTGACGCCTGACGAGGTCGTCGAGCGGATCGCCGGGCTGGCCGGCGACGGCTGATCGTCCCGAGAGCGGTTTCCGGGCGCCACGGGTGCGTTTCGGGTCGTCCCCGCTTACAACATCCCGCCCTCGTCCCTGCGGAAAGCGCCGTGGAGACGGGGTCGCCCGCGGGGGCGCGCCCCGCCCAACCCGACCCCTAGGCCCAGGCCTCGGTCCCCCCAACCACCCCCGCGCCGCACGTTCGAGCGCGATCGCGGTGAGCCGCTGCTCCCGCCGGGTCCGAAGCCGCAGAGTTGCATCTTTCACTTTTCATGGCCGTCGCTTCGCGCCGCGTCCGCAAGTACGAGCTCGACCCTGACGAGCTCGAGAAGAGAGTCTCCGAGTCCTTCGGCACCAAGACGCTCGAGGACCTCGAGGAGAGTCTCAACGAGTCCATCGTCGACATCCGTCCGGGCCAGATCGTCCACGCCAAGGTCGATTCGGTCGACGAGCGCACCGGGCTCGTCATCATGGACGTCGGCGGCAAGGCCGAGGGCCAGATCGCGCTCAACGAGTTCGGCGAGTCGCTCCCGCAGAAGGGAGAAGTCTTCGAGGTCTACTTCGAAGGACTCGACGAGAACGACATGTCGGTGCTCTCGAAGCGCCGCGCCGATCGCCTCCGCGCCTGGGAGCACGTCTCTCAGAAGTACGAAGAGGGCGACGAGGTCCAAGGCATCGTCCAGCGCAAGATCAAGGGTGGTCTGCTCGTCGACGTCGAGGGCGTCAACGTCTTCCTGCCTGCGAGCCAGGTCGCGCTGCGTCGCACGCACGACATCTCCGACTTCATCGACGAGCCCGTCCGCGCGCGGATCATCAAGATCGACGCGGAGCGCATGAACATCGTCGTGTCGCGCCGGAAGCTCCTCGAGGAGGAGCGCCAGAAGCAGAAGGAGACGCTCCTCAAGGACATCCAGGAGGGCCAGATCCGCACCGGTACGGTCAAGAACA
>JBCCSK010000208.1:0-10272 GCA_039200205.1 Planctomycetota bacterium
CAAGCCCATCGGGCAGATCCTGCACCTTCCGCGCCACCTCCAATACCGCGGGAAGATGTCGCAACCGACGTACGACACGAACTCCGCCGCGGAGCCGGTCGCGGGTGGAAAGACCGAAGACGACTACGAGATCGAGACCGAGGAAGGGCTCTCCCAGATCATCGACGACTTCGTTGCGACGGCTTCGGACGCCGAGACGGAGGCCGATGGAACGCATAAGATCCCGGACGTCAGTCTGAGCAAGGCCAGGCTCGAGAAGCTGTCCAAGGACCTGCTCGAGACCATCCTCATCTGGGGTGAGACGGGGACGGGAGAGTCCCTCGACGAGCACGCCGAAGCGGATCTGGAGGACTGATCGGCCGATCGCTCCGGTCCCACGCACCGCATGGACTACCTCGCCATCAACGTCCGACCTCGCCGAAACCGCCAGTACTGCTTCCTGCGAGACTGGCCCGAGGAGCTCCAGGACCTGCGCCATCGATTCGGCCGCGGCAAGCCGCTGGGCGCCGAGTACCCGCGCGACACTCGCGCCTACATGAGTGACCGGGAGCCCGGGATGGAGCTGCCGTCGCTCATCGGAAACACGCGGAGCCTGCTCATCGTCGACACGCCGCTCAAGGCGACGATCGAGTCGGTCAACGAAGGGCCTACCGAGTACCTCCCCCTTCAGATCTACAACCACAAGAAGCGACTCGCCTCGGACGAGTACTTCGCCGTCCATCCCCTTGGCGTCTGGGACAGCGTCGACCTCGAAGCGTCAGAGATCGAGTACCACGAGGGCAAGGTCGTCGCAGTGGATCGGCTCGTTCTCGACCGAAGCAAGCTGGACGACGTGCCAGACCTCTTCAGGGTCCGCGAGGACGCCTACCGCTACATCGTGAGCGAGCGCCTGTGGACCGCGATGCTCGCGTTGGAGCCGGAGCCTACGAACCTCGAAGCTACGAAGCTCGACGTCGCGGGAGAGTGAGCGGATCGATGAGGCCGAACCTCCTTCCGATCGCGCTCGCCAACACCCGCTTCCAGCTCGAGGGGTTCCTCCCCCGCGTGCTCGACCGCGAGCCCGAGTTCCAGAGCTTCGTCGCCGTCGGTCATTTCTACCGTCGCTTGGCGATCGCGGATCTCCTTCTCTCCGGTGACCCGCCGGGCTTCTACGAGCACCTGGGACACTCCGCTCGCGCGACTCTCCACGCGCTCGAGAACGTCGCGCCCGGAGATGCGCTCACGTCCAAGTGCCATTCGTTCCTCGACGCCGTAGCGAGTCGGGACACGACCGGCGCTGAGCGCATCGCGCGCCTCGCGCCGCGCTCGCCCGACGAGCGCCGCGAGTACGAAGAGGACTTCCTCTACGTGCACATCCTCATGGGCCTCTACGCGGAACTCGAGGACTTCGATCCACTCGGCGCGGTCGAGAGATACGAGGAACTTGCGGCCGACGGAGAGGACGAGCGGCTTCCGGTCTGCAAGGCGCTCGTCGAGCGCGACCAGGACGCGCTGGGCGAAGCCCTCCACGGCGCCATCGACGCGATGGCGGAGAAGACGAAGAAGGCCCGTGAGGAAGACGCGCTCGATCCCGACGCGGCGGTGACGACGGCGTACGTCTCCATCGATCTCCTCGCGTGGGTGGAGCTCGCCACGCGCCTCGACCTCCACGTCGAGCCGTCCTATCCCCTCGCTCCGGCAGCGGCGCGCGCATTCCATCGCTTGTCTCCGCTCTCGCCTGACGGGTGGAAGACGCTCGGCGGCGTCGACGAGGACGCGGAACGTGCGTGACCTCGTCGTCACCGGGATCGGCCACGTCTCCAACGTCGGCCGGACGGGCCTGAGCTCCTGCGCGGCACAGCGCGCCGGCATCGCGCGAACGGCTCCACTGGACGGCTTCTTCACGTACGACTCGGAAGAGCTCGAGGCACCGGTCACCGGCGCGCCGGTTGCGGGCATCACGGACGGTTTCTTCCAGACGAGTCGCTGGCTGACCCTCGGGTCGTACGCTCTGAACGATCTCGTGACGACGTCGTGGCCGACCAGCGCGAGCGAGCTCTGGAAGCGCACCGAGCTCATCTGGACGCTGCCGCGGATCGCCTTCGAGCGCTTCCAGGTCCCCGAGGAGCGTACGGACGAGTTCCTCGACATCGCATGCCGCAGGAGCCTGATCGAGCTCAACGAGCTCGAGCTCGAGCCGGACGCGCTCGACTTTCTCGCGGACGGGCCGTGCTGCCTCGCCGAAGCGTGCCGTTCGGCCGATGCGTCCATTGCGGATCGACGGATCGACAGGGTCGTCGTGCTCGCGACGGACTCCTGGCTCGACCCGCTGAGCGTGCTCATGCTCGTCGACGAAGGACGCGTCAAGGGACCCGAGAACCCGACCGGCCTCTGTCCCGGCGAAGCGGGCGTCGCGCTCCTCCTCGAGTCCGAAGCGGCTGCGAACGCGAGAGGTGCGACCGTCCACGCCCGCATGCTCGGCTTGGCGACCGCGTCGATCGATCCGCCCGATGAGTCGGTCGACGAGCTGAGCGACTGGCGCGCGGAGTCCACCGTCGAGATGGGCCGCGTGCTCGCGGAGGCGATCGGTGCAGCCGTCGCCGACGCGGGCCTCGAGCTTCCCTTCCACGGCGATGTCGTCATCGACCTCAACGGAGAGACGTGGAAATCGATGGCGTGGGGTCACGCCCTGACGCAGCTCCACGGCGTGCTCGACCACGATCGTGCCCCCGCGATCGTGCCCGCAGCTTCTTTCGGCGACGTGGGGTCGACGAGCGCCGCCGTCGGCGTCTCGGTCGCAGCGCACGCGTTCGGTCGTGGCTCGAGCTCGAGCGGACAGAGCCTCGTCGTGACGCTCAGTGACGTGGGCGAGGCCGCGGTGCTCCTTCTGGGCGCGCCGTGAGCCGGAGAACCTGCTTCCTCGCGAAGGCCTCGAGCTCGACGTCCGGAACCGATCCCCCGGCGCTCGCACGAACGCGCATCACGACGTCGGCGCGGCTCTCCAGCGGCAGCCGATCGAGGCCGGACGACAGCGCACCGGACGGGACGGCTTCCCCCGATTGCCACGCCACGGACGGGTCCATCGCGTCCCGTCGCTGCTCCCAGTCCCTACGGGCCTTCTCCGGATCCGGCGGGAGCGCCTCCCGCTCGTCCTCTCCCTCCTCGACGGGTCGACGCGGGATCGGCAGGTGCCCCTCGACGTCGTCGGCACCGGTGATCCGGCAGTACGCGCGCACGGCGTCGGGGCCGAGGGTCTCGTCCTCGAACAGCTCGAGGAGCAGCGGAACCGCCTCGACGCGCCCTGCCGCGCCGAGCGCTGCGACCGCGCTCGCTGCGACCTCGGAGCGCTCGAGCGTCGCGATGATCCGCTCGACGTCCTCGGGCGCGCCGAGGGTCCCGAGGAAACGGACGCAGGCGGGGTCCGGGTCGGTGGCGCGCAGGGCGCGGGCCCGGCAAAGATCGGCGAGGCCGTCGACGCCGGCGCGCGCCGCTTCGTAGAGAGCGGTACGACGGACGTTCTCTTCGGCGTCGTCCAGAGACGTGGCGAGTTGCTCCCGCGTCAGCTGTCCGGTCCGACCGAGCGCTCCGAGCCCGAGCCTCCGGACGAGCTCCTCTTCGCTGCTCAGGAAGCGAGCTGCTGCGAAGCTCGCCTCGCGCTGGAAGGCAAGGACGTCGCATGCGGCCACCGCGGCGAGCTCGGAGTCACCCGCGGCGATCTCGCGGAGTCGATCGACGACGCCGTCGGTCCCGTGGTACCGCAGCGCGATCCGAATCCCGTCGACGACGGGTTCGTCTCCCTCCGCGAACTCGCGAAGGACGAGATCGACGTCGTCGGTCCGTCCGCCGGCCATCAGCACGAGCGCCGCCGCGGTGGCGGCGGACGGCTCGTCGGCAGGGAGATGCTCGCGCGCGAGATCGAGGCCGACCTCGTTGGCGATGCGGAGTCCGTCGAGATGGGCCTCCATCCTCTCCTCGTGATACGCGAGGTGGGCGAGGGTCCAGTCCGGCGTGAAGAGGTTGGCCTCGCGATGCTCGGACATCCAGTCGAGCTCGTCGAAGTGCTCCTCGACGACATCGATCATCGCGGGGGCGCGCCAGAGCTTCGACACGTCCCGCGCCTAGTTGATGTGGACGGACCCGCCCTTGATCTTGTTCGGACCCGAGGAGCGCGAGATCAGATGACCGCCGCGAATCTCGATGCGCCCGTCGGCGCGAAGAGCGATCTTGGCTTTCCCGCACTCGAGGACCATCTCGCGGCCGCTCTCGATGCGCACGACGTCAGGCTTGTCCTCGATCGTCCGGGGCGGGGCATCGAGCAACCCGACGATGACCGGGTGAGCTTCGTCGCCCTCTTCGAAGGCGAGAAAGACAGCGATCCCCGCGCAGCTACGCCAGTCGGGCGAGGGATCCATGTGAACGGCGGTGGCAGCCGCCGTCTCCCCGTCGCCCCATGCGACGATCGGCTCCAGGTCGTCGCTGATTCCCACGATCGATGCGCGAACGAGCTTCGGGAGCGCCCGCGCTTCGCGTGCCGTCTTCGTCGTTTCGCGTCCCATGGCGTCGTTCCTCAAAGCTCCTTGTCGCAGATCAGACACGTCGGCTTGTCATCGTTCGGCATCGCGATCACCGGCCCCTGAAGCACGGGGAAGGGCGGCGTGTTCTTGTCGTTGTGCAGCATGATGTCGAAGGCGCGAGCGACGTTCTTGCCCTCGAACTTGACGTCCATCGAGAAGAGGACGAATTCCGCCTTGCCCTTGATCTTCCCGGACACGACGCCGCCGGCGGAGCCCGCCTCATCGCCCGTGCTCATCTTGAAGTTGGAGTCCTTCGTGCAGGTCGACTGACCGTCGCACTTGACCTTCTTGGTCCCCTTCGCCGTGTCCGACGACATGGCGATGTTCGGATACGGAATCGGGATCGGCCCGGCCGGCGTGGGCGTCTTGCACACGTCGGGAAACGCGATCGTCACGCCGCTGCTCGACTTGTGGACGACGCTCATGAAGTTCACGCCAACGGTGACGGGCATATCGGGATCCTCTCCTCGTTCAGGCGACGGGTTGGAGCTGCAGCGGTTGGTCGAAGGGGACGGGCTCGGGCAACGGCACGCGTTCTTCGGGAAGATCGTCGGCGGTGACAGCCACCGATCTGATGTCGTGGGGACCCTCTCGCACCGCTGTGTAGCCCCTCCACGTCAGATAGAGGCAGCGCGCGTCCGTGTCGACGACCAACGTGTCGAGGCTCATCTCGACGTCTCGTCGCTCCGCGCGCGTCAGACCCAGACGGACCTGCGGCGGGCGGACGTCGGGAACGACGAACTCGAGCACGCCCTCGGGCGACGCCCCTTCGACGCGGCAGACCTCGCCCTCGACCCGTCCGCGCTCCACGACCATCCCGGGCGCGGCCGACTGGAAGAAGCGGCGGTCGAAGTCCTCGGGCAGGCGAGGCTTGCGCGTCTTCTCCCACTTCGTGCCGTAGGTCCCAGCCAGCGTCCGGCGCGGCTCCCAGTCGAACCCCGTGAAGCCGGTCCCTGCGGGCTCGCACCGCTCGGTGTAGGTCGTCTGCTTCGCGCGCGGGTCTTCGACGTTCGGCAGCGGAGCGCCCTCGATGAAGGGCGCGAAGCGGCGCCGATAGCCGACGCCGAACGGGTTCCGCGACTCGCAGCGGTGGCTGCTGTCGTCGTCGGCGTGGCGATCCCATCCCCCGAACGCTCTCTCCCACACGAGCGGGATGCGCTCGAACGGCTCGGGGGGCGTGGGGCGCGCTCCGAGGAGCGCCTTCTCCCAGCGACGATCCCCGCGGACGCGCATTCGCTTCCGAGCGCGGCCGAGCTCGAACTGCACGTCGACCTCTGTCGCGCCCACCCGCGGCGCGTGCGCGTGCCCGACGAGGACGACGTCGACCCCGGGCTTCACGAATGCCACCTCGGGTTCGAAGCGATAGCTCGTCGCCCCGGCGTCTCCGTAGGGGAGCCCCGCCAGGCGGATCGGGTCCTGTTGATCGGCGATCATCGTCGCGCCCGACGGCGGCAGGACGAACGTCCCTCGCACGATCGGAGCGGCGACCGGCCGACCGTCCTCGTCGGCCGTGTGCAGCATCTCGACCTCGAAGGGCGTCCGGTTGTCGATCGTCGGGTGACCCATCGGAATGTGTGCGGCGCGGCCCCGTAGGGGCCCGCGCCGCCTGACGTGTCAAGTTGATGGGGAGGCGGGCCTCGCCTCCGACGTTCCAAGGGGCGGGCGCGCGCGCAGGCGACGGAGATTCGTCGACTCACACGATCCCCACCGCCCTCCACATCGATCCACATCCCTGCGTCCGCACCCCCGTTCCCGCGCGCCCAGGAACGAAGTCCGAATGCGCGTCCGTGGAGAGCCGAACTTCCGGCGATTCGCGGGATCTCGGCGACGGGCCTCGCCGTCGGAGCGCGGCCGATCGGACCCGATCGGGATTCACCAGCACACGCCAAGAACGGGAGCAAAGCTCATGGACGAAGGACGCGCGAACGAGGGGAACGCGTTCCGACCGACGACACTCGACCTTTCGAAGGAGCTTGGATCGCGGCGGCCGGTCGTCGTCGATCTGCAGGACTTTGGAGGGACGCTGCGAGAGTGGGTTCGCGGCGAGCCGAATCGACTCGCCATCCTCCGCGGGCTCGTCGCAGGTCACCGCGCGCGAGTCGACGCCGACGGAGATCTCCGCAGCTCGCTCTCGAGCTACCTCCTCGACAGACTGCCGGTCGTCGACTACGGCAGCGACGAGGCGCCAACCGACGACGAGAGGACGGAGCGCGTGTGGAGCGCCCTGCTGTCGATCGCGAGCCGCCATCCGATGGTGTTCACGTCGCTCGGCCTCGAAGGCGAGCTCGACGTACGACGCGTCTCCCCGTCGGCGGATCGGGCGACGTACGACGAAGCGGAGTTCTGGTCGGCGATGGAGCGGCCGCGCGTGGCGCGCGCTCCGCGGGCACTCGAGTGCGACCCCGACGGTGCACGGCTCGCTCGCGAGTGGGACCTGCGCCCGATGCTGCATCCCCGGCCGGAGGACCGCGCGACCCCGATTCCCGGGGCGAGCCCCCTGGTCGAGGTCGCGGAAGACGGCTCGGCCCTCGAGCCGCTGTTCGGAAGGACGCTGCACGTCCCGCGCGACGTCCGCCGTCGGCACATGCTCGTCGTCGGTCCGACGGGCTGCGGAAAGACGACGCGCGCCATCCTCCCGCTGCTTCGCGGCGACCTCGCCGACCCCGACCTGACCGTGATCGCGATCGACACGAAGGGCGAGCTCCTTCCCGCCGTTCGCTCGTTCGCCCACGACGCGCGGCCGGGCCAGGACGTGCAGGTCGTCCGGTTCCGCGACCCCCAGCGGAGCCTGGGCTGGAACCCGGTGCGGAGGATCCGGTCGCACGCTGGCGCGCTCGCGCTGGCGCACCAGCTGTGCCATGCGACCGAGCGGGGCCCCGGATCGAACGACAGCGTCTTCTGGATCAACAACTCGATCGACCTGCTCGCGGGATTCGTCCTCGCCCTGAAGAGGAAGTTCGGAGAGCAGGCGTCGATCGCGGACGCGCTGCGACTGTGCGATCTGCCCGTCAACGAGCTTGCGGCGTTCGCCCGCGAGTTCGAAGATCTCGACGTCCTGAAGCGCTTCGCGACGTACCTCGGGACCGGCAGCCACAACGCGGAGACGATCGTGGCGGACCTGCGGATGCGCCTCGTCCTGTGGCGCGACGAGGCGGTCGCCGCGGTCACGAGCGCGGACGAGGTGGACTTCGAGGAGCTGTGCCGCAGGCCGAGCGCCCTCGTGCTGCAGATCCCCGAGGAGGAGGTCGAGGAGCTCCGCCCGGTGACGAACGCGTGGCTCGACCAGCTGCTCGCGACCGCTCTCGCCACGGCCCGGAGCTCGCCGCGCCTGGAGCTCCCGGTGCAGATGTCGATCTTCCTCGAGGAGTTCGCGAGCTCGATCGGTCGAATCCCGAAGTTCGAGCGTCGACTCAACACGGTGCGGCAGCCGGGCGTCTCGCTCACCGCCTCGGTGCAGAGCATCTGGCAGATCGACGACGAGTACGGCTCCGCGTTCCGCTCGGTCATGGCGGGGTTCTCGACGAAGCTCGTCTTCTCCGGCTGCCTGAACGAGGACGCCGCGTGGTTCTCGCGCCAGGCCGGAGAGCGAACGGTCCTGGAGACGACGAGGACGATCGAGGAGGACGCGTCGGGTGACCCGCTGAGCCGGCCGAAGCGCATTCGAAGCGAGCGGCCCGTGGTTCGCCCTCTCCTGGCACCGTCGGAGATCCAGTTCGCGCCGCGCAACCAGATGCTGGGCCGCGCCGCGACGTGGTTCGGGCCAGACCTGCCGCCGTTCTACGTGCACCTCGCGCCGCTGTACTCGCTGGAAGGCGGCGGAGCGCAGCTGCGCGACGCCGTGGGCCTCGGCTCACGCGGCCCGCTGCGAGTCTCACCGCTGCTCTCGCACCGGAAGACGCTCGTCGGTGGCTCGCCGACTCCCCGACCCAAGCCGGTGACCCCGCAGCCCGACGGCATCACGAATACGCGAGGCTGGACCGAGAACGACCTGCGAGCGCACCTCGACCTCGTGAAGCCCTTCCTCGACCCGGACGGTGCGCAGCAGGCGGCGCGGCGCTGGTGGCAGCGCTTCGAACGCGAGAACGCGGGTCGCCTCGACCTCGTCCTGCGCGTCGCCGAGGAGGTCGTCCGAAGGGGCGCCAAGCTCGACGACTTCTACCTCGCCACGGCGTACAGCGGGACGAACAACATCCAGGCGAACATGCACTACCTCGACTATCTCCTGGCCAAGAACAAGGACGAGGCGCGGCGCTCCGAAGAGTCACAGCAGCACAGAGAGCGCGACGAAGCGCACGCCGAGGACGCTGCTCGCAGCGCAAGAGAGCCCCGCGACAGGCGAGATGAGATCCGCGACTGGGTACGGCGCATGATCGAAGAGCGGTGGACCTACGCCGAGGCGGCCAGGCGCTCGGGGCTGACGGTCGGCACGCTCCGGTACTGGCGGCGCAAGCTCGCGGGGTAGAATCGCCGGAGGTCCGATCGATGGGTCTCCGAATTCGCGCAGTCCGTCCGCCCCGCGCCGCGGCGCTCGTCCTCGCTGCGGTCCTGACGCCGAGCGCCAGCGCTCAGCTCCTGAACCGCGCGACCTGGCTCGGGTCCGAGGAAGAGGGCTTCCGTCGCGACTATCGCCAGGACGCCGAGTACTTCATCGACCGCGCCGGCTACGTCGACCTCCCGCCCTGGTGGCGGGAGGACGGCGCCTGGGGTCCGCTCGATCCGTTCGCGAGCCGCGTGTCGATCGCGGCAGGCTCGGTGTCGTCGGACGACCTGACGCTGGAGACGACGACCCAGCTGGCACTCGCCCTCGGCAAGGGGGCCACGTTCCGCGCCCAGCACCTGAGCACCGAGAACCAGACGACGCGCTTTCAGCGCTTTGGCATCGGGCTGGACGTCGCCGTGACGGACGAGACCGCGCTCTTTGCCCAGCTCGAGGGCGGCGGTGACAAGGAGCGCGCGGACCTGTCCCTGGGAGCCGAGTTCTTCCGGACGGAGCGGTCGGCCCATCGCCTGATGCTCACGCTCGTCGACTTCTCCGACGGCAAGACCGACGTGTTCGAGTACGCGTCGTCCGCGTACGGACTGATGCTGTCGGGCTTCACGGGCGCAGCGGACGAGGTCCAGTTCGTGTACGACGTCAGCGCCCAGCTCCCGTTCGAGGAGCGCGAGCTCGCGACCGGGACCCTCTTCGAGATGGAGCGTGCCATCGGCCTCGCCGAGCTGCGCATTCCCATCGGCGCGCGCGACCGGTGGATCGTCGCCTTCGACGGCGAGCTGACGTCGAAGGAGAACCGTCCCCTCGACCGCTTCGACCCGGAGCGCGAGGACGGTGACGTGACCCGCGCGAGGCTTCGGACCGAGTGGTGGCGACGCTCCGAGAACGGGTACGACACGACGCTCGGGTTCTGGCTGCACCACCTCGACGAGGACTACGTGCGCCCGAACGACCTCCGACAGTCGCGACGCGTTCGGCGTCGCGAGGCAATCCTGACCGGTCGGATGCGCGTGCCGCTGAGCGACTCCTGGACCCTGGAGCCCTACCTCTTCACCGGCTACGTCGACCTCGAGGACGCGACCGGTGGCATCGACGCCGACCTCGACTTCGGGAGCTTTCAGGGGAAGATCGGCGCGCCGATCCTGTTTCGGTTTTCGGATGCGGCGTTCCTCCGCCTCGATCTGTCGTTCCAGCTCGTTGAGTTCGGGTTCGGTGGGGGTGGGATGC
>JBCCSK010000209.1:0-10253 GCA_039200205.1 Planctomycetota bacterium
CCTTGGCTCACCGTTGTGATGGATGACTATTCGAGGGTTGTTGCGGGGTATTTGGTGTTCCTGGGTGCCCCCGCGCCCGGGCGCGAAGAACGCCCTGCGCGCGGCCCCGGGGCCGAAGGCCTCGTCGAATCGGCCGCGATGCTCGGCGAGCAGCGCATCGAGGGTCCGCTCGGCGGCCGCGCCGAGCTCGGGGGTTCTCTTCGTTCCCGGCATGCCCGCGTGGAGCCTACTTGGTCGGGGACGCCGTGCAATCCCGCCCTGGAACCGCGAGGAGGGACCTGCGTCTCACCTGGCGAAAGTCTCGTGCCCGGCCGGTAAGGTTGGAGCGCACGCGAGCCGAGATTCGAACCAGGTTTCCCTTCGACGCCCCGCACTCGATCGCCTCCCATGCCGTCCGCGCCGCGACCCTCACGCTCCGCGATCCTCCGCACGCTCCTCTGCAGCGCAGTGCTCGCGACCCTCTCGTCGTGCGTCAGCCTAAAGATCGACCGAACGTCGGAGACGTCGGGCACGTTCGAGTCCTCCGCCCGCTCGTTCGTGATCCTCGGCTGGCACCTCCCCCGGCCGGCGATCCAGACCGCCCACGAGAACATCGCCGACGCGTCGCTGCCGCACGTCGTCCACACCGACGTCCGGCGGACGAACTGGGGCAAGTTCAACTGGATCCTCGAGATCATCTCGACCCGCAAGGGGGTCGTGAGCGGGATCTGGGGCCACACGGGCGCGGAGCTTCCGGAAGGGGATCGATGACCCGCTCGATGAGCGCCCGAAGCGTCAGTCGAGCGTGATCCGAAGGGTCCGCGTGCCGCCCTCCGCGAGCTCGACGCTGCGCCTCGCCGACCCGAGCCCCTTCGTCGCGCGCAGCTCGTACCTCCCGGCGGCGTAGCGACCGAGCGCGAGGGTGCCGTCCGGGCCGGTGGTCGCTCCACCGGTGAAGAAGCGCTCGAAGAAGTTGCCAGAGCGCGCCGCCGCCGCCGTCGTGCTCTCGCCCTCGCGAACGAGCGCGCAGCCGACGCCGGCCCTGGGTGCGCCGGACGCATCGAGCACGAGGACGGTGACCTCGGTCCCACGCACGACCTCGAGGTCGACCTCCCGCGGCTCCCCGGCGTCGCCTTCCTCGATCGCGATCGCGACCGACTCGCCCGCCGCGTAGCCGTCGCCGGTCGCGGACAGGCGCCAGTCGCCGGGACCGAGCCCCGTCACCCGGAAGCGTCCTTCCTCGTCCGCCCTCGCCTTCCGCGGGCCCGACGGAGCGACGGCCTCGGACGTCGCGAAGACCTCGGCCGACGGCACGGGACGGCCGGACTCGTTCCGCACGATGCCCTCGACCGTGGCACCGGGGTCGAGCTCGACGTCGCCCAGGTCGACGTCTTCGTCGGCACCGAGGTCCACCGTGACTCCGCCTGGCGGCGCGTACTGCACCGCGTCGCCGCGCTCGCCGCTCGATGCGCGGTCGACGTCGAGGCGGTATTCGCCCTCGGCGAGGCGTCGGAAGCGGAACGTGCCGTCCGCGGAGACGCGGGTGCGCTCGACGCCCGCCTCGCCGGTGAGGAGTTCGGCGACGAGACCGGCCCCCTCGATGCGATCGAGGGGACGGAGCGTGAGGCGACCGCGTCCGACCGGCTCGCCGGTCGAGGCGTCGACGAGTCGCCCTCGAATGGACCCGTCGGGGAGCTCGACGTCGTGGCGAAGCTCCGGCGCGTCGGGCACGTCCACGAAGAGCCCCCCGGTCCGGCCCCGCCCCTCGTACGTGAGCTGGTACTCGCCGGGCGCGAGTCCCTCGAACGCGTAGCGACCGTCGTTCTCGATCGGCGCCGCCTTGAAGTCGAGGCCGAGGAAGCCTTCGGCGTCGAGGTTCAGCGCCAGCATGATGCCGCTGTCGACCGGCGCCCCATCGCGCAGGACGAAGCCGTGCACGCGGCAGGCCGCGGCGGACGTGTCGACCAGGTCGTGCGTCACCACGCGATCGCCCGGGACGCTCGCGAGGCTGAAGTTCAGCGAACCGAGGAAGCTCGTGAGAGCGAGGTGCTCGTCGCCTCGCGTCACGATGAGGAAGTACGGCCCCCCCTCCATGTGGAGCATCTCGTAGCTGCCGTCCGTGCTCGTTCGCGACTGGTGGAAGTCGCCGTTCGTCGTCGGACCACCCGCCAGTCCGGGCGACATCGCGATCACGGTCGCATCGGCGACGGGCCTGCCGAAGCGGTCCTCGACGGTGCCGCGCAGTCCACCGCCCTCGGTCATCTCGACCGTCACGGGCTCGGTCTCGTCGCCGGGGAGGACCTCGACCGGCACGGACGCCGGACGGAACGAGCGGTGGAAGGCGAGGACCTCGTGCGGTCCCGGCTCCAGGCCGAGGACCTCGAACGTCCCGTCGGGTGCGCTCGTCGTCACGCTCGAACCCATGAGCCCGAGCGCCGCTGCGTAGCGCAGGAAGCCCACGGGCGGCCGCCCGCGGTTCCGAGCCCCGCGGATGGCGAGCTCGTCCTCGACCTCGGCGCGGCTCGCTTCCATGCGGGTGAAGAAGCTCTTGACGAGCTCTTCGGTCGTGATCTGCGCGCCCGCGACGGGAGAGCCGTCGGGGTCGACGACGGTGCCGCGCACCGTCGAGCCGCGCGTGAGCCTGACGACGACGTCCGGAGCCGTCCCGCCCTCGACGACGTCGAGCTCGACGCGGCCGTCGAGGTAGCCGTCCGACTGGACCTCGATCGTCCGTCGACCCGGAGCGACCTCGTCGATGCGAAAGCGCCCCTCGGGATGCTCGACCTCGACGCCGCGCGCGAACGGGTTCCAGCGGCTGGGTGCGGCGGGGTTCGACTCGATCCTCCCCGAGACGGCGACGGTGAACGAGGCGACGGGCGCCTCGCTCGACGCATCGACGACCACGCCGCTGACTCCGCCGCCGCGTCGCAGCTCGACGACGACCTCGTCGAGCGACTCGGGGCTCAGCACGCCGTCGACGCTCGCGCCGGCTGCGCTCGGCTGCCACTCGAGGCGAGCCGTCTCGAAGCCCGGCGCGACGACGCGCAGCGAGTAGGGCGGGCGACCGGTGAAGGGACCCGCGACGAATCGACCGCTCGGGTCCGACTCGGGATAGGCGAAGTCGCGCATCCCCGCGAGGAGGAGCGGCGCGAGCGACGGCTGTCCTTCGACCGCACGGACGTCGATGATGTTCCACAGGGCGCGCGCACCTGCGACGGGAACACCGTCGGCGTCGACGACGCGGCCGCGCACCATCGGTCCACGCTGGAGCACGAAGTCGGGCGCGACGGCGACCGTTCCGGCGGCGACGCCGACGAGTGGCCCGCGGCCAGGAACGTGGCCGTCGGCCATCGCGAGCAGGTCGGCGGAGCCGGAGGGGAGGCCGTGGATCTCGTAGCTGCCGTCCGCGCCCGTGACCGCGTGCGTCCCGATGAGGATCTCGCGCGCGAGCTTCAGGTGACGCAGTCCGCGTGGAAGCGCTCCGACGCGCGCGCCGGCGAGCGGCAGCGGCGCCGCGTCCCCGCCCTCCGGGCGGAACATCATGCGGCCGCGAACGGTCCCGCCGGGACGGCCGACGATGACGACGTGCGTGTCCTCGCCCGCTCGAACTGCGACGTCGAGCGCGTGCGAGATCGCGATGCCGTCGCCGATCGCGGCGAGCTCGTAGCCCTCCGCTGGCACGACGCCGCGAAAGGCGAAGCGACCCGCGTCGTCCGCGGTCGTCCGGAGCATCGCGACCTCTCCGTTCGACATCGCTTCCAGGAAGTGCATCGCGCCGGTCGTGAGAGCGACCTCGGCGCCGGGCACGGGGCCGCCGTCGGGGCCGACGACTTCGCCGACGACACGCCCGCCCGCGCGCATCCAGATCTCGGCGGGACCGCCGTCGCCCGACGCGAGCACGCGCGCTGTCGCGGGCACGTCGAGGGCGTGGTGGGGCGCCGTCGCGTCGAGGAACCACCGGCCCTCGCGCACGCCGCGGAACGTGAACGCTCCGCTCCCGTCGGCGACCGCAGTCGCGATCGGTCGGACGCGCGCTGCGAAGTCGCCTCCGAGGCCGAAGAGCTTCGCGCCCTGGACCACGACGTCCGCCCCGACCGGCGGAACGGGGAGGAGCCGCACGGTTGCCCCTGAGACTCCGGCGCCCGAGTCTCGCTCGAGCACGACGCCGTCGAGTCGGCCCGGTCCCGCGAGACGGACGCTCGCCGCGCGCCCCGCCCCGACGCGGCCGCTGCCGACGCTCGCGGCGATCTGCGCGAGGTCGTCGCCCGCGACGAGGGCCGCCCTCCCCTCTGTCGTCGACCCTGCGTCGCGCGGCGCGACCTCGACCGCGCCGATGGGGTCCCGATCCCGCGTCGTCACGAGGACGAGCGTCACCGCCGCGACGAGAGAGATCGCGGTGAGCGCGAGGCGGATGAAGCGGGACTTCGAGGCGGACATCGGACGAAGGGGATGGGACGCGCGGGCGTACGGTCCGTCGGAGCGTCCATTTCACCCCCTGCACCAGGGTTCGGCGCGGTGTCCCCTTCAGAGGCGCCGCACGATCAGTCGCGCGCCAGGTCGCCGGCCCCGATGGTCTCCATGAGATCGCGCGTGAAGCGGCGCGAGCCGGGCCAGGTGAGGTGCGAGCCGTCGCGGGTCGGGTACTTCTCGGGGTGCGCGGCCGGATCCTCGCCCTTCGCGAGGCCCAGCTCGTGGAATTCGTGGAACGGAACGCCTGCCGCCTGCGCGATCCCTCGCAGCCGCTCGTCGGAGACGAACTCGCGCTCGACCTGGAGCACGGACGGCGAGACGGGGAAGCGCGCGCAGTGGACGTCGACGCCGCGCGCGGCGATCGCGCGCCGCGTCGCGACGACGATCTCCTCGGCCCGGTCGCGCTCCTCGTCCGTGACGTCCTCGAGGATCACGCGCATCCCGACGACCAGCCGCTCGGGATCGACCTCCTCGGCCCAGCGCCGGTGCCAGCCGTTCGTCGCGACCGTCCGCACGGTCGACGAGCGAGTGTAGTTCAGCCGCTCGCGAACGATCCGGTCGATCTGGCGCGTGCCCCCGCGACTCCGCAGCGTCGTCTGGCGCAGCACCTTGCGAAAGCTGGAGAGGTGCGTGTCGACGATGAACGGCGAGTAGCCCTCCTCGATGAGCCGCGCGCGCTCGACGTCCGTCCACAGCGCAAGCTCGCTCTCCAGCGTCAGGGAGCCGAAGATCGGCGGCGGCTCCTGGAGCGAAGCGCGCATGACCGGGTTGGTCTTCGCGCCGAGCGTCGACGGCGAGATCGCGACGAGCATCCGCTTCGCGGGCAAACGCTCGATCGCCGGCAGCAGGATCGACAGGTCCGCGTTCGGCCCCCAGATCAAACCGGCGTCGGGCTCTCCGGCCTTGCGCGCGACGTCGAGGTCGATGTCGTCGTAGACGCGGCTGTCGCCCACGAACATGAGCTCCGCGCTCTCGACGTCCTGCTTCGCGTAGAAGGGACCGACGTTCGGCGCGACCCAGAAGATGACACCGTCGAAGCGGTTGGGGTGCATCACGGGCTCGGGGACGTGCCTGACGGCGAACGCCTGCCAGCTCGTGAGGCCGGCCGCCGTGAGAGCGAGGGTCGAGGCAAGTGGCCACCAGCTCTGTCGCCGGTGGATCCGTCGGGGCGACGTGGTCTCCATCAGAACTGGAAGTAGAAGAAGTCGGCAGTGTCGCTCCGCCGGACGATGATGAGTGCCGCGATCATGAACGCGGCGACGACGACGCGATGCCAGGATCGCTCACGCCAGCCGAACCACTCGCGGATCGCCTGCACGACGTGCATGAGGAAGACGGGAACGACGAGGAGCAGGTGGCGCGCCTCGGTGAACGTCGACCAGCCCATGCCCCGCTCGAACGGACCGACGTAGGCGAGGTGCCAGTAGTCGAAGACCGACGGGATGTCAGGCGCGCGGAAGAACACCCAGTTCGAGAGGATGAACAGGTTGAGCAGGAAGACCTTGCCGAGGCGACCGGCGAGCTGGCTCGCCGACTTCGGCCGATCGAGCGGCCAGCCGCGCGGCCGCCGTCCGTCGTCGAAGCGGAGGTTCCAGAAGCGGTTCAAGACCACCCCCACCCCGTGGTACGCGCCGAACATCACGAGAGGCCAGGCGGCCCCGTGCCAGACGCCCGCGGCGACCATCGTCACCATCATCGCGTAGTACTGGCGCCACTCCCCCTTCTTGCTGCCACCGAGGGGGATGTAGATGTAGTCGCGGAGCCAGCTGGAGAGCGTGATGTGCCAGCGGAGCCAGAATTCCTGGGGACCGCGCGCGATGTACGGGTAGAGGAAGTTGCGCGGGAAGCGCATCCCGAGCAGGCAGGCAAGGCCGATCGCGAGCGACGAGTAGCCGGCGAAGTCGGCGAACACAAGAGCGCCGAGGTAGATCAGGCCGAGCCACATGTGCGCCGGCGTCGCCTGGCCCGAGGGGACGAGCGCGAAGATCCGATCGATCTCCGGCGCCAGGTTGTCCGCGACGACGATCTTGGTGAAGAGCCCCCAGACGATCAGGTACAGCCCGTTCTGGACGCGCCAGGGCGACGGGGCCTGACGACGGACGAACTGCGGCAGCAGCTCCTGGGCCCGCACGATCGGGCCGGCGATCAGCTGGGGGAAGAACGCGACGAACAGGAAGAAGTCGCGGAACGACTCCGCCGGCGCGAGGCGGCCCCGGTAGATGTCGATCGAGTAGCTGAGCGTCTGGAAGGTGTAGAAGCTGATGCCGACCGGGACGACCCAGGGCACCGCTGAGTTGACGCCTTCGATCCCGAGCGCGTTCGCGATCGAGTCGAGGTTCTCCAGCGCGAAGTGCCCGTACTTGAAGTAGCCGAGCAGGCCGAGATTGGTCGCGAGGCTCAGGAGAAGCCAGCGCGTTCGCGTGCCAGGATTCTCCGACGCGTAGATCCGGCCCCCCGCCCAGTAGTCGACGACCGCCGAGATGATGATCAGCGGCAGGTAGAAGGGACTCCACCAGGCGTAGAAGACCAGGCTCGCGACGAGCGCCGCCGTCTTCGCCCACGAGAACGGGAGCCTCCACCAGAGGAACCAGGAGATCCCGAACAGGACCCAGAACGTACCGGAGTCGAACGACATGGAGAACCGGCCGCAGAGCGTACAGACCGCCCGTCGACCCCGGGCACGCGCCGTGCCTCGAGTCGCGGACCGGGACCCTTCAGGTCACGCCGTTCGCGCCTTCCGTCCCGTAGTGCGGCAGTCGAATGGTGGCGATCGCGCCGCCGCCCTCCGGGGCGTTCTCGAGCGAGATGCTGCCGCCGAGGTCCTCGACGACGCGCCGGACGATCGCGAGCCCGAGGCCAGTCCCGCTCGACCTCGTCGTGAAGTAGGGCTCGAAGAGCCGCTCGCGGACGGCGTCATCGATCCCCCGCCCTGTGTCCCGGATGGTGATCTCGACGTCCTCGCCGACTCGGGCGACGTCGCCGACGATCTCGCCGCCGCCGTCAACCATCGCCTCGATCGCGTTGCTGACGAGGTTGACGAGCGCTCGCTGGAGCTCGTCCGGGTCCGCCTCGACGATGAGCGGGGACGCTCCGTTCGTCGCGGTGCCGGAGACGAGGTGAACGCCCTCGGACTCGGCCCAGGCGGCGTTCAGCTCGAAGACGTCCGCCAGGATCGCGCGCGCGTCGACCGGCTCGGGATCGCGGTGCTCGCCGGCGAACCGATAGAAGTCCTGGGCGATGTCGCGCATGTTGCGGACCTGCCGCTGAACGACGTCGATCGTCTGGTCGAGGATCCGGGGGAATTCCGGCGAGT
This sequence comes from Planctomycetota bacterium, assembly GCA_039200205.1. GTDB lineage: Bacteria > Planctomycetota > UBA1135 > UBA1135 > Saltatorellus. The sequence goes on from JBCCSK010000209.1 coordinate 7,763, forward strand.
CGTCGTCGTGCGCGCGCTGCAGGAGCGAGACGGAGAGCTGGATCGGCGTGAGCGGGTTCTTGATCTCGTGGGCGACCTGGCGGGCCATCTCGCGCCAGGCGGCGTCCTTCTCGGCTTCGACGAGCTGCGCGCGGTTGTCCTTGAGCTGGTGCGTCATGCGGTTGAACGAACGCGACAGGTCGGCGAGCTCGTCGTGACCGCGGACGGGAACCTGGGCGTCGAGGTCGCCGCTCGCGACCCGACGGGTGAACGCCTCCAGCTCCTGCACCGGCCGCGTCGTCCGCCGCGCGACGAGCACCGTGACGAGGATCGCGATTAGGAGGACGAGGGCGCTCGCCGACATCAGCGCGCGCCGAATCTCGTGGATCGGCCCGTAGATGTCCGGGAAGTCCACGCCGACGCCGACGACCCAGCCGAAGCCTCCGTCCTCGGACTCGTTGCCGTGTCGGAACGCCGCCTTCTTCCGGACGCCTCGGAACGTGTAGTCGGGGTACATCCCCCACTCGGCGGCGCGGGCGGCCTCGACCATTTGCGGGAGCCCGACGGGGGGCTCGGACACGCGCGTGCCGTAGAGCTCGCGCGTCGGGTGCGCGAGGATGGTGTTCGCATCGCGCGCCCAGACCCACGCGTAGGTCGAGTCGTAGATGTTCTCGGACTCGACGTCGGAGAGCTCGTCGCGCGGTCGGCGCACGCCGTAGTTCGACACCTCGTCCTGGACGGTCGACCACGGCACGAGCGAGACGATGACGCCGACCGTCTCCTTGGGACCGAGGGTCTCCAGGCGACCGAGCACGCGCTGGGCGAAGCCGAAGTGGTAGTGCGCCTCGATCGGCACGTCCGCCTCGTCGTGGACGAACCCGAACTGCTGGACGTCGAGCGAGGCCGCTCCGGTCGCGAGCGTCTCCTGGAACCAGTCGCGCTCGGCCCAGGGGTAGCGCCTGATCGCGTCCAGGGTCCAGGGATCGACCGGGTTGCCGACGCTGTCGCGCTGGTTCGTGATGACGACCCGGCCCTCGGGGTCGAGGCCGATCACGAAGTCGGCCGCGCCGATCTGCGCGACGACCCGGTCGAAGTAGGCCTCGACGCGCCCGCCGAAGATCGGAGACTCGTCCCCGGCCTCGCTCAGTGCATAGGCGACCTCAGGGACGGCGACGAGCACCTGCGCGTCCTGGCGCCGCTCCTCGACGAGTCGGTCGAGTCGCTCGGACAGGTCAGCCGCGTGCCCGAGGAGGTGATAGCGGACGACGTCCTCGGAGAATCGATGCGAGACGAAGGCGTCGACGTACCAGGCGAACCCCAGGAACGGCAGCACGACGACCGCGAGCACCGCGAGCACCCACTTGGTCGAGATGCGCCGGATCATGCGCAGGAGTGTAGAGGGAGCGCTCCCTCGATCCTCGGCTCTGCTTGACACGCTCGGCACCCAAGCAACAGCCTTGCCGCGGTCATGGCGGCCCCCATCGCCCCGAGGCGCGTCCTCCTGGTCAGGCTGTCCCACCTGGGGGACATCGCCCAGACCCTGCCGCTGCTGCACGCGGTCCAGGCCGCGTGGCCCGGGGCCGAGGTCGCGTGGGCGGTGCAGCCCGAGTTCTCGGGGCTGATCGGACCGCTCGCCCGCGTGCTCCCCTTCGAGCGACGCGGGGGCGCCGGGGCCTGGCGCGCGCTCCGCGCGGAGGTTCGCAGCTTCGATCCCGACCTCGTCCTCGACGCGCAGGGCAACTGGAAGAGCGCGGTCGCGGCGCGGCTCGCCGGGCGGCGCGCACGCGCGATCGGATTCGCTCGTTCGGAGTGGCAGGAACCGCTCGCGTCACGCGTGACCCGACCCGACCACGCGCCGCCGGCGCAGGGGCCGCACCTCGTCGATCGGTGCCTCGCGCTCGCGCGCCACGCGGTCGGCGGCCCGGTGGAAGCCCGACTCGATCCGGCACTCGACGAGCGCGAGAGACTCCGCGGCGCCGAGCTCCTCGGCGACGTCGGCGAGGCGCCGATCCTGCTACACCCCGGCGTCCCGGGCGACCGCCGCTCGTGGCCCAAGGACCGGTTCGCCGAGCTCGCGCGAGTTCTCGGCGAGAGGGGTCGATCCGTCGTCGTCCTGACCGGACCCGGCGAAGCCTCCGTCGGACGCCAGCTCGAAGCGGACGTCCGGAACGCCCGTCGACACATCGTGGGCCAGCGCGGCCTGCGCGACCTCGGCGGTCTGCTGGCAGCAGCGCACGCGCGCGGCGGCCGCCTCGTCGTCGGCGACTCCGGTCCGGCGCACGTGGCCGCGTCGGTGGGACTCCCGGTCGTCCTCCTCGCCGGCCCCGAGGACCCGTCGCGCACGGGCCCGTGGCCGATCGCAGGAACGAACGGCTCCCCCCACCGCGTGGCGGGCCCGGCGTGGATTCCGCGAGCGATCGAGTCGATCACGGTCGGGGATGTTGTGGAGTCGCTGGCGCCCGCCTGATGAGAAGGGCGCGCGGCGAGCGCCCCTAACCCGGTTTGGAGCGTC
>JBCCSK010000210.1:0-10202 GCA_039200205.1 Planctomycetota bacterium
CCGCACATCACGCCGCCGGGGATCATGAACGAGCTGTGCGGCCACTGGCCGCCGAAGATCGCGTAGACCTCGACCGGCTTGTTCGACGTCGTGACGCCGAGTTCGTACGAGGAGCCGACGATCGGGGCGAAGCGGCGAACGGCCTCCTCGTAGAGGGGCGAGTTCGCGTACTTCTGGTTCGTCATGTCGATCGCGAACAGCGCGTAGAACCAGCGCGGGATGCTCTGCAGCGTCTCGCAGGCCTGGGCGATGTTGCGAACGTACGTCGCGTTCTCGGGGACCTCGGTGCGCCACGCCGTGTCGAGGGCGTAGACGGACTTGAAGAGGTGGCTGCCGCCGCAGATGCCGCAAATGCGCGGCGTGACGATCAGACCGGCCTGCGGGTCCTTGCCCTTCAGGATGATCTCGAAGCCGCGGAACATCGCGGCCTCGGTCCAGGCCTCGGTGACGACGCCGTCGTCGATCTTGACCTTGACGTCGAGGTCACCCTCGACGCGACCGAGCGGGCTGACGTGGAGTTCGGTAGTGGACATTGCGTTGGGATTCGGTGCGTTGGGTCAGACGACGAACAGGTCCTTCTTGGACCACTCCGGCGCGGCGATGCGACCCGCAGCGGCGTGCGCCATGTAGGTGAGGTGATCGGTTCCGGTGGGCAGCTCCTTCGGTACGGAGCCGCCGACCTTGAGGGTCTTGAAGACCGTTCCCGGCATCAGGTCGTGGTGCGGGAACTCCGGCTCGGTGCAGCCGATGCAAGGCATGCCGGCGCGCGTCTTGCTGCTGATCCGGTTCCAGAGGATCCGGTTGCACGGCGAGTGCGTCATCGGTCCGCGGCAGCCGAACTCGTAGAAGAGGCAGCCCGTGCGCGTTCCCTCGCCGAACTTCTCCGGCGACTGCTTGTATTCGAAGAACTGGTTGCGGGTGCAGCCGGTCTGCGTGAACGACGTGAAGAACGTGGACGGACGGTTGAGGTCGTCGAGTGCGAGGTCGCCAGCCCGACCGCTCGCGACCGCGACGAGGATCTGCGTGACCCAGTCGGGGTGGGCGGGGCAGCCGGGGATGTTGATCACCGGGAGGCCAGCCTTCGAGCGGAAGTCCGAGCCGAGGAACCCGCCGGCGCCCTGCTTACGCTCGAACTGGAGTCCCGTCGAGTCCGAGGGGTTTGGCGGCGTTGCGGGGATTCCACCCCACGCAGCGCAGTCGCCGATCGCGACGACGATGCCGGCCTGGTCGCAGAGTTCCCGGACCCACTCCATCATCGGGCGGTCCGCGAACACGTCGTAGCGTCCCGTGCCGTTGGGCGCCTGGATCACGGTGCCCTCGAACACGAAGATGTCGAGCGGACGCTCGCCGCTGGTGAGCGATTTGAACAGCGCCTTCGCCTGATCACCGAGCTCCATTCCGAGCGACGGATGCCACAGGAGCTCGATCCCGAAATCGGTCACGAGGTCGCAGACGCTCGGGGCCTCTGCGTTCAAGAAGGACATGGTGTTGCCGCTGCAGGCACCACCTTGGAACCAAAGGAGACTGGCCATGGGGTCACGGTGTCGGGTTTGGGTGCGCGACGGCACCCCGGGAAGGGGACGACGGAGCGGATGGCACGTCGTCGTGGTCGATGGCGCGGATGAGGAGCTCTCGTCCGCTGAGAATGTTCGGCGTCGGCGCGTCGCACTCGGGACAGCGCAGCCGGTGGATGTTGCTCGGCGCCACGTCCGCCTCGCACGCGTCGCAGCGCACGATCACCGGGACGGGTTCGATGACGAGCTCCGAACCCGCGAGCACCGTCCCGTCGACCGCGAAGTCGTACGCGAACTCGAGCGCCTCGCGCACGACCCCCGCGAGGGGGCCGAGGCGAAGGTAGACGCGCGTGACGCGGGCTGCGCCGAGGTCGCGGGCCGCGTCCTCGCAGACGCGAACGAGGGAGCGGGCGATCGAGAGTTCGTGCATCGGAGTCGGACGCGCCTCAGCGCATCTGCTTGCCGAACTCCTTGAGGAACGTGGCGAAGAAGCCCATCGCACGCTGGGCGTCGGGGTCGCGAAGCGCGCGGAGCATGCCGAACGTGCCGAGCTGGGTCGGCTCCGCCTTCTGCTGGACGCGCGTGGCGTGCAAGGCGTCCCCGACCCGCGCGACGGTGTCGACCATCTCCGGATCGAGGATCTTCGACTGGACGAGGGCCTCGAACGACCCGGACTCGACGAGCGGCTCGACCTGCTCCAGGAGCGTCTGGACCGCCGGGAGGAGCCGCGTCAGCTGCCCGAGCATCTCGACGGCGGGGCCCGCGCCGGTCTCGGCGATCCCGCGCACCTCGTGAATGCTCTCTCCGACGTTGTCCGCGATCGTCTCGGCGCGAGCCATGAAGCCGTTCGCAGCTTCTGCGGCAAAGAGCAGCAGCGGCGTTTGGTCCGCGAGGTTCGCGAGGCCCTCGACGAGCTCGGGATCACCGAGCTTGGCGAGCGCGTCGGACTCGAGCGCAGGCGCGATCTTTTCGAGACCGTCGACGAGCGCAGGAGTGAGCGAGGCGAGTCGACCTAGCGCCGACACCGTCGTCGGATCGACGACTCCGCGAACGTCGCCGACGCTGTCAGCAACGTTGTCGGTCAGCGTCTCCGCGCGACGCAGCGCGCCGTCGAGTGCCGTGAGCGAAAGCTGCACGACGTCGAGCTTCGCGAAGATGTCGCGCAGCAGCTCGACCTGCGCGGGATCATCGAGCTGTCGCTTCAGCTCGTCGAGTGCAGTCGCGTGCCCGTTGTTCGCTTCGGGCGAGTCGTTCGACGCCATGGAGTTCGTCTGCAGTTGGGAAGGGACGAGACACCGACGCTAGCACGCATCGTCGGATCCTGTTGCAGGAAAACAGTGCAGCGGATAGCGTCCGTTCATCGCTCGACATGCGCTTCAAAGCGCACGGTCAAAGAGCTCTTTCATCGCGACGATCGCGGCTCGAACGAAGTCGCGCCTAATTGTCGCACCGCCCCCTTCCCAACGTCCTAAGGGCGAGAACGAGAGTCACAACATGTGTGGTACATGCGGTTGCGTGGCAGACAGCGGTTCGTCGAAGCCAATCGAGAACGAGTCGCAACACGATCACGATCACGCACATGATCATTCGCACGAACGGTCGCACGAACATGCCCATGACCACACCCATGGGGATTCGTGTGATCACACGGCCGAGCTCGGTCGCCTCGTCCTCGGCGAGAACGAGCGACTCGCTGCGAAGGTCCGCGACATCCTGACGGACAAGGCGATCGTCGCGATCAACGTCGTCTCGTCACCCGGGAGCGGCAAGACAACGCTGCTCGAGCAGACTCTCGGGCGGCTCGCCGAAGAGGGCCTCCATCCGGCCGTGCTCGTCGGCGATCTCGCGACCGACAACGACGCCCAGCGCCTCAAGGCGACCGGGGCCCCGGCCATCCAGATCACGACCGGCACCGTGTGCCACCTCGACGCCCACATGGTCCTGCAAGGCCTCGACGAGCTCGATCTCGACGCCGTGGACGTCCTCTTCCTCGAGAACGTGGGGAACCTCGTTTGCCCGGCGGCGTTCGACCTGGGCGAGGACCATCGCGTCGTCCTGAGCTCGACCACCGAGGGCGAGGACAAGCCGCGCAAGTACCCGACGATCTTCGACGGCGCCGACCTCGCGCTGATCACGAAGATGGACCTCGCCGAGGTCCTCGAGGTCGACCTTCCCGAGCTCCACGCAGCGGTCGCGGACGTCGCTCCGGACGCGCGAGTCCTCGAGCTCTCGTCGCGCAGCGGCCTCGGGCTCGACGAGTGGGTTCAGTTCGTCCGCGAGAGCGTCGAGCGCAAGCGAGCGGCGCTCGTCTGAATCCGGGTGCCCGAGGCGACCGTTAGCAGCGTCCACGGGGCGAGGGGCGTGCGCGCCGAGGTGCTCCTCGTCACGGGCGTCGTTCAGGGCGTGGGGTTTCGGCCCCACGCCCATCGGCTCGCCACGTCGCTCGGGCTCGCCGGGACGGTCGCCAACGGCCCCGACGGGGTCGAGGTCTTCGTCCAGGGGGACCCCGCGGCGCTCGACGCCTTCGCGCGCGGCATCGTCGATCGAGCGCCGCACGCCGCGGTCGTCGATCGACTCCAGCGCACGTCGACCGAGACCCGGTCGGTGACCGACTTCCGCGTCGTCGAGTCGATCGCGTCGCTCGACCGCGGACTGTCGATCGGGCCCGACCTCGCCACGTGCGACGCGTGTCTCGCCGAGCTGTTCGATCCGAACGATCGTCGCTACCGCTACCCCTTCCTCAACTGCACGAACTGCGGACCTCGCTACACGATCGCCGTCGATCTGCCGTACGACCGGCCGAACACGACGATGGCGTCGTTCGAGATGTGCGCGGAGTGTCACGACGAGTACGGCGATCCGAGCGATCGCCGATTCCATGCGCAGCCCACGGCGTGCCCCGACTGCGGCCCGACGCTCGCGTGGCACGATCAGTCCGCGTCGATGGACGGAGTCGTCGGAGAGGACGCACTCCAGGCCGCAGTCGCCGCGCTCCGCGAGGGGAGGATCGTCGCGGTCCAGGGCATCGGCGGCTTCCACCTGATGGTGCGGGCGGACGACACGGCGGCAATCGGACGTCTCCGCGAGAGGAAGAAGCGCGGAGACAAGCCGTTCGCCGTTCTCTTCCGGAACGTCGACGACGTCCGCGAGCGCCTCGGCGAAGGCATCCTCCAAGACGTCGAGGCCGAGCTGCTCGCGTCTCCGGCCGCGCCGATCGTCCTCGTGCGTGCGCGCCGCGCGCGCGGCGTTTCGCGAGCCGTCGCGCCGGCGAGCCCCGACCTCGGCTGCTTCGTCGCGTCGAACCCGCTGCACCACCTTCTGCTCGCCGACCTCGGGCGGCCCGTCGTCGCGACCAGCGGCAACCGTCGCGACGAGCCGATCGCGATCGGCCCCGAAGAAGCGCGCGAGCGACTCGCAGGGATCGCCGACGCGTTCCTCGTCCACGACCGGCCGATCGTGCGGCCCGTCGACGACTCGATCGTCCGGGTGATCGCGGGCCGACCGACCGTTCTTCGCCGCGCGCGTGGCTACGCGCCCCTCGCCTTCGACTGGGACGCTCTCCCCGAGACCGGCGTCGACCTCGCGCTCGGTGCGCATCAGAAGGCGACGGTCGGACTCCGAGTTGGCCAGCGCGTCGTCCTCTCACCGCACATCGGCGACCTGGAGTCGCTGCCGGCCCGCGCGTTCCACGAGCGCGCGGCGCGCGACCTGCAGGAGCTCGTCGGCCGCCGGGCCGAGCGCGTCGTCTGCGACCGCCACCCCGACTACGCGTCGACGCAGCTCGCCGAGCGCTGGGTGCCGAGCCCGATCCGGGTCCAGCACCACGCGGCCCACGTCTGGGCGGCCGCGCTGGAGCATGACCTCGACGGTCCCTTCTTCGCCGCCGCGTGGGACGGGACGGGCCTCGGCGACGACGGCACGATCTGGGGCGGCGAGTTCTTCGCACGCGACGGGGAGGTTCCCCGGCGGGTGGGGTCGTTCGAGCCGTTCGCGCTGCCGGGCGGGGAGCGCGCGGTGCGCGAGCCGTGGCGCGCGGCGCTCGGACTGCTCGAGACGGCGTACGCCGGCGACCCGCCGGCTGCGCTGACGAAGGCGCTCCGCTCGTACGCCGACGAGGGACCGCCGAACGCCTACGAACTCGTTCGAGGCGTCGTGCGCGCGGGCGCTCCGATGACCTCGAGCGTCGGCAGGCTCTTCGACGCGGTCGCTGCGCTCCTCGGAGTGTCTGGACGCGTCTGCTTCGAGGCCGAGGCCGCCCAGCGGCTCGAGGCCATCGCCTTCGAGGCCGGCCCCGCGCCGCCGTACCCGTTCACGGTTCAGTCCGCCGATCCGTCAGAGCCGTGGCGCGTGCCGTCGCGGGACTGGCTGGAGGCCATGGCCGAGGATCTCGAAGCGGGCTCCGATGCATCGTTCATCGCTGCGCGCTTCCACGAGACTCTCGCGCGCGTCGTCACCGCCTGCGCAGCGCGCGCCGGCGAGAAGAGCGTCGTGCTCACCGGCGGCTGCTTCCAGAACCGCGTCCTCCTCGAACGAGCCGCCGAGCTCCTTCGCGAGGACGGCCGCCGCCCGCTGTGGCCGCGCCGAATCCCCTGTGGTGACGGAGGCGTCGCCGTAGGTCAGCTCGTTTCAGCCGCTCTCGACCCAACGCAGTACCAAAGCTGAACCATGTGCCTCGCCGTCCCTGGAAAGATCCTGGAGGTCACCGGCGACACGCCGCTCGCTCGTCGCGCGCGCGTGTCGTTCGGCGGCGTCGTCAAGGACATCTCGCTCGCCTACGTCCCGGACGCCGAGCCGGGCCAGTACGTGATCGTCCACGTCGGCCTGGCGCTGTCGGTGGTCGACGAGGAGGAGGCCGAGCGAACTCTGAAGGAGTTCGAGGCGGCTGGTTTCGGCGACCTGGCACCGGAGTGAACGCACGATGAAGCACGTCGACGAATACCGCGAGGCGGACCGCGTGAAGCGAATCGCCGAGGCCATACGCGCGGAGACCACGCGGCCCTGGACCCTGATGGAGGTCTGCGGCGGTCAGACCCACGCGATCGTGCGGTTCGGCCTCGATCGGCTGCTGCCCGAGAACGTCGAGCTCGTCCACGGGCCGGGCTGTCCCGTCTGCGTGACGCCGCTGGAGATCCTCGACGCGGCGCTCGCGATCGCCGCGCGCCCCGACGTCACGTTTTGCACGTTCGGCGACATGCTGCGCGTCCCGGGAAGCGATGCCGACCTCTACCAGGTCAAGGCCCGCGGCGGGGACGTGCGCGTCGTCTACTCGCCGCTCGACGCCGTCGAGATCGCGCGGCGCGAGCCAAACCGCGAAGTCGTGTTCTTCGCCGTCGGCTTCGAGACCACGGCGCCCGCGAATGCGCTCGCCGCCTACACGGCGCGCGCCGAGGGCCTCGCGAACTTCTCGCTGCTCGTCAGCCACGTCCTCGTCCCGCCGGCGATCGCCGCCGTGTGCTCGGCCGACGACAACCGCGTGCAGGGCTTCCTCGCCGCGGGGCACGTGTGCACGGTGATGGGCTACCTCGACGAGTACCCCGAGCTCGCCGACGAGCACGGCGTGCCGATCGTCGTCAGCGGCTTCGAGCCGGTCGACGTCATGCAGGGGATCCTGATGACGATCCGCCAGCTGGAGGCGGGACGCCACGCGGTCGAGAACCAGTACGCTCGCAGCGTCCGCGCCGCGGGCAACGCCCGCGCGCGAGGCATGATCGACGAGGTGTTCGAGGTCGTCGATCGACCGTGGCGCGGCCTCGGCGTCATCCCGCGGTCGGGCCTCGCGCTGACCGAGGCCTACGCGGCCCACGACGCGCTTCTTCGCTTCGATCCTGGCACCGGCGAGGTCGCCGAGCCGGCCGAGTGCATCGCCGGCGAGATCCTGCGCGGCGTGAAGAAGCCGCACGAGTGCAGTGCGTTCGGAACGAAGTGCACGCCCGAGCGTCCGCTCGGCGCCCCGATGGTGTCGGGCGAGGGCGCCTGCGCCGCGTACTACGCCTACCGCCGGCACGCGACGCCCGAAGGAGCTCTCCATTGAGCTTCGGCGCCTGTCCGATCCCCATCACCGACTACCCGTACGTGACGCTCGCGCACGGCGGCGGCGGTCGCCTGTCGCGGCAGCTCGTCGATCGGATGTTCCGCGCGAGCTTCGAGAACGAGTGGACGCGCGAGCAGCACGACGGCGCCGTGCTCGGCGCGAGCGACGGCCGTCCGGTCTTCACGACCGACTCGTTCGTCGTCAGCCCGATCGAGTTCCCCGGCGGCGACATCGGCAAGCTCGCGGTGTGCGGCACCGTGAACGACCTCGCGATGTGTGGGGCCGTCCCGCGCTACCTCTCGTGCGCCCTCGTCATCGAAGAAGGCCTGGAGATGGAGGCGCTCTGGCGCGTCGTTTCTTCGATGGGGGAGACCGCCCGCGACGCGGGCGTCGAGATCGTCACCGGCGACACGAAGGTCGTCGCCCGCGGCCAGGCCGATCGCATCTTCGTCAACACGTCGGGCATCGGCTTCGTCGAGTCCGACCACGCCGTTCGCCCCGCCTCGATCGCGCCCGGTGACGCGCTGATCGTCAGCGGCGACGTCGGCCGCCACGGCGTCGCGGTGATGGCGACACGCGACGGCCTCTCGTTCGAGAGCGCGATCGAGAGCGACTGCGCTCCTCTCCATCGCCAAACCCGCGCACTGATCGAGCGCGGGATCGATGTGCACGGCTTGCGCGACCTGACGCGCGGCGGCCTCGCGACCGCCTGCGTCGAGCTCGCGCGCGACGGCCTCTTGTTCTCCCTCGACGAGAGCACGATCCCCGTGCGCGAGGACGTCCGCGGCGCGTGCGAGATCTTCGGTCTCGACCCGCTCTACGTCGCGAACGAGGGCCGCTTCCTCGCGATCGTCCCGGAGGCCCAGGCCGACGAGGCGCTGTCGATCCTCGCGTCGACCGGCCCTGACGACACCTCCCCGCAGCAGATCGGGACGGTGTCGGAGAGCGCCCGTGGCACGGTGCTTCTGAGCTCGATCTCCGGCAGCGAACGCCCGCTGGACATGCTGAGCGGCGAGCAGCTCCCGCGGATCTGCTGACGATTCGTCGAATTCCTGCGACTGGCGGCGAGAGCCCCGCACGTATGGAGGATGACGGCGCACGCGGCGCCGTTCGTCTGTCTCTCTCTCGCTTCCCTGCCTGCCATGGTCGCGCTCCCTCGACGCTTCGTGCTGCTGTTTCCGCTCGCTGTCGCTCTCCTCGCGGCGTCCTTCGCCCTCACTGGGTGTCGGACGTTCGCCGACCCCGGCGGTGTCAAGAGGGTCTACGGGGACGGAACCGGGAACGGCGTCTACCGCATCAGCTGGGATGCGACGCGGCGCGGTACGTTCATCATCCGGAACGGTGACGATGTCCGCATCGTCTCAGAGCCGCCGCCGGACGTCGCGATGGAGTCGATCTCGAAGATCACGGCGAAGCTCGACCTCACGAAGCAAGATGGCTCGCTGAACTCCGACGTCACGGAGACGATCAAGGAGCTGTCGCGGGCCTCCCAGATCTCGTTCTTGCGCGACGCGCTCTACCGCCTGAACGAGGCCTACGCGAACGATGCGATCACCGCGGCAGGCTTCAGCGCAGCGTTCAACGAGATCACCTCGAGCGCGGCAATCTTGATCGCGCTCGACAAGGAACTCTCCGGAGACGAGCTCGAGCACATCCTCGCTGCGCTGCAGTGTCGTCAGTCGGAGCTCGTCGACCTTCGCGTCGCCAAGGACGAAGAGGCAAAGGCGAGGCTGGTGAGGGCGGCAGAGTACGCCGGAGAGATCGGCGCGGACCCGGATCAATTCGACCTCTGGATCGACACAGCCGGAGTCGACATGGTGGCGGGCGCCGACACTGCGAATCTGCGCGAGATGGTGGGACCGGGCCCGGACTCGGATCTGGAGTCCAACCCCCGTACGCCGACCGCATCGGAGGCCGAGGCGCTGCAGGGACTCGAAGAGCTCGCCGATCGGTCGATCAGCGAGCTGGAGCGCATCGACCGCGAACAGGCCGAAATCAGCCTCCTGATCGAGCGTCTCAACAAGTCGCCTCGGTAGGCGACCGAACGTGGGCGTCGCCGAGTGCTCATGGGACTGCGCATCGGTCCCGTCGCCTTCATTCGTCGGACGAACAGTCAGCTTCGAATGGAGCCGTGGCGACGCGCCGGGCCCGTCGGCGGCGTACCCTTCAGCCGCGTGTCGATCGTCCTCGTCTGTCAGATCCTCGTCCCGATCCTGGGGCTCGTCGGTCCCCTGATCGTCTTGATTGGCCTTCCGGGGACGTGGATGCTCCTCGCGCTCGCCGGACTGGCGGAGTGGTGGACCGCTCCGAGCCTGTTCTCGACGACGACCATGATCGGGGTGCTCGTGCTCGCCGCTCTCGGTGAGCTGTGGGAGTTTCTCTCGTCGTCCGTTCGCGCCAGGCAGGCCGGCGCGGGGCGCCTCGGGTCCGTGGGCGCCCTCGGCGGCGGCATCGTCGGCGCGATCCTCGGCACGATCTGGATCCCCGTTCCGCTGGTCGGGACGCTCGTGGGGGGCGGCCTGGGCGCGTTCGCGCTCGCGAGCCTGCTCGAGCGTTCGGGCGGGAGGCCCCTGGCGTCGTCGCTCCGGATCGGCCGCGCGGCGGCGGTGGGTCAGCTCCTCGGGCTGCTCGGCAAGCTCGCGGTCTCGGTGACGGTC
>JBCCSK010000211.1:0-10202 GCA_039200205.1 Planctomycetota bacterium
CCCCGACCGGATCGTCTCGTCCCCGGCGACGCGCGCGCGGACGACCGCGTCGCTCGCGAACGAGAGCGGAGCCTGGAAGCGCACGATCGCGCACGAAGCGTCGCTCTACCTCGCGAGCGGACCGACGATGGTCGAGGTCCTTCGCCAGCAGCCCGCCGATGCGACGCGGACTCTGATCGTCGGGCACGAACCCGGCTGCTCTGCGCTCATCGCGGGCCTCGTGGGCGGCGCGCGGGTGCGCTTTCCCACCGCCGCGCTCGCGCGCATCGACTTCGAAGTCGATGCGTGGAGCTCGGTCCAGCCCGATGCGGGCGCGCTTCAGTGGCTCGTCGTCCCGAGACTGCTCGCGGCCTACGCCGCGGCGCTCGGCGGCTGACCTCCGAAGCCGGCTGGGATCAGCGCCCGTCCTCGCCTGACTTCGCGAGAACGAGCGGCTGGTCGAACGTCAGCTGCAGCTCCTTCATCCGTTCCAGGAATGGAGGAACGTCCGCCGGAGCCAGCACGAGTCCGCGCTGCTCGAAGCGTTGGACGTACACGCCGGAGTTCGCCTCGGCGTCGAGCGCGACGGTGAACCCTTCGCGCTCCTCGGCGGAAGAGCTCGGTCCTCCAACGACTTCCCATACCGGGTCGAGCTCGAGCTCGATCGTCGTCCGCATCCGCACGGCCTGGCGAAGCGCGAGCGGCCAGCGTCTCTCCGCCGGCCCGAACTGACGATCGAGCTGGAGCGGGGTGAACGGCAGGCGCGCCTCGTACCCAGCCGTGGCCTCGTTGACGAACGAGGGATGCGTCCCCTCGAGGAGGACGACGACCCCCTCACCCTCGGAGCCGTCGAGGACGAATCGCGCGCTCTGCACGTCGACGCCCTGTGCGATCTGCGCGGCCAGGCGCCGCGCCGAGGTCTCGCGCTGCTGCGACGTCGCTTCGGCGAGTCGGCGCGCACCCGCCTGTCCCTGGGGCGACGCGTCGACGAAGCGACCCTTGACGACCGCGCTCCCATCGGCGGCGACCGCGTACGCGAGCCGAATGTCGGGCGTCCAGACGGAGCGCTGCTGCGTACGGGGAAGCGCCTCGACGCGCGTTCCGCCGTCGGCCTCCAGGACGTGAACGGTGGCCCCGACCATCTCGGACGCGAGGCTGCCGAACGGTGTCCCCGGAAGCGGCTGGTAGACGATCCACACCGGATCGCCGTTCTCGTCCGAGAGCGAGAGCCGCAGCGCATCCGACGTCAGCGGTGAGGTGCCGCTGAACGGGGCGACGGGCTCCGGGTCGAGCTCGGGCGAGACGGGCTTCTCGAGCACGCCCCACTCGAAGGGGATGCCGGCTCGCTCGTAGAGCGCGCCGAGCAGGTAGCTCGGCCAGCCGCGCTCCTGCTGCCAGACGTACGCCGCGCTGCGCTCGCCCTCGTAGTCCCGGATGCGCTGGTCGAGCGCCTCGTAGAGCGCGCGCGCGTCGGCGAGAAGCTCCCCGTCCGTTCGCTCGCGGTCGATCGACGCGTGCTCAGCAGCGAAGGCGACGACCTCCGACTCGATGTCGGCGGGGATCGCGCTCATGCGCCCGATGAACGACCGCCAGCCGCGCAGCTCGTCGTCGTAGTCGCGATCGTCACCGAACGCGACGGACGGGACGACCTCTTCGCGCGAGGGCTGGAGCGGCTCGTAGGCGTAGCGCTCGTTCGAATCCTCGAAGACGTAAACGGTGCCGCCGGGCACCGGCGTCTCTTCGCGCGTGCCCTCGAACTGGAGAGGCGCGAAGCGCGCGCGCAGGCCGTCGGGGACGTACACGACCCACCGCGAGGTCGGGAACGCCCGCTCGAACGAGGCGAACGACCACTGCCTCATCGGCGGCGTCGTTCCGGGGGAGCTCTCGCCTCGCAGGTCCCACACGCGCTCGACGACGTCGCCCGGTTCGAGCGCGGGGAGAACCCACTCGCCCTCGACGGCGACCGGCTCGAGCACGCGCCCGTCGCGCGCGAGGACGCGGATGGTGAGCGTCTCCTCGTCGATCGGGATCGCGTGCAGCGCCTCGGCGCCCGCGCGGTCCGTCGGCCGGGAGAGCGTGTGGTAGCGCGCGTGGAGCGACCCGTCGGGGAAGAAGTACACGAGGCCCGAGTCGAGGACCTCGACGACGGACGCGCTGGCCGCGCCCTCGGCGCGGGCGTAGGCGGCCTCGGGATCCGGTGCGAAGCGCGCGAAGAACGCCTCGGCCGGATCGGGATCGCCGAGCCGCTCGACCAGCTCGCGCGTCGTCTCGTCCGACGGGTTCAGAGCGAGCTCTCGACGGAACGCCTCCAGCGCCCCCTCGCGGTCACCGAGCTCCAGACGCACGTTGCCAACGTCCCACCACTGCACGGGGTCGCCCGGGTTCGTCCGCGCGTCCTCCTCGGCCATGGCGAGCTCGTCCTCGATTCGTCCGGAGGCCTCCAGGAAGCGCCGCACGACCGAGCGCGCGCCCGAAGATCCAGGGACGGTCTCGGACCATGCGCGAGCGCTCGCGAGAAGTGCCTCCGACCCACCGGTCGGCTCTCGGAGTGCGAGCACGAGGTCGATCAGCTCCGTGTTGTCTCCGGCGCCGAGCGAGTCGTGGGACGTCAGCGTCGACGTCGCCATCGCGAGCGCGCGCGCCGAGGCGCCGTCGCCTCGAAGCCTCTGCGCGAGCTTGACCCGGGCACCGATGTGGGTTGGGTCGTCGGCGACGATCTCCTCGAGCGCAAGGCGTCCGAGCGTGCCGCGTCGATCGAGCGCATCGAGCGCCCAGACGCGCGAGTAGCGTGGCCAGACACGATCCGGAGCGGCCCCGATCCAGGCGTCGACGACGGCCAGCGCATCGGCGGGACGGTCCTCTCCGAGCAGTCGCGAGAAGCGCGTCGAGCGCGCGGACGCGAAGAAGGGCCCGTCCCGCTCGAGCGCCTCGACGACCTCGATCGTGCGACGTCGGCGGATCTCGTCGGGGAGGTGCTCGGCCTCCTCCAGCGCACGCAGGTGGAGGCGGCGCCACGCGGCGAGCCCGACCGGATCGGAGGGTGCGGGCACGGCGAGTGCGTGGTCGGCGCGATCCTGCTCCAGCGCGCAGTACATCCGCAGCGCCGGCGTGAACGGATCCTCGGGCGAGACGCCGAAGGGCTCGGGGACGAGCATCTCGCTCGGGAGGAGTTCGACTGGGCCGCCGGGAGTCCAGTCGACGAGCAGACCCGCGTCGGCGTCCGGCTCGGTGATCTCCAGGATGCGGCCGCGCTCGTCCAGAAGCCGCACGGCGATCGCCGTCGAGGCGTCCGTCGGTACGCGAAGGCAGACGGCGTTCCAGCCGGCTGCGACGGGGACGCGCACGAGGAACCGCTCGCGCGTGTCGTCGGGCATCGTCCGCGGGGCGTCGAACGCGAGGACGCCGTTCCACCACGCGCGGACGGGCCCGTCCGTGCGGACCTCGAGAACGGCGTCCCCGCCGTCGACCGCGTCCGGCGCGTCGATGAACGCCAGCGCGTAGGTGAGTCCGCCGCCGGGGTGCACGTATGCCGTGACGTCGAGGGTGCGCTGGTTCCGCTCCCGCGTCACACGCCGCCAGCGACGCTCCTCTCCGAACGACGTGCGGTAGGTCTCCGCGATCTCGGGGCGCAGCCCGCCGCTCTCGAGCTCGGGTGAGGACTCGGGTGGGCCGGCGACCGCCGGAGCGACCAGGTCGAGCGGACCGAGCGGAGCCATCACGCGCCAGTCCGCGACGAACTCGGCGAACAGGTCGCCGGGGAGCGAGGGCGGATTCGGCTCGAAACGCCGCCGCAGCGCCGTCCGACGAATCGACCGACGGACCGCGAGCGACGCCTCGGCGTCCGAAACGACGTCGGCGAGGCGCGCGATGCGCTCCTCCTCGACGGCGTTCGACGCGTCCCACTCGCCGTCCAACTCGAGCGCCGCGAGCATCTTGGCCGCGAGCGGCGCAAGGGGCGCATCCGGCGTTCGCTCGAGCGCGGTGAGGACGTCCGCTCGGACGGCCGCGAGGTCGCCGTCGACGTAGGCCGGATGACCGACGAGCAGCTCGGCGTCTAGCGCGGGTGCTTCCTGCGGCGCGCTGACCAGCAGGGCGCCCGTCGCGATGAGATTGAAGATCACTGCGCCACCTCCACGTCGATCACGGCGCGCTGGGCCTCGTCGATCCGGCGCGCTGCGGCGCGGAACTCGGCGTACCTCTCCGCCGGGACGCGGTGCGTCAGGAGCGCGAAGCGCTCGCGCACGGTGACGCGTTCGACCGGCTCGCCCGACGTCTCGATCACGCGCGTGTACTCGACGTCCTCCGTCGAGATCGACACGTGCGCCGGCAGGGCGCCGACGCGCGCGCCCTCGGGCAGCTCGTAGACGAGCTCGATCTCCCGCGACCACGGCACGTCGAGCAGCACGTCCGTCGTCCGCTCGGTCTCGGACGCGACCGAGCCCACGAGCCCGAGCGGTCCGAAGGCCGTCGGCAGCTCGCGCCCGGCGACGGTCTTGCGGCCAACCGACTCGAGCCCTGCGTCGAAGGCGATCCGCAGCGGCGAGCCGAGATCCTCGTAGTCGGGGTGCTCGGCCGACGGCTGACTCCGAAGAGCGCCGAAGCGCTGCGTGAGGAGTCGCTCGACCGCGTCCTCGCGGGCCTTGTCGTCCCCGTCGAACTGCCAGCGCTGCTGGGCGTCCCAGCGGCCGCGCGGCTCCAGCACGAGCTCGACCTCGGGCTCGTCCGGCGCACGCATGTCGATCGTGATGCGTTCGCGAGCGAGGTTCGCTTCGGCCGACGGGAACGGGACGCGCGTCTCCTCGACGCCGTCATCCCGAACGATGACGACGCGGGCGCCGGCGTCCGAGCCGGGCAGGACCTCCAGCGGATGGAGTCGCGCCGTGCCGTCGAGGAACATCTCCGGGATCCCCTCCTGGGCGGGGATGTGCGCGATGCAGTGGTTGAAGTGGCCGATCATCGGCAGCGCGTGATCCTCTTCGTAGCGGCGGTCGGCCGAGAGGATCACGACGGGCCAGGCCTCGATTCCCGCCTCGCCGAGCATCGCGCGGAGCAGGATCGCCTTGTCCTTGCAGTCGCCGAAGCGGCGGCTGAAGATCACCGGTGCGCTGTACGGCTGGTAGCCGTGGATGCCGAACTCCCACGCGTTGTAGCGCACCTCCGTCACGACGAAGTCGTAGATCGCGCGCAGTCGGTCCAGCGGCGTCTCGGCGTCCGCGACGAGCTCGTCGACCTTCGCGCTCATCTCGGGACTCGTGCGGATCTCTTCGCGGATCAGGCTCCACCACCAGCGGCCGAACTCGTCCCACGTGGCGTAGGTGCTGGCCTGGACGCGCGGCGTTCGCTCGGCCGACGGCGGCTCGAACGCCTCGCGCCGCGTCGGCACGAGGTCGCGCACGAGCCACGTCGTCTCGACGGTGCCGTCCTCGCGCGTCGTCTCGCTCGACTCGATCGCGAGGTCGTCCGCGCCCGTGCCGGTGACGTAGTGCGAGAGGTCGACCTCCGGCTCGGCGAGCACGGTGATGATCGACTCGCGAACGGGAAGGCGCGCGTCGGGCGTGAACGCGGCGTCGAGACCGAAGTAGTCGCCGAAGATCGACGTGCGAAGGTCGTCGCGACGCCACTGGAGATCGACGACGTCGCCCGGCTCCAGCGGCGGCAGATCGATCGAGACCCCGCCGCGGAACGCGCGGCCCGTCGGCGCCTTCTCGATCGACCCGTCCGAATGGCGGACGACGGCGGACAGCACGCGCACGTCCTCCCAGCCCGGGTAGGCGCGGAAGCGGCGCACGTCGAGCTCGCGCGCACCCGCGTCCGTCAGCACGCGCTCGACGGTCCGGCGATAGCGCCGCGCACGTCCGTCCGCGCCGACATCGACGACCATCCGCTGCATCAGGATCTCGCGCGGCGCGTCGGCCGCGGCCCCGTCGGCGGGGTGTCTCTCGACGATCGCGTCGAGGGGCTCGACGAAGCGATCGTGGAACGAGGCGACGGCCGGCGCGTCCTCCGCGGTCGTTCCGCGGAGGTGTTCCAGGAGGCGAAGCTCGTCCGTGGCCGAGCGATCGAACTCGCACGCGCGGTCCAAAGCCCCGATCGCGCCCTGGACGTCGCCGGTCACGAGGAGCGCACGCGCGCGCCACGAGTGGAGACTCGGGTCCTCCGGGCAGAATTCGAGCGCTTCGTCGAACAGCGCGAGCGCGGCCTCGGTCTCGCCCAGCGCAAGGAGGCGCTCACCCGCCCAGCTCCGGGTCGGCTGCGCGTAGGGGTGGCGCGCGAGGATCGACCCGGCGACGCGATGGACGGCCTCGATCTCGGCTTCCTCGCTGCGGATCGATCGCTCCAGCGCGAGCTTCCTCTTCGCCGACTCGAGTCCGGTCGCCTCGGACGCCTCCAGCAGCCGGGTGCGCCACACGTCCGCGCCGGAGAACCAGTCTGCGAGTCGCTGACTGACCGCGCCCCATCGGAGCGTGGCGGGATCGTCGGCGAGGTCGCGCGCGACGGACTCGGCGAGGCCGATCTGGCCGAGGCTCCGAAGGTCCCCGGCGATGTCCATCCGTGCGCGCACCGAGCCGGGGTTCGCGGCGAGGGCGCGCTCGGTCAGGTCGAGCGCGCGCTGCACGAGGCCCTGGCCGCTGCGGGCGTGACCGGCCCAGGCGCGCAGCAGCAGCGTCCGATCGCCGTGCCGCTCGAGCGCCGCCTGGAGCTCTCCGAGCCACGGGTTGACGTCCTCCTCGACCTCGCTCGCGCCGCGCACGCGCATCGTCCCGATCGACACGATCGCAGCGCCGAGCGAGTCGGGGTCCGCGTCCAGCGCGGCCGCGGCCTCCGCGTGACCCGGCCGGTCCTTGCGCGCCGCCGCCTGGTCGCGGTCGAGCAGGATCGCCAGTCCGAGCAGACGCCGCGAATCCTCCGCGCCTTCGAGGCGCGCACGAGCGCCGGGGGGCGGAACAGCGCGCTCGTTCTTCGATCGCTTCGAGGGTCGCGTG
The DNA here is from genome assembly GCA_039200205.1 of Planctomycetota bacterium. Classification (GTDB taxonomy): domain Bacteria; phylum Planctomycetota; class UBA1135; order UBA1135; genus Saltatorellus. Next base: position 6,963 of record JBCCSK010000211.1, read on the forward strand.
AGCTCCAGGGGCTCGACGCCCTCGGGCGCGCTGCCGGTGTCCACGAGGTCGAGGGGCGTCCCATCGATCGGGTCGACGAGCCGCGCGGTGAACGCGGGCTGGTCCTCCTGACCGCCGACCTTGAGGGCGAGCTCGTTCCAGCCGCTCTGCAGCGTGACGCGAACGCCGTGGGAGTCGGGGGCGAAGCGGTGCAGACCGAGCGCCGACAGCACCGGCTCTCCGTTCCACCACGCGCGCCCCTCCTCGCCGAATCCGAGGAGCACGACGGCCTCGCGGTCCTCGTCCGCGCGGATCCACGTCCGCGCGACGACGCAGCACTGGTCGGCGGGGTGGACGAGGTTGCGAACGAAGATCTCACCGTCGATCCCCGGCGCCGGGATCGAGCGCCACGAGACGGCGCGAACCTTGCCCTCGTACGACGCCTCGTTCGGCGAGCGCTCCGCCTCGGTACGGCGCGACATCCCTCGACCGCGCTCGTTGTCGAACGGCCCGACGAGCTCCCAGTTCTCGAGGGGGTGCAGGGGGCGCGCGTCGCCGCGAAGCCGCTGGACGCGGGCGTGCAGCGCGGCGGCCGCAGGCGGAACCTCCAGCCCCTCGAGGGCGCGCTCCCAGATCCCGGACGACGACGACGCTCCGGCGGAGTGGAACGCGAAAGCCAGCTCGACCTCGAGCCCGTCCGCCTCGTCGGGATCGATCGGCGCGCCGGCGGCCCAGCGCGCGGCGGCGTCGTCGAGCGACGCGCGAACGAGGTCGATCATCCGCGGGATGTCGTCGTCCGCGGCCGCCTCCGCGAGCGCGTCGAGTCCCGCGGCGAAGGTCGCCGTCTGTGTCCCGGAGGCCTCCTGGGCGAAGGCGCGGGGGAGAGGCGAGAGCAGCAGAAGAGCGACGACGAGGAGCGCGTACGCGCCGCGCCGCCGAGAGCGAGTCGGCATGCGAATCTGGAAGCGGGGAAGGATCGTCGTCGCTCGCCAAGGAGCGACGGTTCAGCGCGAGAGCGCCTCGAGGAACGCGACGAGGTGCGCTGCGTCGTCGTCCGACATGCGCAGCGGCTCGATGCGGTCCGAGAGGTGCGAGTTCGGGTGGCCGCCCTCTCGGTAGAACTCGACGACGTCTTCCAGCGTCGCGAGGCTTCCGTCGTGCATGTAGGGCGCCGTCTTCGTCAGCATCCGCAGACCGGGCGTGCGGAACCGTCCCTGGTCCGCGTCGACGCCGGTGATCGCGAAGCGGCCGGCTTCGGGGATGCCTTCCGTCGACCCGACGCCGGTGTTGTGGAACGACTCGTCGGAGAAGTTCGGTCCGCTGTGGCAGCGCCAGCAGCGGCCCTTGCCTTCGAAGACCCACAGGCCCGCCTCCTCCTCGGCCGTCAGCGCCTCGACGTCACCGTCGCGGAACCGGTCGACGGGAGAGTCGCCGGCCGTCAGCCCGCGAACGAACGCGGCCAGGGCGAGCGCGAGACCGGCGGGCTCGGGGTCCCAGCCGTAGATCGACCGGAACGCCGCGAGGTACTCGGGATCGGCGGTGAGCCGCGCCACGGCGTTGTCGAAACCCAGCGCCATCTCGCGCGGGTTCTCGATCGGCATGAGGACCTGGTCCTCGAGCGTCGGCGCGCGTCCGTCCCACAGGACGTTCTCGCTCACGCCCTTGTTCAGCAGGCTCGGCGAGTTGCGCGGCGTCACGTGACCGTTGACGCCGAGCGAGTGCGCGCGGTCGTCGGCGAACCCGAACTCGGGGCGGTGGCACGACGCGCAGGAGACCGTCTTGTCGATCGACAGGATCGGATCGAAGAAGAGGCGGCGACCGAGCTCGAACTCCTCGTTCGAAGCGAGGAAGCCGGCCTCGAGTTCCTCCACGCCGAGCGGCGCGGCGCGCACGAACGGCGTGGGGAGCGTGTCCTCGGGAAGCGGCGGAGTCTCCTCGCCGCTCTGCGCGGCGGCGAGGAGCACGAGCGCACCCGCTGGAGCGGCGAGCGCGCGCTTTGTGCGGCCGAGGACCATACGCGCCGGGATCGGGAGCCTACTTCTTGGCGTCGGCGAGCAGCTTCGCGATCACCTCGTCGGTGGCTTCTGCACCGTGCCCGCGGTACGCGATCTTGCCGTCGACGTCGAGGACGAGGTAGGTCGGGTAGCCCGTGACCTTGTACAGCGCAGAGATCGCGGGCAGGTCACCCTGGAACGCGCTGATCCAGGACACCTCGAACTCCTTGACGCCCTTGCGGAACGCGTCCTTGCTGTCGTTGTAGTTGATGCCGATGAGGGCGAAGGGGTCGTCTTGGTGACGCTCGACGAGCGTCCGCAGGTGCGGCATGCCGCGCCTGCAAGGGCCTCACCAGAAGCCATAGAAGTCCAGCAGGACGACCTTGCCGCGGTAGTCCTCGAGCGAGAACTGGTGGCCGTCGATCGTTCGACCGACGAAGTTCGGCGCGACCCTGCCGACCTGCGAGTCCGCCGCATCGGCGTTCATCGCGAGCGCCGCGGTGCCGTAGAGCGTGTTCGGGAATTCGTCGGCGATGCGGGCGATGAACGCTTTCCGCTGCTCGATGTCACTGACGAGGCCCGCCGAGTAGTAGAGGGCGCCGGCCTTCGCTTCGTCGTTCGCCTCGGTCTCCAGGACCGCGCCCAGCATGGCAAGCGTGGGCTCTTCCTCGAGGTACTTGACGTTCGAGCCGAGGCTCGCGACGACGTCGCCGAACCAGTCGGCGGTCGCGTGGTCCGCGATGAGTGAGCGGTAGAGCGGCTCCAGGACCGTGCCCCGATCGCTGGAGCGAATCGTGCGGTTGCTCGAGATGTTGTCGATGAGCCAGACCGTCGCCGGCCCGTCACCGCCCTCGGCGAGCGCTTGGAAGCGCTCCCAGAAGAGGATCGTCGGAGACTTCTTGCGCAGCTCGCGGCGCGCGGCGCGGTCGGCCTCGAGAAGCTTGGCCTCGTACTCGGCCTGCGCGGCCTCGAACTCGGCGACGAGCGTCTCGTAGTCGTCGGCGGACGCGACGGCGGCGACGCCAATCGGGCTGGGTGCCCTATGCGCTGCCCAGGCGAAGGGCGCCCCGCACAGGAGCGCGGCGGCGAGGATCGTCTGTCTCTTCATGGTCGGGGTTCCGGGGGTCTGGCCCACGAGCGTACACGACGCCGCGGGGCGGACAGGGAGATACGGAAGAGCCTGGGACGTGCGACGTTGGAAACGTGTGAAGCCGGCCTGGTAGGCGGATCGCGGCGAGCGACCCAAACCCGGTTTGGAGCGTCCGCG
>JBCCSK010000212.1:0-10028 GCA_039200205.1 Planctomycetota bacterium
CGGACTATCTGGATTTAATCGCTACTACTCCCACTGACCTGCGGATTCACCTTTGGAACATCTTTAAGCCTGATCGTCCTCGCCCTCCAGACCGACCTCACGCGCGTCGTCACCTACATGATGGGCCGCGAGGACGGGATGGGCTTCGGCGACAACTTCCCGAAGATCGCCCTCGGCCTGAAGAAGGGCCACCACACGATCAGCCACGAGACGAACTGGAGCGAGTGGGGTGCGTTCGATCGCTGGTATGCGGAGCAGTACGCGTACTTCCTCGATCGCCTGCGAGAGGTGCGCGACGAGCACGGTCCGCTGATCGACCGGACGCTGACGCTCTACGGCAGCTGCTGCAGTACGACGCACAACGCGCGGAACTACCCGGCGGCGCTGGTCGGCGGAAAGGCGATGGGCGTGCGGCACGGGCAGTACCACAGGCTGTCGGAGGATGTGCCGTTCAGTGACTTGCTGCTGACGACGTTGAGGGCGGCGGGGGTCGAGCGGGAGGCGTTTGCGGATAGCACGGGAGTCGTCGCCGCGTCGCTCTCCTGAAGCGCGAAGCCCTGCGGGCTACGCCTGTCCTTCGCTTCGAGCTGAAGCGCGCGTGAATCGGCAACACCGGTCAAGCGTTCGCTCTCGCAGTGCCGAGTGCAATGCCCCGTAATCGAGGTGCCTGTGGTACGACGGAGGAATGGATCAGAGACGTTCCACAACGATCGCCGCCGAGCTCAAGGACGCACTCGGGCAGACAGCCGAAGCTGTCAGCATCGATCCGAACGAGACGCTCGTGCACAGTGTTGAGTGGGTGCTTTTCGATAGCGCGCTCATTGCACCGGCCGCGTCCGTTTCCCTGAGGGCGCTGCAGAGACTTACTCACCAAGACGGAATCGCGGATCTCGAGGACGACGAGTTCGTGCGACGATGGCTCGGCGAGGTGAAGGCTCAGGTCCTTGCCTTCCTGAACCGACCCGAAGAATGGAATGACGCGGGTTCGCTCCAGTTCATGGAGGACTGCGGCTCCGTCTTCGGCGTCAATGACGACCGCGTTCCGCTACTTCTGCAGTGCTTCGCCGGTCTGTCGAAAGAGCAGCGGTACGGGATCTTCATCGCGATCGAACGATCGAGGCCGTTCAGATACTTGACGCGTGAGATCGACGCCGACACTCAGCATCGAGAGCTCGAGAATCCCACTCAATCACTTCGGCTGCTCATTCGCACCGTCTTCGAGAAGGGATGAATCGAGGGCGCAGCGGGAGTGTTCGAGCACGTGGAGCGACTGCAAGTGCTCTGCGATCGCTGCTCAAGGGACTCGAAGGCACCGCCTCGAAGGAGCATGGGGTCTCGAGTCTGCAGTTCGACCTGTATTCCCTGATTGACAGACACCCGAGCGCAGATCGCTACGTCATTGACGCAGGGCGTAACCATTCGAAGATCTGGCAGCTCGGGGCTCCGCAGCCTGGACTATCGTCAGAGCCCCTTTGGACGCTCACGCGCCGCGCCGAACTCCAAGCGCGCGCACTCCTGGAGCTATCGGACACCATCAACTCGTTCCTGATTGCGACATGCGCGAGTCTGATTGCTGGCCGCCGTGAACTTGCCGCAGCCTTTATCAGGCGAGGACTCTCACAGCACGGCGAAGCGGGCTACGCGAGCACGATGCGGCAGTGGGCATCGCTCATTCACGCGCTCCGCGGAGAAGTCGAACTGGCGCACCTTGGCTACCGAGCGGTTGCCGACGACACGAACCCCGTGACACGAAGATCCGCCCTTGCGGCCGGGGCACTGCATGCGTCAGCACATGGAAAGGCACACGAGGCCGTCTGGTTCCTCGAGCGGATGCGCGACGAGCACCCGCGCCATCAGCAGATGGTCTTCGCGCGCGTCGCCGCGCTTCGAGTCAACCGCTGTGGCGACGCTTCCGAGCGACGCTCTCGCACGTTCCTCGGCCAGCTCGCGGATGAGCGCTACACTTGTCCTCCATGGATCGCGGCCATGAGCATGGACGGCAGGCCCGAACACTCTTCTCCAGCTTTGCAGCGCTCTGCTTCCTGCTGACGGCGACGTCATCGAGTCACGCCAGCCCAGCTCCTTGCTCACTTCGGAGTTGGCTTGCTCCCCCCTCCACCACCAGCTCGCGATCGACAGTTGGTGGCGGCCTCAGTGGCGATCGTTCCCGCGCCGGCCCTCAGCGCCGAAGCGGTAACCCCGGCCGTGCGCCGCAGCCGTGACCTCTAGGCAATGCAGTTGCGGCTGACGGCCCTCATCCTTCTCGCTATTGCTGCGGCGGTGTTCCTGGTGCTGCGGCGCGGAGACCGTGGCGAGTCCCGGCCGCTTCGCAGCGACACCAGCATCGGGCGCGAGGTATCAGAGCCCGCAAGTCGGCCATCGTCGTTCCCTTCTGGTCGCCGTGGCGACAACGTACCTGTCACAGCGCAGGCAACGGACGACGATCCGGACACGGAGAAGCGCTTCCCGATGAGCGCTGCACGCTCCGCGGCGGATTCGCGCCTGGATGATGCAGCAGAGGTTGCGGAGGCAGTCCGCGTCCTCTTCGAAGTGAGCTTCGCCGAAAGCTCCGATGGCGGTGCGGCCGTGACGCTTGCGCCGGAAGCAGGGGGAGACTCCAGGTCGGTCGCAGTGTCGAAGTCCGAGCCGTCGGCGCAGATGGAGCTCGAGCCCGGCACCTACGTTGCGGCGGTCCATCTCGAAGGACTCGGATTCGGCCCTGTCGTGCAGCTGAGCGCCGAAGCGGACGTTGCGGAGCCGATCCGTCTCCAGGCGCCCTACCCGTTCGACCTGGAGTTCCCCGTCCTGGATTCCACGACGGAAGCACCGATTTCAGGCGCGACCATGCGCATCGAGCGCTCCGATCTTCCGAGTGCGTGGAACACGACGGGTGTCGTTTCCGAATCGGCAGACTCCATTGGACGCGTCCGATTCGAGGGACTCGGTCCTGGACGATGGAGGCTCATCGGGTCTGCGACTGGATACGTCTCGAGTGAGACTGACTTCGACTACCCCGGCAGCCAGACACGCGGTGCGATGGAAGCTGGCTTGGTCACGCTCGAGGCCTTCTATCTCCCCCCGGTCCGCCGCGTGATGTTCCAGCTCGTCGATCATGAGTCGTGGGACGACCTGACTCAGTTCTCGATCGCGCTGACTCCTTCGGGAGATCCCGTCCGCTTCGACCCTTCCGGAAGAGCGGCGCTCGACCTGGGCTGGTACGAGCTGCCTCTGTACATCAAGGTCGACTATCCGGGACCTCGTGCGTCGATCCGCTATCTCGACGGTGGCCTGCCCGAACCCGATGAAGTGCACGAGCTCCATGTGGGTGGCGCCCGCGAGCTGGAGATTGCTCTCGAGATGACGCGAGAGATCGAGGAGGAACTAAGGAACCGAAACCCGGTGCTCGGCGTGAGTTTCCGTGATGCGAACGGGGATGCGGTGAAGCTAGGCGACGACGTCGCGGGCCCGACGAGCGTCGTCTTCAGGTCCGTCCAGTCAGAGCACGCGACCATCACCCTCGAGACCGTCGAGACGGGGACGCCGGTCAAATGGGCGAGTCGTCGCGTCCGGCTCGCTCCGGGGGAGCGCACCTCTGCGACTCTCGTCGTCGAGTCCCCCCCCACCTACATTGCGATCGTCGACGGATCTGGTGCGCCTCTCGCTGGGGCGGGATATGACATCCGAATGATCCCGGACGACACGACGTGGGTTCTGGGTGGCGTCACGGACGAGCGCGGTCGGGGCGCGGCTATCCGCATCGAAGGTTCGTGCGCGATCTGCGCGTACCACGACTCGACGAATGCAATCGCGATCGACGCTCCGATCGATTTGAGCCACACGGAATCCGAGACCATGTTTCGGTTCCATCCACTGGAGGAGACGTTCGTCGAAGTCCTGACCACCGACGGAGAGCCTGTCGAGGGAGTGACCATCGACTTCGTCGGATCCCGAACCGGTTTCGTTTACTTCTCCGATCAGTCGTCTGGGGACGGAACCACATTCGCGCAGCAGCTGTTCACGGGAAGCGAGGCGATCGCTCGACTCTTGCTTCGTGAACGATGGTCGGAGACCCCGACCTTCGACCTGCTCCCCGGCAGGAACGTCGCAGTCGTGCATGAGACGGGAACCATCAGAGTGACGGACGAGACCAAGCTCGAGAGCATTCGATCACTCTCGCTCAGCGCGTCACTCGCCGATTGGCAGAGCGTCGAGAACCTTCAGTGTGAGTCCACCGAAGGCGGCGCACTCCTCTGCCGCGTACCGGTGGGCTCATACGAGGTCGAGCCCCCTGCGAGTGCCCCCTACACGATCGACGTCAGGGACGGCGCGGTGGTCCCAGCGGGCATCTAACGCGGCAGGCATAGCACCCGCGCGGAACGAGTCTCACTCGATCTTGAACCAGCTTCTACCGATCGCGGCCGCAATCTGCGGTCTCGCCGGGGCACTGATCTCGGACGCGCGGAGTCAAGGCGTCGAAGGTGCGAGCGACGTCGCCCCCTTGGAGCAACGCTGGCAGCTCCCCTGGTCCCACACCGTCGAGGACGCCCTTCGCACCTCGCGAGTTCGAGGGCACGAGCGGATTCTGGTCTACGCTCGCTCGAACTCGTTCGCTTGCCGCGCGCTGGAGCGAGCGTGTGGCACTGACGAAGGGCTTGGGGAGACGCTCGGCCGCTTTGGGCTTCTCGCCGTCGATGTCGGCGACAGCGAGCCCCTGCAGGACCTTTCCGTCCCCGGCACCCCGTTCTTCTTCGTCGTCTCCCGATCCGGACTCGCCGATCGTCTCGACGATGAAGAGCGCCACCCCGCGCCGCTCGGCCGCACCGACATCGCCCCCGTCGGCGGCCTCTACGATCCGATCGGGCTCGACTGGCAGCTCCGGCATCTGGAGGAAGCCAAGTGGGACGCGCTCGCGGGCGCCCTCGATGAGATCGTCGCTCCCCCACCCGATCGCATCTTCGACCTGGCCCTCGAAGCGTCGGCGGGCGATCGCGAAGACATGATCGAGCGAATGCTGACCGAGGACCTTCCGCTCGAGCGCGATCCCAACGGACCTCTCCACCGCTACGGGCGCCTGCGCGAGGCCGTCCTCACCCACACCGTCGCCGGTCCCGCCGACGCCGAGGGCACGATCGAAGCCGCGCTCCTCGTCGAGGACGATCGCCGCGTCCTCTACCTCGGCTGGTCGCTGCTCGCGTCTGTCTTCGAGTTGCGCGCGCTCGCGGCGGAGGAATCCGCATCCGGCACCTATCGCTGCGTCGACGCCGGGCGCTGGAATCGGCGGATGCGCGAGGCCACGCGAGAGGCCTGGATCGCCTGTCCCGACGACCTCCTCGTGCCGTTCGGCGCGCAGCTGATCGACCGCTACGCGCGCTCGGCCGAAGACCTCGACACGATCGACCGGCTCTTCTGCCAGGCGGTCGTCCGGACGCTGAATGGCGAGGCCCCGGACCACCCACGCGTTCAGCGGGCCGCAGAGGTCGTCCAGACGCTCCGGTGAACGCGTCCGCGATACGCGGAGGGGCGAATCGCCCCCTATGAAGGCCCCCGAATCCCGCGTCTTCGCTCACAACGACAAGCCCCTGCGCGAGGACGGCCGCTACGTCGTCTACTGGATGCTCGCGCAGCGCCGGACGCGCTGGAACTTCGGGCTACAGCACGCCCTCGCCTGGGCGCGCGAGCTCGACCGACCACTGCTCGTCGTCGAGGCGCTCTCGTGCAGCTACCGCTGGGCGAGCGACCGCATGCACGCCTTCGCGATCGAGGGCATGCGCGACAACCGCGACGCCTTCGCCTCGACCTCGGTTCGCTACCACCCCTACGTCGAGCCCGAGGAGGACGCCGGCCAGGGCCTCCACGCGGCGCTCGCCAAGGACGCGTGCCTGTACGTCACCGACGAGTGGCCGTGCTTCCACATGCCCAAGTGGGTGTCGATGGTCGCGGGCGAGATCGACGTGCGCCTCGAGGCGGTCGACTCGTGCGGGATCATCCCGCTCGCAGCCCCGAACAAGGAGTTCAAGCGCGCGCACGACTTCCGCCGCTTCGTCCACCGGACCGCGTTCGACGCGCTCCAGGACATGCCCGAGGCCGACCCGCTCGAGGGCCCCCAGCCGCCGCCGTGCACCAAGCTCCCCGCCGGCTTCACCAAACGCTGGCCCGCGACCGACCTCGACGCGATCGACCTCGGCGCGCTCCCGATCGACCACGACGTCCCGCCCGTGGCCGACAAGCCGGGCGGACAGGCCGAGGCGCACCGCCGCCTCGACGCGTTCCTCGGGCACCGCCTCGCGAACTACCTCGACCGCAACCAGCCCGAGGCCGAGGCGCCGTCCGGCCTCTCTCCCTGGCTCCACTGGGGTCACATCTCCGCGCACGAGGTCTTCGCCGCCGTCGCCGACCGCGAGGGCTGGAGCCCGGGCGACATCGAGGGGCAGAAGGCGACCGGCAAGCGCGAGGGATGGTGGGGCATGTCCGAGCCGGCGGAGGCGTTCCTCGACGAGCTCGTCACCTGGCGCGAGGTGTGCCTGAACACGTGCCAGGAGCGGTCGAAGGACTACGGCCGCTACGAGTCGCTGCCGGACTTCGCGCTGAAGACGCTCGCCGAGCACGAAGAGGACGAGCGGCCGCACGTGTACTCGCTGGAGGAGTTCGAGAACGCGGCGACCCACGACGACCTCTGGAACGCCGCGCAGAACCAGCTCCGCCGCGACGGGATCATCCACAACTACCTGCGCATGCTGTGGGGCAAGAAGATCCTCCACTGGACGGAGAGTCCGCGCGAGGCGCACCGGATCATGGTCGAGCTGAACAACAAGTACGGCCTCGACGGACGCGATCCGAACTCGTGGGGCGGGATCATGTGGGTGCTCGGGCGCTACGACCGGGCCTGGGGCCCCGAGCGTCCGATCTTCGGCAAGGTGCGCTACATGACGAGCGACAACACCGCGAAGAAGGTGCGCGTCAAGGACTACGTCGCACGCTACGCGGGGACGCCGTCGATGTTCTGATCTGCGTGCTCTGGTAACGTCGCCACCGGCAATGGACCAAGGCGACGCGACCCTCCCCGTCTTCTCGACCGCCGCGATGCGCGCGGCAGACCGCGCGACGATCGAAGAGTTCGGCATTCCCGGATTCACGCTGATGGAGACGGCCGCGCGCGGCGCGGCGTACGCGATCGAAGAGCGCTGCGGGGGAGCGCGCGGACTCCGCGCGCTCGTCATCGCCGGCAAGGGGAACAACGGTGGCGACGGCCTCGCGATCGCGCGGATCCTCGCCGGGCGCGGGGCCGACGTGACCGTCGTGACGCTCGCGGGTGCCGCGGACGCGACCGAGGACGCCGCCAAGAACCTGGCGCTGCTACGTGCGATGGAAGGGCCGCGCGCGCCGCGCGTCCAGCTCGCGACCGATGAGGCGAGCCTGGCAGAGATCGAAGCCGGCTTGCCGCCGCGCCTCGACGTCGCGGTCGACGCGCTGCTCGGCATCGGGGTCACGGGGCCGCTGCGCGAGCCCATTCGCACGCTCGCGACCTGGTGCACGCGCGCCGATTCCGTCGTCGCGATCGACGTGCCGACGGGCATCGACAGCGACACCGGCGTCGCCCACGACGAGGCCGCGGTGCGCGCCGACCTCACGGTCGCGATGGCCGCGCGCAAGCCGGGGCACCTGTTCGGCGCGGGCCGCGAGCACAGCGGCGACGTCGAGGTCGTCGACATCGGGATCCCGCCGCACCTCGTCGAGCGCGCGCTCGGCGCCGACGGCAGCGCGCGCATCGCGACGGATCGCTGGGTCTCGGACGCGCTCCCGACGCGCCCGGCGGAGGCGCACAAGGGCTCGGTCGGCCTCGCTCTCGTCGCGGCCGGATCCGATCGCTACACCGGTGCAGCGGTGCTCGCGTCGCTCGCGGCCGCCCGGATCGGCGCCGGCTACGTGACGTGCGCGACGACGCCGTCGACGCGGGCCGCCCTCGACGCGCTCTCGCCCTCGACGGCGACCGTGGCGCTGCCGACGACCGACGACGGCGGGATCGCGGCCGACGCCGCAGAGGAGGTCCTGGCCCGCGCGTCGACCTCGCGCGCGCTACTCGTCGGCCCCGGCCTCGGGTCCGACGCGAGCACGGTCCGCTTCGCGCGTCACGTGCTGGAGCGCGCCGAGATCCCGACGGTCGTCGATGCCGACGGGCTGAACGCGCTCGCGACCGTCAGCCTCGACGCGTTCCCCGAAGAGGTTCGCGCGCGCTGGGTCCTCACCCCCCACCTCGGCGAGTTCCGACGCCTCGTGCGCGCGGCCGGCGGCGATCCGGAGTCGATCGACCTCGACCGCCGCACGTGGCTCGCGCGCGAGTGGGCCGCGCGCTTCGGCTCGACGCTCGTCCTCAAGGGCGCGCCGACGGTGGTCGCAGAGCCCGGCGGGGTGACGTTCGTCGCGGCGGAGGTCGAGCCGGCCCTCGCGACAGCGGGCAGCGGCGACGTCCTCGCGGGCGCGATCACAGGCCTGCTCGCGCAGGGCCTGCGACCGCTGGAAGCCGCCGTGTGCGCCCAGCACCTCGGGGCAGCGGCGGCGCGGAACTGGCGAGAGCGACACGCGGAGCGCTCGCTGCTCGCCGAGGACCTCGTCGAAGGGCTTACTTCTTCCGCTTCATCGAGATCGTCATCATCTTGATCTCGGTGTCGCCCTCGCCGACGAAGAAGTTCGTCTCGTAGGAGTCGCCCATCAGCTTCGTGACGGAGCGGTGCGGGGCCATCGTGTCGGCGCCCATCGTCGGCGCCTCCCACTTCATCGCGATCGTCTTCTTCTCCATGTCGACGGTGCCGCGCATGATCGACGTGTGCGACTGCATCGAGTCGGACCAGGTCATCAGCATGGTCTCGGTCTTCGGGTCGTAGCTGGCGATGCCGTGGCCGTGGTACGGCGCGCCCATCATGTCGGCGTGGAAATCGGACATCGTGTGGTAGCCGCCGATGCCCTTGACCGTCTCGGTCGCGCTGAACTCGGTCTGCGGCATCCCCGGCATCTCCATGCGGAGGACGCCCTCCCAATCTCCGACGCTCTCGAGGAGCAGGTCGTGCACCTTCGTCGGCGGCACCATCGGCGGGGCCTCCTGGAAGAGCGAGGTCGCGGGAAGGACGGCGGCGGTCGCAACGCCGGCGACGACGACGGCCGTCGCGGCGAGAGTGCGCAGCTGGAACATGGCATGACGCCCGTCTTCGGGCGCAGGAAGGGACAGGGGTGGCCGTTCGGACCCGTCGTTCGGGTCCGGAAGATGAGAAGACTCTATCCCGCGACGCCTGAAGCGATCGTCAGCTACTCGACCTTGCGCTCCATCTCGATCTTCATCGTGGGGACCTCGCTCGCGCCTTCGCCTTCGTAGAAGCGCATCACGTAGGTGTCGCCGCGCACCTTGAGGTCGTAGCGGCCCGGGACGGTCTCCGTCCGGCCCGGGATCCTCGTCACCCAGCGCATCCGGACGGCCTTCTCCTCGCCGTCGTAGACGCCCTCCATCGCGGTCAGCTGCGGACTCAGGCTGTCGACGCGCGTCCCGACGAGCTGCTTGTCGACCGAATCCCAGCCGAGCACGAAGTGCGCGTGGAAGGGCCGCCCCATGAGTTCGCAATGCAGGTCGCTCGCCGTCCAGTGGTCCCCGATCGCCACGATGGTCTCCGTCGCGGGAAGCTCCATCGCCGCCATGCCCGGGCGGGTGATGGTCATCGACCCCGACCAATCGCCGCCGAGCGAAGCGAGCACCTTGACGACGTCCGCGTCCGCCCCGCGCGTCGACGCGCGCAGCTCTCCCGCCATCGATGCGGCGAGGAGCGCCGCACCGACGGCGACGAGCGCGAACGCTGTCACCTGGCGCGATTGGGGCATGAAGGCGGGGGGCGTGGACGCGTGGAGAGGTGCGTCCTGGGTTCGGCGGGGCTCTGAGCGTCAGCCGACCCGGGCCCGGGTCCGCCTCAGCGCTCCCGCCCGAGGGCGTGGCGAAGCGCAGCGCTCAGGTCGGGATATCGGAACGTGAACCCGGCCCGCTCAAGGGC
>JBCCSK010000213.1:0-9993 GCA_039200205.1 Planctomycetota bacterium
CCCCCCCCCCCCCCCCCCCGAGCCGATGGACGGAAGCCCGTATTCCGATCGGAGTCCGGCCCCCCCGACGGAATACTCTTCCGGCGCACAGGTCTTTCGACGTCCCGGGGCGAAGAGGTCTCATCCCGCGACCGTGAGCGGTCGATGCCAAGACCGACCGCCTCCTTCGGCACATGCTGCCCGTCCTCCAGCACTACTTCCCGGTCCGCACGGTCCTGCTCGTCGCGATCGAGACGCTGCTCCTCGGAGCCGTGCTCGTCGCGGGGATGACCCAGCACCTCTGGGAGCTCCTGGGCGACCCGACGAGCACCTCGGAGGCAGCGCGGGCCGTCTCGGACGAGCTGACGCGGGCGAGCCTCCTCCCCCGCGACGCGGCCCAGCGCTGCGGGATCGCGGCGACCCTGATGACGCTGACCGCTCAGCTCGCGATCGGACTCAACCGCCTCTACGAGTTCCAGATCTCGGCGTCGCGCTACGAGCGAGCCTCGCGCTTCGTGGAGTCGGCCGGCGGAGGGATCGCCCTCTGCCTCGCGATCACGCTCCTCGCTCACCTCCTGAGCCCGGGCGGCGTGCTGACGTTCCCAGGGCTGACGCTGACCCAGGCGCTGCAGCATCTGGCCGCGAGCCTCGCGACAGGCTTCACGCTTCTCTACCTCGCGCGCTTCCTGTTCCACGGAGTCGTTCGCCGCGCAGACCTCGACGTTCGCGTCCTCGTCCTGGGCTCGCGCGGCCCCGCGCACGCGCTCGCGAACCAGGTGCTGGAGAATCCCGAGGCTGGCTTCCGCGTCGTCGGCCTCATCCCGGAACCCGCCGCGAACGCGGGCGGGCGGATCGACGAGCAGCAGCCCTCGCTGATCACGGCCTCGGAGGAGGCCGAGACGGACACGACGCGGGACCTCGTCCTCGACTCGGTCCACCTCCTCGATCGGACCGTCGAGAACCAGGGCGCCGCGATGCGCGGGACCGGCGAAGCCTCGGCGGCCCTGGGCGAGGAGTCGCTCGTCGAGCTGCTCGAGAAGCTCCGCGTCGAGATGGTCGTGGTGGCCCTGGAGGACCGGCGGATGACGCTGCCGATCAAGGACCTCCTGCGCGCGAAGCTCGCCGGCATCGAGGTGCGCGAGCGCGAGGAGATCTACGAGCAGGTGACGGGCCGGATCGCCGTCGGCGCGATGCGGCCGTCCTACCTGATCTTCAACGAGGGCTTCCGGCGCCATCCGTTCGCCGCGCTGGTGAAGCGGGTCGTCGACGTGGTCATGTCGATCGTCCTGCTGCTCGTGCTGTGGCCCTTCATGCTGATCACGGCCTGCGTCGTCCGCTGGACGTCGCCGGGCCCCGTGCTCTTCACGCAGGAGCGCGTCGGGCAGGACGGCAGGCCGTTCGTGCTGATGAAGTTCCGCTCGATGCGCGAGGATGCCGAGAAGCTGAGCGGTCCGGTCTGGGCGAGCGAGGACGACCCGCGAATCACCCCGTTCGGGAAGTTCATGCGGAAGACGCGCCTCGACGAGCTCCCCCAGCTCTTCAACGTCCTCGCGGGCTCGATGTCGCTCGTCGGGCCGCGCCCCGAGCGTCAGCACTTCGTCGACCAGCTGGCCGAGCGCATCCCGTACTTCCAGCTCCGCCACATCGTGAAGCCGGGCGTCACCGGCTGGGCGCAGATCAACTACCCGTACGGAAACAGCGAAGAAGACGCGCTCCACAAGCTTCAGTACGACCTTTTCTACATCAAGAACTACAGCGTCCTGTTCGACCTCTCCATCCTGATCAGCACCGTGAAGACCGTCGTCCTGCGCCGCGGGACGTGATCAGCACATGCTCGACGCGCTCGCCATCCTCGCCGTCGGCCTCGTCGGAGGCCTGGTCCCGCTGTTCATGCGGTGGAGCGACCGTCAGCACCACGCGGCGCTCGCCTTCTCGACGGGCGTGTTCCTCGGCGCGGTGTTCCTGCACCTCTTGCCGACCGTCGGCGTCGAGCCCCACGGAGCGGGGGCGACCGTCGCGGCGCAGATCGACCTGAGCCACGATCACGACGGAGACGGCGTCCCCGACCACGGCCCCGGGTCACCCGCATGGCTCGAGGAGTTCGCCGCGGCGCAGAAGGGTCACGACGACGGCCACGATCACGACGCGCACGGTCACGAGGCGCACGCCGGGCACGTCCACGGCCCGGTCGGCCCCTGGCTCTGGGTCCTCGTGGGCGTCCTCGGGGTGTTCCTGATCGAAGCGCTCATGATCCCGGGCTCGACCCACGGACACGGGCACGGCCACGACGACGCCCAGCGCCACGCCGCGATCGGCTGGGCCGCCCTCGTGGGGCTGAGCGTGCACTCGCTGACCGCCGGGGTCGCGCTGGCGGCGGTCCAGGGCCAGGAGTCGATCGCGGGGGTGATGCTCCTGGCGATCCTGGCCCACAAGGGCTTCGAGTCGTTCTCCCTCGCGGCGGTCTTCTCGATGACCGCGATCCGCCGCACGAGCCTGATCGCGCTCATCGTCTTCTTCTCGTGCATCACCCCCCTCGGACTCCTCCTCGGCGGCGGGATCACCGACCTGGTCGGTGCCCGAGGAGTCTCCGTCCTGACGTCGCTGGCAGCCGGGACCTTTCTCTACGTCTGCCTCTGCGAGCTCCTGCCGGAGGTCTTCCACCGTCGCCAGGACGGCCTGCTGAAGATCGCGCTCCTGGGAGCGGGAATCGGGGTGATGTGGTACGTCCACGAGGTCGGAGGCATCTGACGGGAGTGGACCCGCGCCGATGAACGCCTTCCTCGCAGACTGGTTCGAAGCCCTGTGGATGGTCCTCGCCGAGTCGGGGCCCTACCTCCTCGTGGGCTTCGTCATCGCGGGCTTCCTCGCCGTCTACGTTCCGACGCGCTGGGTCGCGCGTCGCCTCGGCGGCGACGACGTCAAGTCCGTCGCGACCGCCGCCGTGATCGGCGTCCCGGTGCCGCTCTGTTCGTGCTCGGTCATCCCCACCGCGACCCAGCTCCGACGGTCGGGCGCGAGCCGCGGCGCGACGACGTCGTTCCTCATCGCCACGCCGGAGACCGGCGTCGATTCGATCGGTGCGACGTGGGCGCTGATGGACCCGCTGATGACGGTCATCCGCCCCGTCGCAGCGTTCGTCACCGCGTTCTCGTCCGGCATCGCCGTCAACCTCTTCGGGCGCGGTCCGTCGGGGCCGCTCGACGACGCGTCGGTCGACGAGGGCGAATCGAGCGAGAGCGCTCCCGAGGCTGCGTCTTGCTGCATCCACGCGGCACACTCCGAGCCCGGCGACGCGCACGATAACGACCATGGTCATGGCCATGACCATGGGCACGGGCACGCGCACAGCCACGCGCACGGACACGATCACGCGCACGACCACACTCCCGCCGAGGGCGGACCCGTCAGGCGCGCCTTCCATTACGCGTTCGGGACGCTCCTCGACGACCTGACGCCGTGGTTCCTGGTCGGCTTCGCGCTCTCGGCCGCGATCGTCGTCCTGGTCCCCGACGGGTTCTTCGCGGGGACGCTCCTGACCGGCTGGGCGGCGATGCTCGCGATGCTCGTCGCGGGCGTCCCGCTCTACGTCTGCGCGACCGCTTCGACGCCGATCGCCGCGGCGATGATGGCCAAGGGACTCGACCCCGGCGCCGCCGTCGTGTTCCTGCTCGCCGGACCGGCCACGAACGTCGCGACGATCCTCGTCGTCCGGAACCTCCTCGGCAAGCGCGCGCTCGTCGCGTACCTCGCGAGCATCGCGGTCGTGTCGCTGTTGATCGGTCGCGCCGTCAACGCGCTCTACCCGATCCTCGGCTTCGATCCGACGGCGATGGACGTGACGCCCGGTGCGATGGAGCACGGGATCATCGCGAACGTCGCGGGCGCCGTCCTCGCCCTCCTCCTCGCGCGCTCGGCGTGGCGGCTGCGCCTCGACCGGTCCTTCGGCTCGTGGCTGCGCCGCATCGGTCGCCCGATCGGGCTCGATCTCACCGCGGTGCCGATCAAGGCGGGCCTCGCTCTCGCAGCGATCCTCGCGTACGCGTCGACGGCGGTCTCCGTGGCGGGCCCGGGCGAGACGCTCTTCGTCGAGCGCTTCGGCCGGGTCGCACACGAACGCTCGACGCCGGGCGCGGTCGTCCACGCGCCCTGGCCGATCGACCGCGCCGCGCGCGTCGCGACCGGCGAGGTCCGGACGCTCGAGTTCGGCATCGATCGCACCCCGTTCCAGGGCACGACCCTCGAGGCCGCGGCCCTGCGCGCGGAGCGTCTCCGTCAGAAGCGGCTCGACGACGAGGCCGAGGTCCTCACCGGCGACGGACTGCTGCTCTCGATGCGCTACGCGATCCAGTACCGGGTCGCCGATGCGCGCGCGTGGCGCTACGGACAGAGCGAGCCGGAAGCGCTCGTCGCGAGGCTCGCGCAGGACGCCCTGCGCCGCAGCGCCGCGAACCGCGAGACCGACGAAGCGCTCGTCGGCGAGAGCGGGCCGTTCCTCGACGAGGTCGAGGCGCGCCTCGCCGACGACCTCGCTCGCGCAGGCGTCGGCGCTGATCTCGTCGGCGTCATGCTCCACGACGTCCACGCGCCGCCGAACGTCCACGACGCGTACCGCGACGTCGCGAGCGCGATGGAGGACGCGATCACGGCGGTGAGGCGCGGCGAGGTCGACAGGACCCGGCTCCTGAGCCAGGCCCGCTCGACCGCGCTGATGCGGGTCACCGGCGCACGCGGCGAAGCGCGCCGGGCCGTCGCGAGCGCGCGCGGCGCGATGAGCGCCTTCGAGGCGCTCGTCCCGGTCCACGCCGAATCGCCGGACGTGGTCGAGCGCAGCGTCGGGATGGACGCCTGGCGTCGTGCGATGCGTCCGCTCGGCAGCGGCGATCGTCAGGTCTTCCTCTCGCTCAGCGAGTCGGTCGAGATCGTCACGAGGATCGGGTCCGAGTCGTTCCCGCCGCCCGACCTCGTCGCTCCGCCGCGCTGAACTCCGACCATTGACCCTCCGATGCTGACGACCCTCCGCCGAACAGACCCCGCGCCGCGACGCAGGGGGAGTGTGCGCACGACGCTCGCCTGGGGCGCGCTGCTCGTCGCAGGGGTCGGCGCATGGGCGTGCACGTTCACCGTTCCCGAAGGAGAGGTCGCGATCGTCGCGCGCTTCGGCGATCCGCGCCGGCTCGTCGAGCGAGCCGGCCTGCACTTCAAGTGGCCCGCGCCGGTCGACGCCGTGTACCCGGTCGACATGCGCCGGCACGTGCTCGATCCGCCGATCGCCGAGTTCCTGACCCTCGACCAGAAGAACGTCGAGGTCGACGCCTTCGTCGCGTGGCGGGTGACGGACCCCCGGACCTTCCTGACGAGCCTTCGCAGCCGCAGGGGCGCCGACGACCGCATCGGCCAGGTCCTTCAGTCCACCCTGCGCGACGTCCTGCGCCGGGGTCCGTTCGAGGACCTCGTGAGCGTCGAGGAGCGCCCGCGAACGCTCGAGGACGTCCGCGAAGAGCTGAAGTCGGGCGTCGCCACGAGCTGCAGCGAGAACGGCTTCGGGATCGCGATCGAGCTCGTCGGCATCGAGCGCATCACGTTCCCCGAGGTGAACAAGGCCTCGGTCGAGAACAGCATGAAGGTCAAGCGCGAGGGCATCGCGGCGCAGTACCGCGCGGAAGGCGACGAACGCAAGGCCGAGATCGAACAGGCCGCGCGGGACGAGGAGGCGAAACTGCTCGCCGAGGCGGAGGAGCGTGCGCGCGAGATCGTCGGCCAGGGCGAAGCGGAGGCGATCGCGATCGAGCGCGACGCGATCGAGGCGAATCCGGAGCTCTACTTCCAGCTCCAGCTGCTGGACATCGCCGAATCCGCCCTGCGCGGAGCGCGGATCATCCTTCCGGCGAACCACGATCTGGCCAAGGTCTTCGATCTCGTCACGGCCCCTGCGGCGACGGAGCCCTCCGGCGGAGGCGAGGAGTGAGAGGACCCGGCGGGCGCGCTCTGACGGCAGCGGCGGTGACCGCAGCGCTCGCGACGGTCCTGTGCGTCACGACCGTCGAGAACGGCGAGCGCGGTGTCGTCGAGCGGTTCGGCCGCGCGTCGCGAGAGCTGATGCCGGGGATCCACCCGCGCCTCCCGTGGCCGATCGAACGCGTCCGCACCGCGGACGTCGAGCGGTCCCTCCAGATGCCGATCGGGTTCCGCCTGATCGATCGCGAGAACGGGATCGAGCCGACGGAGCGAGAGAAGCAGTGGCTCACCGGCGACACGAACATCGTCGAGCTGGAGGTGACGGTGCTCTTCCGCATCGCCGACGTGCGCGAGTGGCTCTACGGCGTATCGGGCGTCCACGCTTCGGCCGACGGCGTGATCGAGGGACGTAACTTCACGCTTCGGCGCGTCGCCGAGGCCGCGCTGACGGAGATCGTGGCGGGCCTCACGATCGACGAGGTGCTGACGAGCGGCCTCGCGGAGCTCCCCGTCGAGGCCCGCGAGCGGATCCAGTCCGACGTCGACTCACTCGGGCTCGGCGTCTTCATCGACGACGTCCAGATCGCCGACAGCAAGCCCCCGGTCGGGGTCCGAAGCGCGTTCACCGATGTGCAGGACGCGAAGTCCGAGAGCGAGCGGGCGATCAGCGAGGCGACGTACTCCGCCAAGACGCGGCTCGCCAGGTCACGGAGCGAGGCGGGACGGATCGTCCAGGACGCCGAGAACCGGACCACAGGGCGGCTGGCCCAGGCGCGCGGCGATGCGTCCGCGTTCATCGACCTCTCCGATGAGGTCGGGGACGCCGACTCACCGCTTGCCCGGAAGCTCGTCCTGGAGCGCGTTCGGCGCATCCTGCAGAACGCAGACCTCCACACGGTCAGCGGCGGGACGCCAGAGTCCCCCACCCGCGTGTTCATCGACGACGCCCGCTGACGGGTTACGCTGGAAGGATGCGCTCCGCCAGCCGACTCGTCCTTCCGCTCGCCTTCCTCGCGGCCCTCGCCTGCTCGTCGCCCGGGCGCCCGACGGGCGACACCTCCGTCGATCGGGCGACCTTGGAGATGGACGCGCCGATGGAAGTCGAGCGCGACATCGTCCTCGCCATCCACGGCGGCGCCGGCACGATCCTGCGCGAGGAGATGACGGCCGAACTGGACGCCGCGTACCGCGCGGAGCTCAGCGCGGCTCTCGAAGCTGGCTACGCGGTGCTCGCGGCGGGCGGGACCTCGCTCGAGGCGGTGGAGGCCGCGATCCGGCCGCTCGAGGACTCGCCCCTCTTCAACGCCGGCCGCGGGGCGGTGCTGACCGACGACGGCCACGTCGAGCTCGATGCGTCCGTGATGACCGGGCACGACCGGCGCGCCGGCGCGATCGCGGGCGCGCGCACCCCCCGCCACCCGATCACGGCGGCGCGCGCCGTGATGGAGTGGACGTCCCACGTCCTCTTGTCCGGCGACGGCGCCGATCGGTTCGTCGCCGAGCGCGCGCTCCAGCGCATGGACCCCGCGTGGTTCGTGACCCCGCGCCGCCAGCAGCAGCTCGAGCGAATGCGGGCGGAGGACGGCGGGGACGAGGAGCGCAAGTACGGAACGGTCGGCTGCGTCGCGCTCGACGACGAGGGCCGCCTCGCCGCGGGCACGTCGACCGGCGGGATGGCCCGGAAGGCCTGGGGCCGCATCGGCGACTCGCCGCTCATCGGGGCGGGGACCTGGGCCGACGACGCGACCTGTGCCGTCTCGTGCACGGGCCACGGCGAGTTCTTCATCCGCGGCGTGATCGCGCACCAGATCCACGCGCGCATGGACTTCGGCGGGGTCGACCTCCCCTCGGCGGCCCGCGCGACCGTCCTGGAGGCGCTGCCCGAGGCCGGCGGATCCGGCGGCTGCGTGGCGCTCGGGGCCGACGGGACGCTCGTGGCGCCCTTCACGACGCCCGGGATGTACCGCGGCTGGGTCGACCGCGACGGCAGCGTCACGGTGCGGATCCACGGGGACGAACGCCACTGACGCCCGCTGGAACGGGAATTTTGGGCCCCGCAGGTGGCGCGCGGCCGGGGGCGGGTCGCTATCCTGCTCGGCCGTTCAACGCCCGTGGGACCGTCGTCGAGACGGACCGGCCGGCGCTTCATTGACTTCCGCTCGCCGTCCCGGCGGGCCCATCCGACGCGAGAATCACGATGTCCAGGACGTGCCAGGTCACGGGTCGCGGAACCCAGGTCGGCGGCAACATCGCCCGCCGCGGCCTCCCCAAGAAGGCCGGCGGTGTCGGTCTGCGCACGACCGGCCACACCAAGCGCCGGTACAAGGTCAACGTCCAGAAGAAGCGCATCTGGGTGCCCGAGCTCGGTGAGCACGTCACCGTGCGTCTCTCCGCGCGCGCGCTGCGGACGATCGACAAGAACGGCGCCTACCCGACGCTGCTGAAGGCCGGCCTCATCAAGCCCGTCAAGCCGGGCCAGAAGAAGAAGGCCGAGTAGCCCGCGCTACCCTGGGGGCCATGATCGGCCTCCTCCTCCTCGCTGGCACCCAGTCGGTGCCCATGGGCCTCCAGCTCTGGCCCGAGAACGATCGCGCTGCTCGGCTCGCGCGCGACGTCGCCATCGTCCAGGCGGTCGATACCGATCGACTCGCCGGATGGCACGAGCTCGTCGCGGCCGCTCCTCACCCGGCGGGCAGCGAGGGCGACGAGGCCGTCATCGCAGCGATGGCCTCGGCGTTCGAGGAGCTCGGGCTCGAGGTCGAGATCCACCGCTTCCGCGCGTACCTGTCGAGCCCCGTCGACGCGTCGCTGTCGCTCGTCTCGCCGCGCGAGACGGAGCTCTCTCTCCGCGAGGGCGTCCTGCCGGGCTCCCCCTATTCGGAGCTGGAGGACGCCGACCTTCGCCTCGGCTGGAACGCGTACTCCGGCAGCGGCGACGTCACGGCCGAGGTCGTGTACGCGAACTACGGCCGGCGCGAGGACTTCGAGACGCTCGCCGAGCGCGGCGTCGACTGCAGCGGCAAGATCGTGGTCGCGCGGTACGGCGGCAACTTCCGCGGCTACAAGGCCAAGTACGCGGAGGCGGCCGGGGCAGCTGGGCTCGTCATCTACACCGACCCCGCCGACGCGGGCTACGGCCGCGGCCTGGAGACGCCCGAGGGCGGCTGGGCCAACTGCGACCAGATCCAGCGGGGGTCCCTGAAGACGCTCCCGTGGCAGGGCGACCCGCTGACGCCGGGGATCGAAGCGACCGCGGATGCAGAGCGCCTCGACCCGGACGAGATCGCACTGCCGACGATCCCCGTCCAGCCCGTGGGCTGGCAGGCGGCGATGCAGATCCTGGCGCCGATGCAGGGCGAGAGCGTCCCGCAGGGCTGGCAGGGCGGGCTCCCGTTCCGCTACCGGATCGAGGGCGGCCCGGACGTTCGCGTCAGGCTCCGCGTCGAGCAGGAGCGGCGCTTCGTCGAGACCGCCAACGTGCTCGGGACGCTCCCCGGGACCGAGACCCCGAAGGGCGCACCCGGCATCGTGCTCGGCGCCCACCACGACGCGTGGGTCTACGGCGCGAACGACCCCACCTCGGGGACGATCTGCGTCATGGAGACGGCGCGGGTCCTCGCCGACCTCCTCGCGAAGAACGGCGAGCGACCGCGGCGCTCGATCACGTTCGCGGGCTGGGGCGCCGAAGAGCACGGGATCATCGGCTCGACCGAGTGGGTCGAAGGCCGCCGCGCCGCGCTCATCGAGTCCGCGGACCTCTACGTGAACCTGGACGCCTCGGCGGCTGGACTCGATATCGGCGTCAGCGCGTCCCCGTCCCTGACGACGCTCTTCGCCGGCGCAGCGGCGCGCGCAACACCAAGAATAATTGCAAGTGTCGCTGGGGTCACCACGCCGACGGTCAAGCGCTGGCGCGCCAAGTTAAGCGCCGCAAAGCAGGCGGACACAAGCCTAATTAAGGCGATCGGCGACGCCATTCTTCACGTCCGTGAAGAGATGGACCGCGGTCATACGATGCGCCGGCGCACGCTGATGAAACAGAGACAGGCGGCGAGAACC
>JBCCSK010000214.1:0-9932 GCA_039200205.1 Planctomycetota bacterium
CGCATCCCGACGGTCGAGTCCGCGCCCACGCGGACCATCGTCGAGCGCCTCGACGCGCGCGCGCGCGACTGGGCCGAGGCGAACGACGCCGAGGTCCTCCTCGCCGGCTCGGTGCCCGCGATGCTCGCGATGCAGGACGTCCTCATCGGCACGCTGGTCCGCTCGATCCTGCTGACCGCGCTCGTCTCGGCCGCGTTCTTCCTGTTCGTGACGCGCGACCGACGTGAGCTGGTCGCCGCGTTCATCACGAACGTGGCTCCGCTCTCGATCGTCGCGATCGGCGCCTGGATCGCCGGCGTGCCGCTGGACGGAGCGACCGTGATGGTCGCCGCGTGCGTCCTCGGACTCGCGGTCGACAACACCCTGCACCTCCTCGTCGCGGCCCGCCGTCCCGGCGTACGACTCGTCGATCACCCCGCGCCGGACGCGCGCGCCCGCCTCCGAGCCTTCGACCGGGTCGGGACAGCCGCGTTCGTCTCCAGCGCCGCACTCGCACTGGGCTTCGGCGCCCTCGCACTCTCCGGCTTCGCCCCCACCGCGCGCTTCGGCGCCCTGGCCGCGCTCGGCTGCGTCGCAGCGCTGGCGAGCGACCTCGTCGTGCTCCCCGCGCTGTGGGTTCGACCCCGATCGGGGTCGTAAGTGGCGCGACGCCGACCGATGATTTCCTATGCAAGACCCTTCGCTCCTCACACTTGCCACCGTCGAAGCGCCCCATCCGGCGAGTCAGGCGGACGTCGAGGCCGCCGTCCGCACGCGCTTCGCGAGCGGCCCGGTCGAGTTCGACGTCGCCGAGCTGGCCGCGGTCTTCCGGCGCGCGGGCATCGAGCGCAGGACCTTTGCGCTGCCGCTGGAGGAGTACGTCGGGGCGGCGGGCGGTCGAGTGGCCCGCGCCGCACTGTCGAGCGAGAACCGAAACGAACGCTTCCTCGAGTCGGCGGGTGAGATGCTGCTGCGCGCAGCCGACAAGGCCGTTCCCGCGGCAGTGCGGGACAGCGTCACCCACGTCGTCACCGTGACGACGTCGGGCGTCGCGACGCCGAGCCTGGAGTGCGCCGTGATCGACAGCCTCGACATCGCGCGGTCGGCGCGGCGCGTCCCGGTGTTCGGCCTCGGCTGCGCAGGCGGGACGTCGGGCCTGCAGATCGCGCGCGACCTCGCGTCGAGCTCCGAGGACGCGCTCGTCCTCGTTCTGTGCGTCGAGCTCACGAGCCTGACGTACCTGTCGAGCGACGTCTCCCAGCGCAACTTCGTCGCGTGCGCGCTCTTCGGCGACGGGGCCGCCGCCGCGCTCGTCGGCGGTCCGAAGCACGCGCAGGACGGTGGCCCCCTGGCGACCCTCGGACGGACGACGACGCAGATGGTCCCGGACTCGCGAGAGCTGATGGGCTGGGACGTCGGCCCGGACGGCTGGGAGGTCGTGTTCTCACCGCGCATCCCGGCCGTCGTTCGCCGCGAGGCGCGCAAGCTCGTCGAGACCGTCGCTGCGCCGCCCGAGCTCAGCCACTGGATCCTGCACCCCGGCGGCCGCAAGGTGCTGGAGGCGTACAGCTCCGCGCTCGACCTCGACAGCGATCAGCTGGAGCCGGCGCGCGCGACGCTCCAGCACCACGGCAACATGTCCGCCGCCACGGTCCTCTTCGTGCTCGACCGCGTCCTCGGGAGCGAGGGCTTCGCGCCCGGCCCCGCCGTCGCGACGGCGTTCGGTCCCGGGTTCTCCGCCGAGGCGATCGCGCTCGACCTCCTGCGCAGCTCGCGATGAGGCCCATCGTCCTCGTCGTCGTCGGCGTGCTCATCGCGCTTCGCCTCGCGGAGATGGCGTACGCCCGCCGCAACACCGAGTCGCTCGTCGCGCGCGGAGGTCGCCGCGTGACGCCGGACGGCTTCCTCGGGATCGCAGCCGTCCACACGCTCTGGCTCGTCGGCATGCTCGTCGAGGAGGCGACGATCGGCCCGTCGGTCGACTCCGACGCCCTGCGCATCGGCGCATGGACGGCCGCGATCGCGTCCGAGATCCTGCGGCTGACGACGATCGCGACGCTCGGTCGACGCTGGAGCGTGCACGTCGTCGTCGTCCCGGGTGAGCCGCGCATCGTCCGCGGACCGTTCCGCGTCTTCCGACATCCGAACTACGTCGCGGTCACGCTGCAGCTCGTCTCGGTGCCGCTCGCGCTCGGTCTCGTGTGGACCGCCGCACTCGTCCTGCCGCTCAAGCTCGCCGCGCTCGTCCCGCGGCTGCGGGTCGAGGAGCGGGCGCTGCGCACGGCTGCCGCGGAGGCCCCGTTCACCCCATGACGACGTCCGACGATCCGCTGCTGCGCGCGATCCTGAAGCTCATCCTCGCCGCCGCCGTCCTGACCGCGCCGCTGTTCGTCTTCGGCGAGGGCTTCGAGACCGAGTCGATCGGAAGCGTCGCCGCCTCGAACGGCGCGTGCGCCGTGCTCTGCCTCGGCCTCCTGGCGCTCGAGCGCCGCGGGCGAGCGCGGTTCGCGGCCCAGCTGCTCGTCGGCGGCCTGCTCCTGCTCGTGGGAGCACTCGCGTGGACGAACGGCGAGCCGGTGCACGTCAACGTGATCAACTTCACGCTCGTGACCGTGCTCGCCAGCGCGCTCCTCGATCGGCGGGCCGTCGTGATCACCGCCGTGCTCTGCGCCGCCGAGATGGCCGCGATCGCATGGACGCGGCCGATGGAGCGCGCCGGCGCCGACCTGGCGGAGGCGCGCTTCGAGTCGCTCGTCCAGATCCTGCCGACCTTCGCCGTCGTCGCCGCGATCCTCGCGATCCGCGCGCGGGGTTGACGGCGGAGGCGCTAGAGGAGGTCGTTCTCTTCGGCGAACGCGCGAATCGACGGGTCGACGAGGAGCTTCTCGAAGATGTCGGGCCGCTCGCGCTTGTAGGCGCTCAGCTTGCCCGGTGAGAACTCGGTGATCGCGAGCAGGCGACGCGCGGCGTCGGCCCGGAGCTCCGTGTCCTGCAGGCCCGCGATGAGCGTCACCATGTCGTTGATCGCGAGCGAGGGATCGAACTTGTCGGGGTACTTCGCCTTGTCGTAGACGACCGCCGCCTCGCCGAGCTTCTCGTCGTAGAACGTGCGCTCCTCGCCGAGCGTCTCGGTTCGGATCTGCTCCGCGGCCGTCCGGTCGGAGCCCTCCGCGGTCGCGAGGAAGGCGGAGATCGAGTCGATCGCGGACCGGAAGTCCTTCGGCGCGGCGGAGACCGATCCCCAGACGTCGACGCGCAGGTCTTCGACCTCCATCGGCGATCCGACCTCGGCGACGGGTCGGACGCGATCCATCCAGCGCTGCACCCGCTCGCGCTCAGGATGAGTCGGGTACTCCTCGACGAACCAGGTCGCGCGCTTCATGAAGAGTCGCGCGTGCGCGCGCTCCTTCGTCACGGGCCAGTCCTCGAAGTAGTTCTCGAGGCGCTTGCTGAACCAGTCCATCGCCTTCTGGTTGCGGATGTCCTCGTCGAGGACCTCCAGCTCTTCGTTGCCCTCCGCGAACTCGGCGTCGACGAGCGCTCGCTGCTGCGCGGTCAGCGCCTCGCGGGAGATCTCCCCGAGGATCGTGCGAGCGCCGATCGCGTCCTCGCCCTTCTCGCGCTGGTAGCGGGCCCAGCGCGTGTCGAAGTCGAACTCGGCGCCGCTGAGCCCCTTCGACGTCTTGGTCAGCAGCGCGTAGGCGCCGAAGCCGGCCGCGCCGAGGATGAGCGGGACGAGGACGAACGAGGGGACGGCGGACTTCTTCGCCTTGGGGCGTCGGCGGGAGACGCGCGGCGTGCCCGCGGACGCGCGAGCCGTCGCGGGCCCGGCGGCCTGCGCCGGCCCCTCCCCCTCGTCGTACTCGACGGTCAGCTTCGCGCTCCCGACCTGGACTGCCTGACCGTCGCGCATCGTGTGCGCGCCGCTGACGGGGCGCCCGGAGACCTTTGCGGGCATCACGCCCTTGGCGGTGCGGAGCACGGCGCCGTCGGGGCCCATGTCGATCTGTCCGTGCAGCTCGGCGACGTCGTCGGATTCCAGCCGAAGAGTCGCCTTCTCGCCGCTGCCGAACGTGAGCTTGCCCGACGCGAGCTTGAACCGCCGCGTCTGGCCACCTTCCTCGAGGATGAGCTTCGCCATGTCGGCGCCCATTGAATCGCGAACGGGAAGCGCCTGTCGAGCCGAACCTCGCGGGCGCTGCTGCCCGGGATCACTTCGGGGACTGGTCTCGGACCCTCGCTGAGAGGTCTTCCGGCCCAATCGTGCCGTCGCACAGGGCGACCGCGCGGCGCAGCTCGTTCTCGAGCTCGCGCACGTTCCCCGGCCAGCTCCACGCGGCGAGGACGTCGAGCGCCTCGGCCGACAGCGTCACGTCACGCCCCACCTCGTCGGCGATCCGGGGCAGGAGCCCCTGGGCGATCTCGCGGACGTCGTCGCCGCGCTCCCGCAGCGGCGGGAGGTGGATCGTGATCACGTTGAGCCGGAACAGGAGGTCCTCGCGGAAATCGCGGGCGCGGACGGCCTCGGGGAGGTCCCGGTGGGTCGCGGCGACGATGCGCACGTCGACCTTGCGCGTCTTGTTCGCACCGACGGGCCGCACCTCGCCGTCCTGGAGCACGCGCAGGAGCTTGGCCTGCATCGGCAGAGGCATGTCGCCGATCTCGTCGAGGAAGACCGTGCCGCCGTCGGCAGCGACGAAGTGCCCGGGACGGTCCTCGACGGCGCCGGTGAACGCGCCCTTCTTGTGGCCGAACAGCTCGCTCTCCAGGAGGTTCTCGGGCACCGCCGCGCAGTTCTCGGCGAGCATCCTCTCGTCCCGGCGCGAGCTGTTGTCGTGGATCGCCTTGGAGACGAGCTCCTTGCCGGTGCCGGTCTCGCCCTGGATGAGCACCGGGACGTCGGAGGGAGCGACGCGCTCGATGAGCGCGTAGACCTCCTGCATCGCAGGCGACGATCCGATCATCCCGAAACGGCCGCCGATCTCTACCGCGGGCGCGGCCGATTCGCGCGCGAGTCGATCGCGCACGTAAGAACGGAGCTGATCGAGTCGACCGGCCGCGATCGCGCGCTCGACGAGCGCATCGAAGCGCTCGTGCAGCTCGGCGTCGCTCGCCTCGGTCGACGACGTCTCGCGGTCGGACGTCATCCGTCCAGGCGCTCCAGGTTCGCGTACTGCAGCAGCAGCTCCTTGCGGCCGGCACCGGCGAATGCCACGGTCGCGCGGGCGTTGATGCTGGCGCCTGCCAGCTCCTCGATGCGTCCGCGCCCGAAGTGCGGATGGTGGACGAGATCACCGACCGCGAGATCGGCGCCGGCCCCCGTTCCCGGATCGACTTCGCCGAGCGCCTCACGCTCGCGTTCCTCGGGACCGACGCCGTCGACGTCCTCGGTCGGAAGCTCGCGCAGGTAGCGCGAGGGCAGCGTGGGGCGCCCGCCCCCGAAGAAGCTCCGGTACGTCGTGTGGGTGACGAGGAGTCGCTCTCGAGCGCGCGTCATGCCGACGTAGAAGAGACGACGCTCCTCCTCGATCGCGACGTCGGGATCGTCGGCCTCGTCGACCGAGCGCTCGTGCGGGAGGAGCTCGTCCTCCGCGCCCGCGATCACGACGAACGGGAACTCGAGGCCCTTGCACGCGTGGAGCGTCATCAGCTTGACGCGATCCTCGCTGCCCTCGTAGGCGTCCGTGTCGGAGACGAGCGCGACCTCCTCCAGCAGGCCGCGCAGCTTGCCCTCGGGCTGCCGCTCGTCGTAGTCGGCGGCGAACGCGCGCAGCTCGTCCACGTTCGCGGCGCGGTCGGTCGTCGACGAGCCGTCGTCGAGCTCGGCCAGCCAGCGGTCGATCTCGCTCGAATCGAGCACGAGGTCGAGCGCGACGGCGGCGTCGAGGTCGCGCGCCCCCTCGAGCGAGTCGAGGAGCGTTTGGAATGCCGCGAGGCCCGACTTCGCCCGGCCGCGGATCTGGGCGAGCGCGTCGGGCTCGCGGAGCGAGGCGGCCATCGACAGGCCGCGCTCGGCCGCGAACGACGCCAGGCGCGAGAGGCTCGTCTCCCCCACGCCGCGGGACGGCGTGTTCACGACGCGCGCGAAGGCGACGTCGTCGGCGGGGTTGAGCGCCAGCCGCAGGTACGCGACCACGTCCTTGATCTCGCGCCGCTGGTAGAACTCGAGGCCGGCGACGACCTGGTACGGGACGGAGTCGTAGCGGAGCGCGGTCTCGATCGCGCGCTGAAGGAAGCCGGCGCGGTAGAGGACGGCGCAGTCCCCGTACCGACCACCGCGCACCACGTGCGAGCGGATCTGCGCCGCGATCTCTCGCGCCTCGTCGTTCTCGTCGCCGCACTCGATGACGGCGACGCGCTCGCCCTCTTCGCCCTCCGTGAAGAGGTCCTTCTCCTTGCGCGCCGCGTTGTGCGCGATGACGGCGTTGGCCGCGTCGAGGATCCGGACGGTGCTGCGGTAGTTCTGCTCCAGCCGAACGACCTGAGCGGACGGGTAGTCCTGCTCGAAGTCGAGGATGTTGCGGATGTCGGCCCCGCGCCACGCGTAGATCGACTGGTCGGGATCGCCGCAGACGGTCAGGTTGCGGTGGAACGAGGACAGGTGCCGCACGAGCCGGTACTGCACCCGGTTCGTATCCTGGTACTCGTCGACGAGGACGTGCCGGAAGCGGCGCGCGTAGGCGTCGCGCACGCCGGGGTGCCCGTCGAAGATCTCCAGCACCTTCAGGAGGAGGTCGTCGAAGTCGAGCGCGTTCTGCTGGCGCATCCGCTCGGCGTAGCGGCGCTCGACGGCGATGAAGACGTCCTCGTCCATGCTGCCGTCCGAATGCACGAACTCGTCGTCCGCAGCACGTCGGTTCTTACGCCCTGAGATCCAGCCGCCGACCACCGGCGCCCGGAAGCGCTTGGGGTCGTAGCCGAGCTCCTTGACGATCGACTTGATGAGCGCGTTGCGGTCCGCCGTGTCGTGGATCGAGAAGTCGCGCGTGTAGCCGTCGAGGACCTCGATCTCGCGCCGGAGGATCCGCGCGCACATCGAGTGGAACGTGCCGATCCACGCTGCGTCGTCGGCCGCCGGAACGAGACGCTCCACGCGCTCTCGCATCTCCTTGGCGGCCTTGTTCGTGAAGGTGATCGCAAGGATCTCCCACGGGGCGACGCCGCGCCGCGTGATGAGGTCGGCGATGCGCGTCGTCACGACCCGCGTCTTGCCGGATCCCGGCCCCGCGACGATCAGAAGAGGACCGTCGCCGTGGAGGACCGCCTCGCGCTGCTGTGGATTGAGGCCGGCGAGGAGGTCGTCCTCGGCGCCCCCCTCCGCCCTCCCGGGGATCGCTTCCTGAACGTCGAGCCAGTCCATGCGAGCCTCCCCAGTCTACTGGTCGTGCGGTGCGTCGCGCACGACCAGCAGCCGCAGCTCGGTCATTTCCTCGATGGCGAATGCGGGCCCTTCGCGTCCGATCCCCGAGTCCTTCACGCCGCCGTACGGCATCGCGTCGGCGCGCCAGGCAGGGACGTCGCCGACGACGACTCCTCCGACCTCGATCTCGTCCCAAGCCCGGTGCGCGCGGTGCAGGTCGCGCGTGAAGACGCCGGCCTGGAGGCCGAACCGCGTCCGATTCGCCTCGCGCAGCGCGTCCTCGAAGTCCCGGACGCGAACGAGCGCGGCGACGGGCCCGAAGACCTCCTCGTCGAGGACCTTCGCGCCCTCGGGGACGTCCTCCAGCAGCGTCGGCTGAACGACCGCCCCGTCGCGCTCGCCGCCGACGAGGCAGCGTGCGCCCGCATCGCAGGCCTCGGTCACCCAGGCGGCGACCCGCTCGGCGTCGCCTTCGCTGATCAGCGGTCCGACCAGCGTCTCCTCCGAATGCGGATCGCCCGCGGCGACGGCGCGCGTGGCATCGACGAGCCTCCGGCGCAGCTCGTCGTAGATCGCGTCGACCGCGATGACGCGCTGGACGCTGATGCAGCTCTGGCCGGACTGATAGAACGCACCGTAGACGATCCGCCGCGCGGCTTCGTCGAGGTCGCAGGTCTCGTCGACGATCACGGCCGCGTTGCCGCCGAGCTCCAGCGTGACGCGCTTCTTGCCGGCCCTCGCCTTCAGATCCCAGCCGACCTCGTCCGAGCCGGTGAAGGACAGCTTGCGGACCCGGTCATCCTCCACGATCGGCGCGGCGTCGCCCGCCTTGGCCGGGAGGATCGAGAACGCGCCGTCGGGGAGACCGGCGGCTGCGAGCGCCTCGCCGATCATCAGGGCGCCGATCGGCGTCGAGCTCGCCGGCTTGAGCACGAACGGACAGCCCGCTGCGATCGCCGGGGCGACCTTGTGGGCGACCAGGTTCAGCGGGAAGTTGAACGGCGTGATGAAGCCGCAGACGCCAATGGGCACGCGCTTCCACTGCGCGCGGTAGCCGTCCCCGCTCGCCGATGCGCCGAGCGGGACGCTCTCGCCGCTGGCGCGCGTCGCCTCCAGCGCCGAGAGCCGAAACGTGTCGAGCATGCGTCCGTGCTCCCCGCGCGCGAACGTCAGCGGCTTGCCCGCTTCGCGCACGAGAGACTCGACCAGCTCGTCGCGACGCTCCTCGAGGTGGCGCCGCGCGCGGTCCAACGCCTCGGCGCGGCGGTGCGGCGCGAGCCGGCGCATCGACTCCCGCGCCCCGTCCGCGGCGGCGATCGCGTCGCGCACGAGCGCCGAGTCTGCGAGGGCGACCTCCTCGATCACGTCCCCCGTGGCCTTGTCGCGGACGGTCAGCCCCCGTCCGGTCATGTGCGGACGTCCGGCGAGGTACAGCGGTCGCATCGAGGTCCAGCGGGTCGTCTATCAGAGAAAAAAGCCCCCGGGCTCGCGGGAAACGAGGCCCGGGGGCTGGGCACCGATCGGGAGAGACGGGTCGCCTGCCAAGAAACCCGGGTGACCGGCACCCTTCCGGTTCGGAGGATAGACGCGGCGGGCTCCCTCTGCCCGCGCCTAGCACCTCCAAGTGCTCCTGTGCGGCTTCGCGCAGCGTAAGTCTTTCGGTCGCAGGCTAAAAGGTTCGTTTGGTTCAGGTTCCGCGGGGGCTGACCAGGGGCTCCATACTCGCCGCGTGACGCAGGACGAGATTCGTACGACGCGTCGGACGCCGAGGGGCCGCGTCGAGTTCCGAGCGGTC
Source organism: Planctomycetota bacterium (assembly GCA_039200205.1). Lineage (GTDB taxonomy): Bacteria > Planctomycetota > UBA1135 > UBA1135 > Saltatorellus. The sequence continues at coordinate 9,135 of JBCCSK010000214.1, forward strand.
CCCGGGTTCCGCGGCGCCGAGGAACTCGTAGACGAGTGCCTCCGCTGGGACGTGCGGCGGTCCGGCGTCTGGCGCACGATCGCCGGCGAGGAGCTCGCGCTGAAGGGGGGCCCCCTCGCGTCGCGCGGGGTGCGGCGGCACGGCCTCCGGCGCGCGCTCCTGGCCGCACCGGCCCCCTGCGAGGCGGAACGACGCAACCTCGAGTGGCTGAGCAAGCGTCTCTTCCGATGCGCGGAGCCCGTCGCCAGCGTGACCCTACGCCGACGTGGCGCGCCGGTGCAGCAGCTGCTCGCGACGCGCTGGGTCGCGGGGGCAGACCCGTTCGACGACGCCTGGCAGCGCGCCGCGGACCCAGAGCGCCGCGCGCTCGCCGAGGAGGTTGGCCGCGAGGTCGGCCGCATGCACGCGCTTCGCTTCCTCCACGGCGATCTCTACCCGAGGAACGCTCTCGTGACGCAGCGCGCCGACGACGGAGGCCCGGGACACGGACGCAGGATCGTGTGGATCGACGCCTGGGCGGCGGGACCGACGGCCTGGCGCCGCGGCGCCCCCTATCGCGTCGAGCGCGACCTCGGCGCGTGGTTCTCGGAGGCGGCCGACTGGATGGACCGGGCGCAGCAGGACCAACTGCTCACGGCGTACGCCGACGCGCGCGCCGCGAACGGCCGCCCGATCCCGAATCTCGACACGTTCCTCCAGCGGATCCGAAGCGCGCGACGCGCGGAGCTCGCGAAGCTCGAGCGCGAACCGCGACGACTACGCGGGCGTCCCTTTCCGATCGCGGGCTGGGACCCGAAC
>JBCCSK010000215.1:0-9931 GCA_039200205.1 Planctomycetota bacterium
GCCCAGGCTCCCCGCGCCGTCGTCAGAAGACGCGCCAGAGACATCATCAGGGCCTGGGCAGCGTACGCTGCCCAGGCTCTGCGGGTCTTCGTCAGAAGACGCGCCAGAGACATCATCAGGGCCTGGGCAGCGCATGCTGCCCAGGCCCTGAGCGGGGTGCGCTCGTCCGGCCGGTTCAGCGCGTGAGTGCGATCGCCCAGCCCGTCGCGATGATCGCGAGAGCGACGATGCTCAGTCCTTTCTGGGACACTGGGCTCAGTTTCGACGGCAGATCCCAACGACCCACGGCGACTCCGATGACGGCTCCGACGAGAAAGCCCATCGCATGCGCGAGGACATCGACGCGCCCAGAGTCGTCACCGCCGCCCAGCCAGCCGAAGAGGACGGCCCCTCCGAACAGAGGCGCTGCGCGACGAACCCACGAGACGTGCATGCGGCCGCGCCGAGCCCATTCGCTCGCAACCATGAGCCCGAGCGTGCCGAAGATCGCTGTCGAGGCGCCGACGGCGCGGTGGCTCGGATCGACCAAGGTGCACTCGACGAGGTTTCCGCCCACGCCTGCGAGGACGGTCCCGAGCCAAGCAACCCCCGTTCCGAGTGACTGGGCCGACAGGACGCCGAACAGCACGCCGAAGACCAGGTTGCTCACGAGGTGCTGGACGTCGACGTGCAGCGTGAGTGCCGTGATCGAGCGCCACCATTCTCCGTCCATGACCGCATCGGCGTCGATCCGTCCGCGGCTCCACCAGTCCGTTCCGAACGCACCGCGCTGGCCCACGGGGTAGATCGCGACGATGACGGCCGCGAACACAGCCGCGCCCGGGATGCCGCTGGTCAGTCGAGGCGGCGTCGGTTCGGGAGCGGGGGGCCAGTCCTCGCTCTCCTTTCCGTACTCAGCGAGTTCCGCGCGCGCACGATCGGCGTCGGGGGCGCCAACGAGGATCCTCGCCCCCGCTCCGCTCGTCTGCACGACGTGGGGAATGCCCTGCGATTGCAGCGTCAACGCTCCATCACGGACGGCACGTCCCGAACGTCCCCTCAGGACCTCCTCCTGCCCGAACGGAACTGGCCCGAACGGGTCACGCGCGGAAGCGCGCGGTCCCTCCATCGAATCAGCCAAGGCGCAGTAGGCACTCGGGACAGCGCCGGCTCCCGCGCGGCACCGTCGCGCCGCACGCCGGACACCTGGCGGCGTCCGCGTCGAGATCCATCACGTGGTCCATCGCTTCCAGCGCGCGTCCGTCCGGATCGACGCGACTCAGCTCGGCGACCGCCGAATCCCGGAGGACCCGAGCCGCTCGCTCCGCATCAGGCTCCGCGACCGCGAGCCAAAGCACTGCGCCTCAGCGCCCCGGGTCGACGCCCGGGGGACAGACGAGCTCGGACCGGATGCCCTCGGCCTTCAGCTGCCGACGAAGTCCCTTGAGGGTTTGCAGTCCACCCTGGGACAGGACGTGGGTCTGCGGCTCGGGAGCGGTCATCGCGTGGTCGGGGGCGCGTCACCCGTTCCCGGCTGCCTCGTCGCGATCGAGACGATGGCGTTCGATCAGCGGGCCCTGGAACAGGAGGAACACGAATGTCAGCGGGAGGATTCCGAACGTCTTGAAGGTGATCCAGGCGTCCGTGCTCATTCGTCTCCAGACGATCTCGTTCAAGGCCGCGATCGCCAGGAAGAACAGGCCCCAGCGCAAAGTGAGCTTCCGCCACCCCTGCTCGTCCAGCTCCAGCGCCGCCCCGAGCATCGGCTTCACGAGCGACCGGCCCGCCGCCAGGCCGCCGAGAAGCGTCAGTCCCGCGACCCCGCTCACCAGGGTGGGCTTCCGCTTGATGAATGTCTCATCGGCGAGAACGATCGTCAGCGTGCCCATCACGAGCACGATGGCGCCGGTGACCAGCGTCATGGGGGGGATGCGCCGCTCCACCGAGTAGGAAACGGCCATCGCCGCCAGCGTCGCGGCGATGAACACGCCCGTCGCCCAGATCATCCCCGTCGTGTCGCCGAGGGATCGCTTTGCGATGAAGTAGGTGCCGAAGAAGGCCAGCAGCGGACCGAGCTCCACGGCGAGCTTCACGCGCGGGCTCAGCTCGCGGCCGTCGCGAGGGGGGGCTTCTCGATCGTTCACGGGATCTTGGTCAGCGGGACCACCCCCGCGCCGGAGGCCGTAGAGCGTAAGCACTGGCCCCCCTCAGTGTGGATCCAGCTCCGCGACGCTCTTCAGCGGTGCGGCCTTACGTCGAGCGAACCCTGGATCGCCCGCTTGCGCGACCCAAGTCGGGCGGCGCAAGACACCTTGGGCAAAACGCCAACACTCAGGGGGGCCAGTGCGGTCAGTAGCGGCGGACGACGCCGATCACGACCCCCCGAATCTCGACCTCGTCGACGAAGATCGGCTCCATCGTCTCGTTCGCCGGCTGGAGCCGAAAGCGCTTCCCCTCCCGGTAGAACCGCTTCAGCGTCGCCTCTCCACTGGGCAGCACCGCCACGACCGTCTCACCATCCCGCGCCGTGGTCCGTCGCTCGACGACGACGATATCCCCGCTCGCGATCGCGTCCTCGATCATCGAGTCGCCCCGGACTTCGAGCGCGAAGACCTCGCGGCCCTCCGGCACGAGTGCGGCGAGGTCGAGCGGCTCGGGTTCCTCGATCGTCTCGATCGGAGCGCCGGCCGCGATGCGTCCGAGAACCTGGAGAGACGGCGCGCGCTCGTCCTCCTCGTCGACGAGCTCGAGGCCGCGACTCACGCCGCGAGCGCGGCGACGAAGGACGCCCTTCCGCTCCATCTCGGCCACGTGTCCGAAGACCGTCACCTTGTTGACGCCGAAGTGGGCAGCGATCTCCTCGAGCGTCGGGCTGATGCCGTGCTCGTCGAGGTAGCCCTGGAGGAACTCGAGAATGTCGCGCTGGCGGCGCGTCAACGGGAGGGGGCTCATCGGGGCTCCTAGGAGCGGTGAAGTTCGAGGGGGGGACCGTCCGCGCGTACGCCGCGAACGGTCCCCGGGGGATTCACCCGGCCGTCGAGGAGGGAGGGACGGCGCAGGGTGAAGAGGGCCCACGTCGCGCGGGGGGCGCGATTTCCGACGCAGGCACGGGGGGTGGACGAGCTCGGACGCACGCGGCTAGACGAAGAACGTGCTCGCGATGAGGATCGCAATGAAGACGTACGACGCGACCGCTGTGACCTCGCGCGGGGCGTTCGGGCGCGGGCTCCTCGGTTCGGGAGCGGCCGATGTCGCCGCGCTCATCTGTGGCACCGCGTTCAGGGCCACCGGCACAGGGTCGAGGGTGACGGCGCGTCGGGCAACGAGTGCCCGACGCGCCATCGTCGCCGATCGATCGACCGCCGACCGCACGACGGCGGTGTCGATGGCAACGGGCCGCGTTGCGGCCGGGTCCGGGTGCGACGAGGGAGTCTGGCCGGACGGATCCGCGCGGAGCGCGCGTCCGCACGACACGCCGCCCCGCTCGGAGGTCGGATCCGACGCCTCGCGGCGCGGCCTCGGAGCCGGAGGGACCGCATGGCGACGCGGTCGGGCCAGCGCCGGGCGACGCGAGGCGTGATCTCCTTCCGCGGCGGCAGGCTCCGCGGCGGCAGGCTCCGCAGCGGCAGGCTCCGCAGCGGCAGGCTCCGCAGCGGCAGGTACCGCGGCAGCACTCTCGACCGGCGGGTCGACGACGGACCACCGGCGATGACCAGGCCCGTTCTCGACGCGCGGTGCAACGTCCGACGGGAAGAGGTCCAGCTGGAGGGCGCGGGGCCGCGCCGTGGCGATCGGGAAGGGGGATCGGCGGAGAACAGGCATCGTGATCGCGTTCAGGAGGGTCGATGCCCCAGTGGCCTGGGGCGTCCCGAACGGCTGCCTAACGTATCGCTGATTTGGACCCGAACGGGACACGAACGTGGTGCTTTTTGATGCGAGCGCCCGAAGGGCCGCGAGAAGCCGGGGTTAGGTCGGGGTTAGGGGCCGTGCTGGAGCCCGTACGGAGGGCCATGGCGTCCTACAATGGCACGCCATTTTCCCGCGACGACCCACTGCCGCACCCGGCCCGCACCGCTTGGACGAACTCCGCCGCCTCGACCTCGACCGCTACCTCGTTCCCTTCTCGCTCCGACGCGTCCCTCAGTACCGCTACGACGTCGTCGTCCTCGGCACCGGCGTCGCGGGCTGCATCTCGGCGCTCGCCGCAGCGCGGTCGGGCGCGACCGTCGCGATCGTCGCCAAGGACACGATCCAGGCGACCAACACGTCGTGGGCCCAGGGGGGCGTGGCGGCGGTGCTCGGAAGGGACGACTCGTTCCAGTCCCACGTCGCGGACACCGTCGCCGTGGGCTGCGGCCTCGTGGACGAGGACGTCGCGCGCCGCGTCGTCGCCGGGGGACCTTCGGCGATCGAGACGATGCAGCGGCTCGGGGCGACCTTCGACGTCCACGACGATGGCTCGCCCGACCTCTCGCGCGAAGGCGGCCACAGCTACCCGCGGATCCTCCACGCGCGCGGCGATTCGACCGGACGCGAGATCCAGAGCACCCTTGGACGAGCGGTCGTCGAGAACGCCGCGATCGACGTCTTCGCCGACACGTTCGGCATCGACGCGCTCACCGACGAGGAGAACCGAATCGTCGGCGTCCTTTGCCGAACGTCGGACGGAGGACTCGTCGCCTACGGCGCGTCGCAGGTCGTCCTCGCGACGGGTGGCGGCGGTCAGATCTACCGGGAGACCACCAATCCCACGATCGCGACGGCGGACGGCGTCGCGATGGGGTTTCGCGCCGGTGCGACCGTGCGCGATCTCGAGTTCGTCCAGTTCCACCCGACGTGTCTCTACATCGCCGGTGCGGCGCGCGTGCTGATCTCCGAGATCGTCCGCGGGGCCGGCGGTGTCCTGCGCGATCGGGACGGTGTCGCATTCATGCGCGATGCGCACGACAGCGCCGACCTCGCGCCGCGTGACATCGTCAGTCGCGCGGTCTCGCGGCGGATGGTCGAGACGGGTTCCACGAGCGTCGGGCTCGACCTGTCCGGCGTCGACCGGGATCCGCACGAGGCCTTCCCCGGCATCTCGCGCATCTGCCGCTTCTTCGGGATCGACATCGCCAAGGACCCGATCCCCGTTCGCCCCGGTGCGCACTACATGATCGGCGGACTCGCCGTCGACGAGCTAGGTCGCACGACGGTGCCCGGGCTCTGGGCGGTGGGGGAGTGCGCGAGCACCGGCCTGCACGGCGCCAATCGGATGGGCTCCAACTCGCTCCTCGAGGGCATGGTCCTGGGCGAGACCGTCGGTTCGGCCGCGGCCGAGTCGGCGCTCAGCGCGGGGCGGCCCGAGATCCGCAGCGCCTCCGAGCGCGTGCGCGAGGACGCGCCCCCCGGCGTCCAGGTGAACATCGCCGACCTGACCTACTCGATGAAGTCGCTGATGTGGCGTCAGATGGGCGTCGAGCGCCGGGAATCGGACATGGAGAGCGCGCTGGAGACCTTCGAGTTCTGGGCGCGCGCCGTGCGTTCGCTCCCCCTCGACGACGCGCGTTCGGTCGAGCTCGTCAACATGCTGACCGTCGCGCGACTCGCGACCTTTGGCGCATGCCACCGGACCGAGTCCCGCGGCACGCACTACCGCGCCGACTACGCGGAGCGCGACGACGAGCACTGGCGCGTGCACCTCGCCCAGGTTCCCGAGCACGACCTCGACCTGGTTCGCTCCGTTCGACTCCAGCGCGTCCCCGTGCGCTCCGACGCAAAGGCGACCGTCGCGTGAGTCGAGAGCCCTTCAGCACCGACCGCGTCAAGGAGCGGCTCTACCCCTGCGGCGTCCTCCTGCCCGGCCAGCCGCAGGAGAGCGACGGTCCGCTCTCCGAGATCCGCGCGCTCGTCGAAGCGGCGGAGGCGGACGTCATCGGCGAGGGCCTCGTCCAGTCCCGCTCGCGCCCCGATCCCGCCACGCTCTTCGGCAAGGGCAAGGTCGAAGAGATCGGTGAGGAGGCGGGGCGTCTGCACGCGGACGCGATCGTCGTCGACAACGACCTCACGCCAGCGCAGGGCCGCAACCTCGAGAAGCTCTGGTGCAAGCGCGTCATCGATCGCTCGGAGCTGATCCTCGACATCTTCACGCGCCGCGCGCAGACGCAGCAGGCGCGGCTCCAGGTGGAACTCGCCCAGAACATCTACCTCCTGCCGCGCCTGCGGAGGATGTGGACCCACCTCGAGCGGATGGAGGGAGCGATCGGCACGAGGGGACCGGGCGAGACGCAGCTCGAGACCGACCGCCGGCTTCTCAACAAGCGCGTCACCGACCTCAAGCGCGAGCTCGCGGTGATCGAGAAGCGCAAGCAGCGCGAGGTGTCGGCCCGGACGGGCGAGTTCGTCGTCGGCCTCGTCGGGTACACGAACGCCGGCAAGTCGACGCTCCTCAACCGTCTGACCGGCTCCGACGAGTTCGCCGCGGACATGCCGTTCGCGACTCTCGATACGCGCACACGGCGCTGGACCCTCCCCGACCGCAGGACGGTGCTGCTGTCCGACACGGTCGGCTTCCTCCAGCGCCTCCCGCACCACCTCGTCGCTTCGTTCCATGCGACGCTCGAGGAGACGCTCCACGCCGACGTGCTCCTGCACGTCGTCGACGCCTCGAACCCCGACGCGGCGCACCAGATGCAGGCGGTCGACGACGTGCTCGCGGACGTCTCGTCCCACCTCCGCCCCGACATCGTCGTCTTCAACAAGGTGGACCGCGTCGGAGATCGACTGGGGCTCTCGCTGCTCGAGAGCGATCTCGTCGGGCGCGGCATCGACGTCCTCCGCGTCAGCGCGAAGACCGGCGAGGGGCTGGACGACCTCACCGATGTCGTGCGTCGACGACTCGACGAGCACTCCGGCGTCGTCGACGTCTTCACCGAGCCTGGCGACGGACGGACGGTCGCACTCGTCCGCGGCGCGGGCGCCGTGCTGGAGGAGGACGTCGCCGAGGACGGCGCGATGCGGATCCGCGTCCGCCTCAGTCCGGGAGCGCTCGGCGTGCTCAAGCAGCGCGCGACGCGGACCGCGCGCATCGAGCCTGCGGACGATGCGGGCTCGATGTGGCTCGGCTTGGACCAGTCCTGAGCCGCGGTCGCTCGGGGCGTCAAGTCGCCCCGAGGTCTCGTTCCGATGAAGGAAGCGGGGCGCTCCTCCTGCGCTCCGACCTCCCATGGATCGATTCGAGACCCCGCACCCCGCGGAGGGCGCAGCGCACGATGCGTCCCTCGCGCCGCAGCCTGCGGGAGTCGTCGAGTTCGACGCGGAGCCCCGAGGCGTCGTCGTGGACGCCGAGGAGTTCCTCGACCACGGTGAGCGCGAGGCGTCCCTGGCTGCGCGCGTCGGGTTCCTGTCGTTCGCGATCGCGCTCGCGGCAGTGCTCGCCGTCGTCGCGGCGTTCCTGGTCAGCGACAAGAGCGCGCTTCGCCGCGCCGAGGCCGATGCGTTCGGCGCGGTCGCGGACCAGGCGGCGCTCGCGATCTCTGCCCGGCTGGGCGGCACGCGCGTCCCTCAGCAGAGCGCGCGATCGGCCGTGCGCTCGGATCTCGTCCGGCTGGCGGGCGTGCGGGGAGTCCGACGCGTCGCCCTCTACCTGCCGGAGGACGACGAGCCCGTCACCGCGCGGTCCGACGCCGAGGGGGTCGAGGACGCGCCGCTGCCGCGCATCGAGGGACCCTCGCGTCGCCTCGGCCGCCGACGACTCCTCGTCGCTCGTTCGTTCCCCGTGCCGACGGACACCGGGGACGAGGCGCTCCTCGTCGTCGAGGCGGGCTACCCCGGCGTCGAGCGGCGCATGCGCGACCTCGTCGCGCTCGCGGGCCGATCGATCGGCTTGGCCGCGCTCTTCCTCGTGTTCTTCGTTCCGATCGCCGCGCGTATCCTGCTGACGCCCCTGCTGCGCCTCACCGAGCTCGCGCGGTCCGGGGTCGTGCCCGTCCTCGACGACGTGGAGGGCGGCGGAGAGGAGGTCGTGAGCCTCGCGATGCGGATGATCGAGGACGCCGACATCGCGGACGAACTCGAGGCCGCGCGCGTGGGTGAGGCCGAGGCGGCGCGGCTCCAGCTCGAGCGACTCGGCGCCGATCGAGAGCACCTGCGCAACGTCGCGGAGACGGCGCGCCGCGCCGCCCGAGGCGCGGCGGCGTCGAAGGCCGCATTCGTCGCGAACACGAGCCACGAGATCCGCACGCCGCTCCACGCGATCGTCGGAACGACCGAGCTCCTGATGGAGACCGATCTCGACGCCGAGCAGCGCGCGCTGGCGGAGCGAAGCATCCGCGCGTCGTCGGCGCTCCTGGCCCTCGTCGACGACGTGCTCGACCTGGCGCGGTTCGACGCGCGCGAGATCGTGCTCGACGACCAGCCGTTCGACGCCGGCACGCTCGTCGAGGAGGTCGCCGAGCTCGCGGCACCGCTCGCCGCTTCGAAGGGGCTCGGGATGACGTCGTTCGTCGCCCCCGAGGTGCCGTGGCGTCTCGTCGGCGACCCGACGCGTGTCCGCCAGGCCCTGATGCGCCTCGTCGACAACGCGATCAAGTTCACCGACTCCGGCGAGATCACGATCGACGTCGGGTGGGAGCTCGGCGAGGACCGTCAGCGCCGCGCCGTGTTCACCGTGACCGACACCGGCCTCGGGATCGCCGAGGAGGAGCGCGCCCGGCTCTTCCAGGCCTTCGAGCAGCTCGACTCCTCCAACACGCGACGCCACGGTGGCGTCGGGCTCGGACTGGCGCTCGTTGCGCGCATCGCGCGTGCAGCCGCCGGCGAGGTTCGATTGGAGAGCCGCCGAGGGTTCGGCTCGAGCTTCCGCCTCGCGATCCCGCTCGCGGAGATGGCGCCGCGCCGCGTGCACGAGGACCGGCTGCGCGCACCGAACGAACGTCCGCTGCACGGCGTGCGGATCCTGCTGATCGACGATGCGCCGGTCGGAGCCTCGCTCATGGCGCGCAGTCTCACGGAGATGGGGGCGAGGGTCACCGTCGAGTCGAGCACGTACGCGGCCTTCGAGGCGCTGCTCCGGAACCCGCACGACGTCGTCCTGCTCGACGCGCGACTGCCCGGTCGCGACGCGTTCCTCGGCGCGCTCGAGTCCAACGACCACCGCGACCCGATCCCCGTCGCGCTGATGACCCCTGCGCACGCGGGGCGACTCAGCGAGCCCACCGCCGACAGCACGAAGACCGCGTCGGCGGCGAGCAAGCCGCTGTCGCGGGAGGGGCTGTGTGCACTCGTCGAGAAAGCCCTCGGCCGCGATCGCGGCACGTCGTACACGAGGTCGGAGACTCCCGTCCCGCGTTCAGCGCCCGCATCGTTGCTCGACAGCGACATGCGACGGCGGGTGCAGATCCTCCTCGTCGAGGACAACGTCACGAACCAGCAGCTCGTGCAGTACATCCTGGGGAAGCGCGGTTACGTCGTCGACGTCGCGTCCAACGGCCGGCAGGCGGTCGACGCGTTCGCCGTGGGGGAGTACCACGCCGTGCTGATGGACTGCCAGATGCCCGAGATGGACGGCTTCGAGGCGACGCGCCAGGTGCGCACGCTCGAGGCGTCGCGCAAGCGCCGCACCCCCGTCCTCGCGATGACGGCGAGCTCGCTCGAGGGAGATCGCGAGCGCTGCCTCGCCGCCGGCATGGACGACATGATCGCCAAGCCGTTCCAGCCGCATCAGCTGATCCAGTGGGTCGAGGAGTGGCTCGTGCGAACGCTCATCGACGGCGAGACGCCCGCACGCGTCGCGTCGCGGCCCAAGGCGCTGCGAGCTGAGCGGCGGCAGGCCGAGCCGCGCCGAGTCGAGCCGCAGCGAGAGGAGCCGAAGCCGCCGCAGCCGCAGCCGCCGACGGGTCGCTCGTCGGACAAGAGACCCGAACCGCCCCTGCGGACACCCGCGATGCGCAGACCCTCGTCGCCGACTCCGCCC
>JBCCSK010000216.1:0-9890 GCA_039200205.1 Planctomycetota bacterium
AGTAGGTTCAGGTCGGTTGCCCCTCTCCCCCCTACTTGTCGCCCAGCGCTTTCTTGAACAGGTCGCCCAGGTTGGTTCCGAGCGATCCGCGCGAGCTGTCGATCGCTTGCTGGATCGTCGAGCTCTCGACCGCGTCCTCGGAGCCGATCACCGCGCCGCGCGGGTCGAGGCGCGAGAGTGAGATGCGCTGCGCGCTCGGGTCGATCGCCGTCACGCGCACCGCGAACTCGTCGCCGACCGACAGGACCTTCTGCAGGTTGTTGATCCGCTCGTTCGAGACCTGGCTGACGTGCAGGAGGCCCTCGACGCCGGGCAGCACCTCGACGAACGCGCCGTAGTCCGCGATCCGCGTGACCTTGCCCGTCACCTGGCCGTCGACGGAGAGGCGGTGGGGGACCTCGTCCCACGGGTCCGGCTCGAGCTGCTTCATGCCGAGGGCGATCTTCTTCCCGCCCTCCTTCAGCTCGAGGATCATCACGTCGACGTCCTGGCCGACCTTGAGGACCTCGTCGACCTTGTCGACGCGCTGGCGCGAGATCTGGCTGACGTGAACGAGTCCCTCCACGCCGCCGATGTCGACGAAGGCGCCGAACGGCTCGATGCGGGTCACCTTGCCCTTCATCTTCGCGCCGGGCTCGAGGCCGCCGACGGTCTCGGCGATCGCGTCGAGTCGCTCGCGCTCCTCGATGCGGCGGCGCGAGAGGACGACGCGGTTCCGCGACCGGTCGACCTCCAGGACCTCGCAGACGATCGTCTGTCCGAGCAGCGTCGACGCGTCGAGGTCGCGCTGGATCGAGACCTGGCTCAGCGGCATGAACGCGTCGTGCGCGCCGATCTTGAGCGTCAGGCCGCCCTGGTTCTGGCCGGTGACACGGGCCTTGGTGTGTGAGCCGACCTCGAGCTGCTCCCACGCCTCGAGCTCCTTCGCCGCGCGCAGCGAGAGGAGCCACAGGTCGTCGTCGCGACCGCGGAGCATGAAGCGGAACGTGTCGCCTACGGACGGCGGTTCGTCGAACTCGGTCAGCGCGCAGACGCCCTGCATCCGCGGGCCCAGGTCGACGATCACGTCGTCGGCGTGGACGCCGGAGACCGTCCCCGGCATGAGCTCGCGGTCCTCCCGCGACGCGTTGGCGGAACCCTTGGCGTCCTCCTCGGGCGAGCGGCCGAAGGACTGCAGATCGATGCCGTCGAGGGCGGCTTCGATCTCCTTGTCGAGCGAGTCGTCGGGCATCGTGTCGGTCGTCTGTCGGCGCGGGGGCTGCCGCGCACGGGTCGGCGGGTCGGGGGGAATCAGGAATCGGTGCGGTGAACGTCGCGCGTGCTCGCCTGGTCGGTCGGCCACAGGACGATCTCACCGATGTTCACGTTGGGGGGACGCGTCACCGCGTAGAGGATCGCGTCGGCGACGTCGTCGGGCGTCAGCGGCGTCATGCCGTCGTACACGCGCCGCGCGGAGTCCTCGTCGCCGAGGCGGACGAGGCTGAACTCGGTCTCGACCATGCCGGGGTCGACCGTCGTGAAGCGGATCCCGGTGCCGACCTCGTCGAGGCGCAGCGCGTCGTAGATCGCCTTCACCGCGTGCTTCGTCGCGTTGTACACGTTGCCGCCGGGGTAGACCTGGCGACCGGCGACGCTCCCGAGCAGGACGAGGTCGCCGCTGCCGCGCTCGCGCAGGGACGGCAGCGCCGCGCGCACCGTGTGCAGCACGCCCTTGACGTTCGTGTCGATCATCGTCGACCAGTCCTCGGCGTCTCCGGAGTGGAGCGGCGCGACGCCCAGCCCGAGGCCGGCGTTCGCGACGACGAGGTCGATCGGCTCGTCCGCGAAGAGCGCGCTGACCTCGCCGGCGACGCGCACGTCGCAGGTCCGCGCCGTCGCCCGACCCTGGAGCTCGTCGACGAGCCGGGCCAGCCGGTCCTCGCGCCGGGCCGTCACGACGACGTGCGCGCCGGCGGCTGCGAGGCGCCGCGCGGTTGCGGCTCCGATCCCGGACGAGGCGCCCGTGACGAGCGCGCGTCGGCCCGCGAGGGGCTCTCCGTCTTGCGATTGGCTCCTGGTCGACATGGGAAGCGTCGAAAAGTGTATCCACGCGCTCCAACGATGCTCGCCTTCAGCCTCCTCCTGCCGCTCGCCGGTCTCGTCGCGCCCGGTGAGGGAGCCGCGCAGGGGCCGCGGTCGACGTCGCTCCTCTTCCGCGGCGGGACCTTCCACGTCGGGTTCGACGTCCTGCACGCGGACCGCGACCACGGGCGCACCGCCCAGGCCGTGCTCGTCCGCGACGGGCGCATCGCGGCGATCGGCGACGAGGCGACTCTGGCGGCGAGCGAGGAGGGCCGCGGCGCCGAGCGGGTCGACATCCGCGGCGGCCACGCGTTCCCCGGCTTCCAGGACGCGCACGTCGATCTGGAGGCGCTCGGGGAGGCGCTCGAACAGCTCGACCTCGGGTCGGCCGCAGGCTTCGACGAAGCCGTGGCGCGCGTCAGGGAGCGGGCGGCGGAGCTGCCGCCGGGGTCCTGGGTCCGCGGCCGTGGCTGGGACGACCGCCTCCTCCCGGCGGAGCGCGCCGAGGTCATCGCCCGGCTCACCGCCGCTGCCCCTGACCATCCCGTGCTGCTGGAGGACGTGGACGGCGGCGCCGCGCTCGTCAACGAGCGCGCGTTCGCGACGGCCGAGATCGACGCGTCCGAGCCGCCGGACGACCCGGAGGGCGGCCGGATCGAGCGCGACGCCGAAGGCGCTGCGACGGGGGTGCTGGAGCGCGCGGCGGCGGATCTCGTCCGCGGAGTCGCGCCAGCGCCGAGCGACGCGGACCGACGGCGGAGGATCCTGCGCGCCCAGGAGACGCTGATCGCCGCCGGCGTGACCTGCGCGCACGAGATGGGCGTCGACCTCCGCGGGCTGGAGATCCGGCAGGAGCTTCGGAGCGAGGGGCGGCTCGCGCTGCGCCTCGTCGCGTACCTCGACGACGCGACCGTCGAGGGAGTGAGCGACCTCGCGAAGCTTCGCCTCGACGACCCGCGGGACCGGCTGACGGTCGTCGGGATCCACCTCACCGTCGACGGCTGGCTCAGCTCGCGCGGCGCGGCGCTCGCCGAGCCGTACGCGGACGCGCCCGAAGCGCACGGGGATCTCGACTACGACGCCGGCGCCCTGGATCGCCGGCTCCGCGCCATCGCCGAAGCGGGCCTGCAGCCGTCGCTCCACGTCGCCGGGGATCGGGCATCGGCGCTCGTCGTCGGCTCCCTCGGACGCGTGCGTGCGAGCCTCGACTACCTCCCGCGCCTGCGGCCGCGGCTGGAGGGCTGTCGGCTGATGGCCCCGTTCGACCTCGCGCGCCTCGACGAGCTCGGCGTCGTCGCGTCCGTCCAGCCGACGCGCGCGCTGCGCGAGCGGCCGATCGCAGCGCTTCGCCTCGGCGAGGCCCGCTTCGCGCGGGTCGACGCCTGGGGGCAGATCCGCGCGAGCACGGGCCTCCCGCTCGCCCTCGGCTCAGGGGCCCCGGCCGGCGCCGTCGGTCCGCTGGAGGGCGTCGTCGCCGCGCTCACGGGCGCGCCGCCCGGCAGCGGCGATCCCGCCGAGAAGATCGACGCCGAGGTCGCGCTCGCCGGTTGGACGATCGCCCCGTCGTTCGCGGCCTTCCAGGAGGACCGACGCGGTCTCACGGCGCGCGGCTACTTCTGCGACCTGACCGTCGTCGACGTCGACCTGTCGCAGCTGACGCCCACGACGGCCGCCGAAGCGCTCGACGCCAAGGTGTTGATGACGGTCGTCAACGGCGAGGTCGTGTACAACGCGCCCTGAGGAACCCCGAACCAGGGCCGCGGATGACCACGATCGAGATCGACTACCAGGGAAAGCTCCGGACGCACGCCGTGCACGTCCGCTCCGAGACCGAGCTCGTCACCGACGCGCCGGTCGACAACGAAGGCCGCGGCGAGTCGTTCTCGCCGACCGACCTCGTCGCGACCGCGCTCGGCTCGTGCATGCTCACGATCATGGGCATCGTGGCGGAGCGCCACGGCTGGGACATGTCGCGCGCGACCGCGTCCGTGACCAAGGAGATGATCGCGGATCCCGGCCGGCGCATCGCGAAGCTCGCGGTGACCCTCCGCATCCCGGGCGATTTCGACGACAAGGCGCGGACCGCGCTCGAGAAGGCCGCGCTCGGCTGCCCCGTCCACCGCACGCTCGGCGCGAACGTCGAGATGCCCGTCGAGTTCATCTGGGACGCCGCGCGCGTCAGCTGATCCCCATGGCCGAACATCCGGTTGTCTTCATCGCCGGGGCCGGCGGCATCGGCCGCGCCCTCGCGCTCCTCCTCCGCAGCGAGCCGAGCACCCGCGCGGCCGTCGTCCTCGGCGATCTCTCCCGTCGCGCCGTCGACGACGCTTGCGCGTTCGCGGACGTCGACGTATCCACGGGCGCGCCGTCGCCGCGCGGCATCGAGATGCCCGCGCGCGGCGTGTCGGCCGAGCTCACCGAGGCGCTCGCCGGCGCCGACGCGATCCTCGACTGCCTCCCCGGCGCCGAGGCGCCGCGGATGGCGCGGCTCGCGCGCGAGCACGGGTGCCACTACCTGAACCTGACCGAGTACGTCGCCGAGACCGACGAGGTCATCGGGATCGCCGAGGGCGCCGAGACGTGCTTCGCCCTGCAGTGCGGTCTCGCGCCGGGCTTTATCAACGTGCTCGGCCACGACCTCTTCCTGGAGGCGACGCGCGCCTGGGGCGTCGATCGCGTCGACTCCCTCGAGATGCGCGTCGGCGCGCTCACGCGCCACGCGACGGCGCCGCACTTCTACGGCTGGACGTGGAGTCCCGTCGGCGTGGCGACCGAGTACGTCGAGGACGCGCTCGCGGTCCGCGGCGGCGAGACCGTCAAGCTGCCGTCGCTGACCGAGCGTCGGACGCTGCTGCTGTCCGGCTCCGTCTTCGAGGAAGCCCTGACCTCCGGCGGCGCGGCGGACCTCCCCGCGGCGCTCGGCGGACGGGTCCAGCACCTCGACTACAAGACGCTGCGCCACCCCGGCCACTACGAGTGGGTCGAGGGCCTCCTCGCGGGGATCCCCGCGGGTGAGGATCGCGCGGCGAAGCTCCAGGACGCGATGGAGGCGGTGATCCCGCACATCGCCGACGACCTCGTCGTCGTCCACGCCTCGGTCGAGGGGCGCGACGAGCACGGCGTCCTGCGCGCGATGCGCGCGACGAGGTTCTGCAGCAGCATCGACGTCGCCGGGCGCCGGCTGCGGGCGATCCAGAGCACGACCGCGGCGGGGATCGCCGAGGTGCTCCGCATCGTGCTGGAGGGCGGCCAGCGCGGCGCGCTGCTCCAGTCGCAGGTGCCGACCGCGTCGTTCCTCGGCGGCCCCTTCGTCGCCCTCGCCTACGGCGAAGAAGAGCGGGGCTAAGTCACGACGCCAACGGGCGTCGGCACGTGGCCCGGGAAGACGTGCGCGAGGTCGGTGCCGCCGAGGCCGGTGGTCAGGACCTCCGTGAGCACGTCGCGGTAGTCGGTCTCGACGCGCACGTCGCCCTGGTCGAGCTGGGACGGCGCGAGCGTCGGCCACGCGCCGTGGATCCGGTTGCCCTGGACGCGGTGACCGAGCGCGATCATCAGGCTCGCGCTTCCGTGGTCGGTGCCGAGGCTGCCGTTCTCGGCGACGCGGCGACCGAACTCGCTCTTCGCGTAGAGCAGGTAGCGGTCCTCCAGGCCCTGCATGTCGAGGTGGAACGCCGCGAGACCCGCGGCGAGGTCGCTCAGCATGCCGCCCATGACTCCGTTCAAGGGACCCATCGCGCTGTGGTGGTCCCAGCCGCCGTAGTCGAAGTGCGCGACTTCCAGGCCGACGTCGGCCTTGATCAGGGCCGCGATGTCGCGCAGCGCGCGCCCGAAGCGGCTGTCGGGATAGACGGCGCCGCCTGCCGGCGCGTAGCCCGCGAAGTCGACGGTCGAGAGCAGGTCGACCGCCGCCAGCGAGCTCTCGGCCGCCGGCGCGAGCGGCGCGACGGTCGTCGCGTAGGCGGCGTCGAGGGCCGCGCGCCGATCCGCGGCGCTCGTCGGGTTCCCGGGGAACGTCATCGTCGAGGGATCGGGGACCGGCAGCGTCCGTGGCGCCGTCGCGAGGCCCCTCGGGATCAGGTCGTCCACGGAGATCGCGCGCAGGTCGCTCGCGCTCGCCGGGACGGCCGCCTGCAGGTGCCGCGCCAGCCAGCCGGTCGCCACGCCGCTCGCGGGGTCGTCCGGCGTCCCCGTCTCCATCGTCCGCATCGCGTCGAAGTGGCTCCGCGACGGATCCGTCGAGCCGCACGCGTGGACGAACGCGAGCGCGCCCGAGCGGTACGCGTCGATCAGCGCCGCAGCGCGCGGGTTGAGTCCGAAGAAGCCGTCGAGGTCGAGCGCTCCGTTCGGCGCGCCGGGCGGCGGTACGGCGAGGGTCGGACGCGCCGCGTAGAGGTCGGCGTCGGCGTAGGGCACGACGAACGAGAGGCCGTCCATCGCGCCGCGCAGAAAGACGCCGACGAGCGTCGGTCGGCTGCTGCCTCGACCGGACGCGAACGCGACGCGCGGCAGGACGAGCGGCGCGCTCGTCGCCGCGGCCGCGGCGCCGAGGAACCTCCTCCGCGAGAGGCGCGCGTACTCCCTGCAGCTGTGGTCTTTGGCCTGCATCGATCAGAAGAACTGGCTGCTGGGGAGGGACAGCGTGAGCGCGATCGCCTCGCGCGCCGCCTGGGCGTTCCACGCGGGCCGGCCGTCGACGAATGCCTGGACGATGCTCCGGTCGACGTCGCGGATCCTCCCGCCCGTGAGTCGCTCGCCGAGCGCGAGCGCGACCTCGTCGACCGGGACGCCGCCGACGAGTCCGAGGATCGCCGCGTTCGGAACGTGCGCTCCCGGGACCTGGCCGCCGAGGAGCCTCGCCAGGAAACCCCAGCGCGCGAGCACGCCCGAGCCCCAGGCCTCCAGCGTGTCCGGGTACCCGTCCGGCGGCTGCCAGGCGAACGGGACGTGGCCCATGCGGAAGAGCTCGCCGAAGAGCCCCGCCGGGTCGCCGATCGTCGCGCCGGTGACGCGCAGCGCGCCCATCGCCAGGTGGAACGGTCGCCGCAGCTTCGTCTCCGGATCGGCGGCGCGCGACTCGGCCATCGAGCGCGGCCTGAGGACCTCGCGCACGGTGGCGGCGAGGTCGCCGCCGGTCGCCGTGAAGCGGGCCGCGACGCGCTGCACGGTCGCCGCGGGGGGATCGTGGACGAGGAAGTAGACGCACAGCTTCCGCGCGACGAACGCCGCGGTGCTCGGGCTCGCCGCCAGCAGGTCGAGCACCGTCTCTCCGTCCTGGACGCCGCCGCCCGCGGGGATCGGCGCCCCGAGCACGGTCTTCGGCCCGTCGTCGTGCAGACCCGGGAGGAACGCGAAGCTACCGAAGCCGGGATCGCCCGGAGGCGGCGTCGACCAGCCGGTGAAGCAGCGCGCGACCTCGACCACGTCCGTCTCCGTGTAGCCGCCGTCGACGCCGACCGTGTGCAGCTCGAGCAGCTCGCGCGCGTAGTTCTCGTTCGGCGCCGACGCGGTGTTCACGTCGTTGTCGAGGTAGTGGAGCATCGCGCCGCTGCGCGCGGACGCGCCGAGGAGTTCCCGGAACGTCCCGAGCGCGTACGCGCGAATGACGTCGCGGTCGTCGATCGTCTTGGTGTACCGCGCTGCGTCGTCGAAGCCGTCGATGTTGAAGTGGTCGGTCCAGAACTCGACGACGCGCTCGAAGAGCTGGCGATTCGACAGCGCGGCGCGCAGGATCCGCGCCGTCACGAGCGAGCGCGAGACCGTCGCGTCCCCGTTGATGCTCGGCGGGTAGGTCGCGAAGAGCGTCGCGCCGTCCATGCCGAGCATCGGGTACGCCGCGAGCCGAGCTTCGAGCGCGCTGTCGTCGATCGTCTGCGGCGCGAGCTGCTCGTCGAGCCAGCCGCCCGCCCCGAGGGCGCGCGCGTGGGCCGCATCGTCTGGCGTGAATCCGAACGTCGCGCGCCCGAGGAGGACGAGGACGTCGTCGCGGCGATGCGCCTCCCGCTCGACGCGGGGGCCGATGGCGCGAGCGTTCGTGGACTGGGCGGGCATGGCGATTCGCTGACCCTAGCAAGGGCCCGCGGTCTCGCCGGCGTCACGCCGATCAGCCGGAGAATCCGCTCTGGAACGCTTCGCGCAGCTCTTCGACGCCGAGGTCGACGAGCTGCCTTCCGCTGACGCCCTTGACCGTCACGCGCGGCTTCTTCGACACGCGCCCGATCGGCGTCGCCGCGATGCCCATCATCTTGGTCTGGAAGTTGAACTTCTTGCCCTGCTCGACCTCGACGAGGAAGCGCGTGCAGGACTCCGAGAAGAGCAGCGTCGCGTCGACGTCGTAGGCGAGGCCCCAGTCGTCGTGGTCGATCGTCGAGAGGTCGATGTCGGCGCCGTGCCCGCCGGCGAGGCACATCTCGGCCAGCGCGATCGCGAGCCCGCCCTCGGAGAGGTCGTGGCACGCGCGCAGCTGCTTCAGCTTCGTCGCCGCGTGCAGCTTGCGCAGGCACGCGGGCGCGCGCTCGAGGTCGGGGCGCGGGACCGCGCCGCCGTCGAGTCCGAGCAGATCGAGGTACTCCGACCCGCCGAGCTCGGCGTCCGTCACGCCGACGAGGAGCAGCAGGTTGCCCGGCTTCTTGAGGTCCATCGTCACGACGTTCCCGACGCTCGGCACGCGGCTCATCGCGGTCACGTAGAGCGTCGGCGGGATCGAGAGCGTGCGGTCGCCGACGCGGTACTCGTTGTTCAGCGAGTCCTTGCCCGACACGAACGGCGTGCCGTACGCCATCGCCGCCGCGTAGCAGCCGCGGCTCGCGTGGACGAGCGCGCCGAGCTGCTCGGGCTTGCCGCAGTTGCCCCACGAGAAGTTGTCGAGGATCGCCGTGTGGTCGGGATCCCCGCCGCAGGCGACGACGTTGCGCAGCGCCTCGTCGATGACCGCCTCGGCCATCGCGCGCGGATCGAGTCGTCCGTAGCGCGGGTTCGCGCCCTGGCCGATCGCGACACCCTTCCGCGAGTCCTCCAGCGGCTTCAGGACGATGCCGTCGGACGGCCCGTCCGCTCGCTCGCCCGAGAGCGGCTTGACGACGCTCATGCCCTGGACCTCGTGGTCGTACTGGCGAACGATCCACTCCTTGCTCGCGATGTTCGGGCGCGCGAGCAGCGCGAGGATCGCCGCGTTCCACGGTTTGTCCTCGCTCGCGAACAGCGGGGCGTCGACGGGGCCCGGGCATCCGGGGTCGTCGACGGCCGGCGGCGTCCAGCGCGCCTCGCGCGTCGGTCGTGGCGTGCCGTCGTGGAGGAACTCCATCGACAGGTCGCCGACGACCTCGCCCTCGTGGGTGAGCAGGAGGCGGCCGGTGTCCGTGAACGTCCCGATCGGGGTCGCCTCGACCTCCTCGGCCTCGAAGACGCGCACGAGCTCGTCGACGGACTCGGGGGGAACGGCGAGGACCATGCGCTCCTGGGCCTCGCTGATCCAGATCTCCTCGGGCGTGAGGCCGGGGTACTTCAGCGGGACCTTCGAGAGCTCGACCTCGGCGCCGCACTCGGCGCCCATCTCGCCGACGGCCGACGAGAGGCCGCCGGCTCCGCAGTCGGTCACGGCGCGGTACAGCCGCGCGTCGCGCGCGCGCAGGAGGCCGTCGAGGACGCGCTTCTCGGCGATCGGGTCGCCGATCTGCACGGCCGCGGCCGAGACCATCTCGCTCTCCTCCGAGAGCTCGATGGACGAGAACGTGGCGCCGTGGATCCCGTCGCGGCCCGTCCGGCCGCCGACGACGACCACGACGTCGCCGGGCCGCACCTCCTTCTCGACGCAGTCGCGCGGCATCAGGCCG
>JBCCSK010000217.1:0-9867 GCA_039200205.1 Planctomycetota bacterium
CGCTCCAAACCGGGTACGGGCCGCGGGGCGGACGCTCCAAACCGGGTTGGGGTCGCTCGACGCTCTACCCACTCAGAGGGGGATGTTGCCGTGCTTCCGCACCGGGCGATTCTCGTTCTTCGTCCGCAGGAGCTCCAGCGAGCGAATCAGGTACGGGCGGGTCCGCGAGGCCTCGATCACGTCGTCGACGAAGCCGCGGGCCGCCGCGCGGTACGGGTTGTTGAAGGTCGCGTCGTACTCGTCGGTACGCTGCTGCTCGACCGCGGCGGGATCGTCGGCCGACTGGATCTCGCGGCGGTGGATGATCTTCGCCGCGCCGGCCGCCCCCATGACCGCGATCATCGCTCCGGGCCACGCGATATTGACGTCGGCGCGGACGTGCTTCGAGGCCATGACGTCGTAAGCGCCGCCGTAGGCCTTGCGCGTGATGACGGTCAGGAGCGGGACCGTCGCCTCGCAGTACGCGTAGAGCAGCTTCGCGCCGCGCCGGATGATGCCCATGTGCTCCTGCGCCGTGCCGGGGAGGAAGCCCGGCACGTCTTCGAACGTCACGATCGGCACGTTGAATGCGTCGCAGAAGCGGATGAAGCGCGCGCCCTTCTCGCTCGCGTCGATGTCGAGGCAGCCCGCGAGCACCGCGGGCTGGTTCGCGACGATCCCGACGACGCGTCCGCCGAGGCGGGCGAAGCCGACGAGCATGTTCTGGGCCCAGCCCTCCTGGACCTCGAGCCACGACCCCTCGTCGACGACGCGCTCGATCACCTGGCGCATGTCGTAGGGCTTCTGCGGGTCGGACGGGACGATCGAGTCGAGCGCCGCGTCCTCGCGATCGAGCGGGTCGTCGGTCGGAACGAACGGCGGCTCCTCCGCGTTGTTCAGCGGCAGGTACGACAGCAGCTTGCGCAAGAGGAGCAGGCAGCTCTTGTCGTCCGGCGTCGAGAAGTGCGCGACGCCCGACTTCGCGTTGTGTACGCCAGCGCCTCCGAGTTCGTCGCTCGTGACCTCCTCGTGCGTCACGGTCTTGACGACGTCGGGACCCGTGATGTGCATGTACGAGTTCCCGTCGACCATCGCGACGAAGTCGGTCAGCGCGGGGCTGTAGACCGCCCCGCCCGCGCAGGGGCCGAGGATCCCCGAGAGCTGCGGGATCACGCCCGAGGCCTGCGTGTTGCGCCAGAAGATCTCGGCGTAGCCGCCGAGGCTGGACACGCCCTCCTGGATCCGCGCGCCGCCGGAGTCGTTGAGTCCGATCACCGGGACGCCGACCTTGAGCGCGAGGTCCATGACCTTGCAGATCTTCTCGGCGTGCGTCTCGGACAGGCTCCCGCCGAAGACCGTGAAGTCCTGGCTGAAGAGGTAGACCGGACGCCCGTCGATCCGCGCGTGGCCGATCACGACGCCGTCGCCCAGCACCTTCTGCTCCTCCATACCGAAGTCGGTACAGCGGTGCGTGACGAAGCGGTCGAGCTCGGTGAACGAGCCTTCGTCGACGAGGAATGCGACGCGCTCGCGCGCGGTCATCTTGCCCTTCGCGTGCTGGGCCGCGATGCGCTTCTCTCCCCCGCCGACGAGGCTCTGCTCGCGCGCCTCCCGCAGTCGATCGACCGGGTCGAGGGAGGCGGAGGTGGCGGGCTGTGCGGTGGCGGGATCGGGGCCGGAGCGGATCGTCATGGATCGAATGAGGGTCGGACCTCAGGCGTGCGGGTCTTCGACGAGCTCCATGAGCACGCCGCCGGTCGCCTTGGGGTGGATGAATGCGATGCGCGTCCCGTGGGAGCCGTCGCGCGGTGCCTCGTCGATCATCTGGACGCCGTCCGAGAGGAGCCGTTCGATCGCGCTCGCGACGTCGGCGACCTCCCAGGCGAGGTGGTGGATGCCGCCGCGCCCGCCGGAGCGATCGAGGAACTTCGAGATGGGGCTGCCGTCCTCGGCAGGCTCGACGAGCTCGATCCTCTGGGCCCCGGCGAAGAGGACCAGGACGCGGACGCGCTGGTCCTCGACCTCTTCGATCGCCGTCCCCCGCAGACCCAGGGCGGACTCGTAGAGACCCCGCGCCTCCTCGATCGACGGGACGGCGATCGCGACGTGGTGAAGGCCTCGAACGATCGGGGCGAGGGCGCTGGGAGGGGTCGGGGGGGTCACGACTCGGGACGAAGGGGTCGCCGGCAGCGGATTCCGCGGCCGGATCGAATGGGTGCGGGGCCACCATGGTAGCGGTGGGCGTCGGCGGACTCCCCGCCCCGTCCGCGGGGCCCGCTGAAACACTGCCCGAACCCTCCCGAGAAACGGGGGGAGATCGCCGCACGACGCGGCAACCCGCTCCATCCGACCCTGCCGGAGCCATGAGACCCAAGCACGCCACCGCCCTCCTCCTCGTCGTCGTCGTCCTCGCTATTGCGGCGACCCTCGCCCTCCGAGGCGGCCGGGACGACGCCAGCGTCGCCCACCGGGACGTCGGACGCGATGACGCGGCCGCGCCGAGCGACGACGTCGAGCTCGCCGCCGTGCCCGAGGGCGACGGGGGGTCGACCGCGCGCCGCGCGACGACCGAGGACGCGGCCGAGGCCCCGGCGCTCGCGGAGGTCGACGTCCCGCCCCCGGCGGCGGACGAACGAGCCCTCGACGTCGTCGTCGTCTGGCCCGAGGGAGCCGAGCCGAGCGCGGACCTCGTCGTCTACGCCTTCGCACGCCGCGTCTCGACGATCGATCTCGCCGGCACGCTGGGCTCCGACGCGGGGATCTCGCGCCGCGACGTCCCGCCGGTGTTCGCGGAGCTCGACGATCCGCGCAAGACGCTCGACTCGGTCCGCGACGCGATCCTCGACGAGCAGCCGGTCTCGCTCGACGCCGAGGGGCGCTGGCACGCGCGCCTCAACGTTCCGAAGTCGCGTCGACGCGTGTTCGTCCAGGCCTTCGGCGGCGGCGTCTACACGAGGCGCGCGGCGGAGGCGTTCGCGGCCTCGGACCTGGTCACGCTCCGACCCGCGCTCGGGGCGACCCTCGACGTCGTCGTCCGCGCCGGCGAAGGCGCGGAGAACCTGAGCCTGGAGGGCGCGAGCGTCTACGCAGTCACGTCGACGGAAGCCGCCGCGTCGATGGCGATGGGAGGCGGCGGAGAGCCCGCGCTGCGCGCGCGCAAGCGACTCGATGCGGACGGCCGCGTGAGGTTCGGGACCCTCCCCGCGGGAGTCGCGCTGGAGATGGACATGCGCGCCGAGGGCGTCGCCCCCATCGACATGGAGGTCGCGGCACTCGCGCCGGGCGAGACGCGCGAGGTCGAGCTGACCGTCGCACAGGGCGCTCGGATCGAGGGCAGGGTCCTCCGCGCAGACGGTGGCCCTGCGAGCGAGGCGCGGGTCACCGCGTCGATCGCCGGGCGCGTGTTCGGCTTCGACGACGACGTGATTGCAGAGACGACCTCGGACGCGACCGGCCACTTCGCCCTCGAGCACGTTCCCGACGGACGGATCGTCGTTCGCGGCGACGCCGATGACGCGCTCGAAAGCGAGCGCGTCCAGGTCGAGATCACAGGCGGTCGCGACGCGGTCGACGTCGAGATCGTGCTCGAGGACGGCGGCACCCTCGTCGGGGTCGTTCGACGCGCCGACGGACTGTCGGCCGCGGGCGCGCCCCTCGAAGCGGTCTTCGACGTCGCCCACTCCGCGGGCCCGGCGGGGTTCGGCGCACTGCGAGGAGCGCGCAGCCGGACCGTCGCGGGCGAGGACGGCACCTTCCGCCTGAGCGGCCTCGGCGACGGACCGTTCTCGGTGCGCGCGACGCTCGAGGACGACGCAGGGCGCGCTCTGAGCGGACGCGTCGACGGCGTCCGCCCGGGCGCGGACGAGGTGGACCTCGTGCTCCGACCGCCGCTCACCGTCAGCGGCGTCGTCGTCGGCCCGAGCCAAGAGCCGCTCGCCGGCATCCACATCCACGGCGCGCGTCTCGTCTCCGGCGCCTTGGGCGACGTGCGACTCGACGACCGCGGCACGGAGACGGACGAGCTGGGTCGCTTCGCGCTCGAGGGTCTGGTCGCGGGGCGCTGGGACCTCTCTGCGAGGACCGAGGCGTTCATCTCGCTCGAATCGACCGTCCTCGACGTCGAGGAGGCGATCGACGGGGTCGAGATGCGCGTCGTGCCGACGGCGACGATCTCCGGCAGCGTCCTCGATCCGGGCGGCGAGCCGATCAGCGGCGCGCTCGTCGAGGAGGGCGCGGACGTCGCGGCGTGGATGCGCGAGGTTCAGCGCGATCCCGGCGGCGTGACGACGCGCACCGGCGAAGACGGGACGTTCCTCCTCGTCGGCATCCGGCCAGGTACGGTCCAGCTCGCGGCGAGCGCGCCGGACCTCAGTCCCACCGAGACCGAGGGCATGGAGGTCGAGCCGGGAGCCGTTCTCGAGGGCGTCGAGCTGCGCCTCGGGACCGGCGGCGCGATCGAGGGTGTCTGCTTCGACGACGACGGAATCCCCGCGTCCGGGCGCGTCGTCCGCGTGCAGTCGGCCACGCTGAGCCAGGCGCGATCCGGGGTCGTCGGCGACGACGGGTCGTTCCGCTTCCGCGGCCTGCCCCCCGGCACGTACCAGGTCGTCGCCGCCGATCCGAACGCGGACATGACGGACGACATCGACGGCGCGAGCATCGCGACGATGTTCCAGTCGATCGACATGGCGA
This sequence comes from Planctomycetota bacterium, assembly GCA_039200205.1. Lineage (GTDB taxonomy): Bacteria > Planctomycetota > UBA1135 > UBA1135 > Saltatorellus. Next base: position 4,672 of record JBCCSK010000217.1, read on the forward strand.
GCGTCGAGGTCGTCGAGGGCGAGACGGCGATCGTCTACCTCGGCGCGCCGCCCTCCTCGCCCGTCGAGGTCACGGGCCGCGTCGAGCAGGGCGGTGAGCCGTTCGCCGGCGCGATGGTGTCCTGGATGCCGCGCTCGAAGCAAAGGATCGAGCGCATGAAGGTCTCGTCGACGGACGAGGACGGCCGGTACGCGCTGACGCTCGACGAGCCCGGCGACTACGTCGTCACCGTGGCGCGTCTCCCCGGCGGCACCGGGCAGCAGCAGACGGTCGAGTTCAACGACACCGTCCCGCTCGACGTCTCCGGGCACGAGCGTGACTTCGAGGTCCCCGGCGGCGCGATCGTCGGCCGCGTGCTGGGACCCGACGAGCGGCCGCTCGCCGGGGCTCGCGTGAGCGTCATGGAGTCCGGCGGCATCCGCACCGACCGCATGATCGGCGGCAGCTACGCCGAGATCGAGACCGACGCGTCCGGCGCTTTCTCGGCCGAGGGGCTGCGCCCGGGCACCTACCAGGTCGCCGCAGGCGGCGCGCGGATGTTCAGCGACTCGATGGCCGCGCCGTCGCGCGTCGTCGTGGACGGCATCTCGATCGGCGAGAACGAGCGGCGCGAGGGCGTCGAGCTGCGGCTGCCCGAGCCGGGCGCCGTCGACGTCGTCGTCCGCGACGCGTCGGGGTCCGGCGTCAAGGACGCGATGGTCTTCGTCCGCGACGAAAAGGGCCGCCACACCGAGCTCATCTCGACGCTCGTCACCGACAGCGACGGTCGAGCGCGCGCGACCGGACTCGCGCCCGGGCGCTACACCCTCGCCGCGCGGACGGCGACCGACGCCGCGACGGAGAGCGCGCCCATCCAGGTCGTGGCGGGCGAGACCGCAGAGGCGAGTCTCCTGCTCGGGCCCGGCGCCTTCGTGCGCGTCATCCTGAAGCACAAGGGCGACGCGGCCGTGCCCGCCGGCCGCATCCAGGTCCTCGACGCGCAGGACCGCGACGTGACGGGCTGGCTGGGACTCTCCGGCATCGCCGCCGGCTACGACGACGAGACCTTCTCGAGGACGGAGCGGCGCTTCGGCCCGTTCCCGCTGGGCCGGTACGACGTGATCGTCCGCGGCGACGACGGGACCGAGGGCGAGCGCACCGTGCGACTCACCGAGCCCGGCGAACGGCGCGTGACGATCGTCCTCCGCTAGCGCCGAAGGGCGTCGAGGAGCGCCTCGACGTCCGCCGGGACCGGCGCTTCGAACGTGACGCGCTCCCCGCTCACGGGGTGCTCGAACGCGATGCGCCGCGCGTGCAGCGCGGGCCGCTCCAGCTTCGGCGCGTCGGGGGGCAGCGGTGTCGCGACGGCACCGCGCGGCCCGTAGAGCCTGTCCCCCACGATCGGGATGCCGGCGGACTGCAGGTGGACGCGAATCTGGTGCGTCCGACCGGTCTTCGGGTGCGCGGCGACGAGCGTGGCGCAGCCGAAGTCCTCGAGGCGCTCGATGAACGTCTCGGCGCTCCGCGCCTCCCCCTCCTCGACGAGCTCCTCGGCCTCGGGGCCCGAGATGACGCGCATGCGCTCGGGGTTCTTCGGGGAGGGGCGGATCGCGCCCGTCAGCCACTCGGTGTCGAAGCGCGGCGTCCCGTGGACGACCGCCAGATAGGTCTTCTCGACCGACCTCGCCTGGAACTGCGCCTTGAGAGCCTCGAGGGCGGCGCGCGTCCGGCCGAGCACCATCACGCCGCTCGTCAGACGATCGAGGCGATGCACGATCCCCGGCCGGTCCTCGCCCTGGACCCGCGGCAGGTCGCCGTAGCGCTTCACCGCGAGGTCGGCGACCGTCCCGCTGCGCTGGCGCGGGTTCGAATGCGTCACGAGTCCGGCGGGCTTGTCGATCACCGCGATCGCGTCGTCCTCGTACAGCACGTCGAGCTCGGCGATGGCACGCCCCTCGACGTCCGTCGAGACCTCGACCTCCTCGACGAGCGTGATCTCGACGCGCGCGCCGGCGTCGACCGCCGTGTTCGGGCGCAGGACGGTCTCGCCGTCGACGCGCACCGCACCGCCCTTGATCGCGCGCTGGAGACGGCTCCGCGACCAGCCCGGGACGAGCGCCGCGAGCGCGACGTCGAGTCGCGCGCCGCCGAGGTCGTCGGGGACGTCGAGGACGCGGGAGGTGTCGGACGACATGGCGAGCGCGCGACGATAGCCGCTCTTCGCCTTCCATCGGCATCCCGAGGCTGCTATCCAGGGGCGATGGCCACGGACCGACCGCTCAGGGTGCTGCTCGTCGACGACGAGACGCTCACCCTCGACGTGCTGGGCGCTGCCCTCTCCGCCGACGGACTCGAGGTCGAGCTCGCGTCGCGCGCCGAGGACGCGATCGAGGCGGTCGAGCGAGAGGAGTTCGACGCCGTCGTCACCGACGTCGTGTTCGAGGGAGCGCGCGCCGGCGAGAAGGTCCTGGCCGCGACGCGCGCGCTGCGGCCCGACACGGTCTGCCTCCTGATGACGGGCTACCCGCGCGTCGAGGCCGCCGTCGAGGCGATGAAGGTCGGCGCCGTCGACTACCTCCAGAAGCCCGTCGACCCGTCCGTTCTCGCCGCGACGATCCAGCGCGCGGTTCGCGAGCGGCGGCTGCGGCGCGAGGAGCTGCCGTACCAGGACCTCGTCGACATCCTCTCGGGCCTCGTCGCGAAGTCGATCGAGTGGGTCGATCCGTACACCGCGGGACACGGCGAGCGGACGCGCCGCTACTGCCGCATGGTGGCCGAGGACTTCGGCCTCGACGCGAAGACGGTCGAGCGCCTGGAGCTCGCGGCGATCGCGCACGACTACGGCAAGATCTTCCTCGACGACCTGACGTTCCTGACGAAGAAGGGCCCTCTGACGCCCGACGAGCGCCGCGAGATGCAGCGCCACCCGGCCGTCGGCGCGGAGCGCCTCGGCGCGCACCCCCAGCTGGCCGACGTGGTGCGCTACGTCGCGGAGCACCACGAGCGCTGGGACGGACTCGGGTATCCGCAGAGGCTCGCCGGCCGCGAGATCTCCCGGCCCGGCCGCATCCTGTGCGTGGTCGAGGTCTTCGACTCGCTGACGACCCGCCGCTCCTACAAGGGCGCCTGGTCGCTCCAGAAGACGATCGACTTCTTCGAGTCCCAGTCCGGGCGCGCGTTCGAGCCCGACGTGATCGACACGTTCCTCGGCCTCCTGGAGGTCCACGGCGAGACGTGGCTGGAGGCCCCGCGGGCGGACCTGGCGGCCGCCGGACTGCTCGTCCCGGCGTCGCCGCCCGGCGACGCCTCCCCCGCCCCCGCCACGGGGACTCTCCCGGGGGCCACGAGCGTCTCTCCGGGGTAGTGGGCCCACGGGGTCGCCGCTACCATCGTCCGCTCGACGTGCCGGCCGGGGGCCCCCCGACTGCCGTTTTGGGGGCTGGAGGCGTTACGCGCCCGCCGCCTCGCGCTACGGCCCGCCCGGACTCTCCATCGAACTCGAACTCGGCGATCGTGATGCGTACGTACTTCCTGGGCCTTGCCGTCGCCCTGTCCGTCACCCCCGACGTCTTCGCCGCCCGGTCGACCGGGACGTCCCCCGAGTCGGAGGGCACCGACACGACGCCCCTCGTCGACTCGAAGGAGGTCTCGCCCCCCGGGCTCGTCGCGCTGCCTGGCGGCAAGACGATCGTCGGCGCCGACCCCGATGACCTCGAGGAGATCCTGCAGCCGCCCGCGCTGCACGGGTTCGCGCGGTCGCTCGACGGAGAGACGCCCCAGTTCGACGTCCGCCTGCCACCGTTCTTCATCGGGAAGTACGAGGTCACGAACGAGCAGTACATCGTCTTCGTCAAGGCGACCGGCGTCCGCCCGCCCGAGCACTGGGGCCAGGCAGCGATCAGCGCCGCCCAGGCGGAGTTCGGCCGGAAGGAGGCCGAGAAGGCGAAGGCCGCGCTCGAGGAGGGCGGTCGCTACGAGCGACGGAAGTGGACCGACCAGCTGAAGGAGAAGTGGTGGACCGAGAACTGGCAGGAGGCCGAATGGTCGATCCCGGAGGGCCAGGAGCGGGTGCCGGTCTCCTTCGTCGACTACCGCTCGGCGACGGCCTACGCCGACTGGGCGGGCCTCCGCCTCCCGACCGAGGCCGAGTGGGAGCACGCCGCGCGCGGCGCCGAGAAGCAGCCGTTCCCCTGGGGTGACGAGTGGGAGGCGACCGGCCACGCCCACACGAACGAGCTCCGTCGCGGCGCGCTGATGCCGATCGCGTCGTTCCCGTCGGGCGCGAGCCCCTACGGGATCCTCGACATGGCGGGCAGCGTCTGGGAGTGGACGTCGAGCCCCTACGACCCCCACCCGCGCTTCAAGCCGAACAAGTACAAGGTCAAGGCGACCGGCGGGAAGAAGAAGCCGCCGCTGGAGCCGACGCCGCGCTGGGACACGAACATGCGCGTCATGAAGGGCGGCTCGTTCCAGAACGAGCTGATCGCCGCGCGCGTCTCGACCCGCCGCCCGAGCAACCGTGATCAGACCGCCGCGGCCGTTGGCTTCCGACTCGCCTCCAGCGCCCTCCCGGCCCGCGACGCCGGCGTGACCGTCTACCGCGACGTCATCAGCAGCTCGCCGGTGCGCAGCAACGGGGAGAAGTTCGACTTCGACGCGGCCGTCGGCATCGATCGCTGGACGACGAGCGACGTCGAGGGCAAGGCCCCCGAGGGCTACGCCGTGATCGAGGGATACGAGCGGATCGTCCTCGTCCCGCGCTACGAGCTCGAGCTCGCGTCCGGAGGCGCCATCAACCGCGCCAGCCGCGTCGCGCCCGTGCTGTTCGGCTATCTCTCGACGACCGTCCCGTTCGCCGAGCCGAAGCTCGCGCCGGGCAACTACCTGATCGCGTACCGCGAGGCGGGGACCATCCTCACCGCCGGCGAATCCGCGGAGGAAGACGTCGAGGGCGAAGGCGGCGAGGCGCCCGAGGTCACCGACGACACGCCGCTCGAGCTGCTGTCGCCGGCCCAGCGCCTCCTGCGCCAGATCGAGCTCCAGGAGAACCTGATCATCTTCATGGAGGCCGAGACCGGCGAGTACGTCGCCTCGATGAAGACGAGCAAGATCGTCGACATCAAGGACAAGAAGTCCGTCCCCAACGGGATCCAGTTCGAGCAGAAGACCGTCTGGGTCGGCGAAACCGTCCGCGACAAGGTCCAGGAGGTCCACGAC
>JBCCSK010000218.1:0-9824 GCA_039200205.1 Planctomycetota bacterium
GGTTCAGGTCGCTCGCGACGGACTACTCGTCCTCACGCGGCTTGAACTCCGCCGCCAGCGTCGCCTGGACGTTCGGCGGCACCGGGTCGTAGTGGCTGAACTCCATCGTGAACGAACCCTGGCCGCCCGTGATCGAGCGCAGCTGCGTCTGGTACTGGTTCAGCTCGGCGAGCGGCGCCTGCGCTTTGATGACGATCATTCCGCCGGGCAGGGCGTCCTGGCCCTGGATGCGCCCGCGCTTGCTCGAGAGATCGCCGGCGATGTCGCCCATGTTCCCCTCGGGGATCGTGATCTCCATGTCGACGACGGGCTCGAGGACGACGGGCGTCGCCTTCTGGACGGCCTCCATGAACGCGCGACGCGCGGCCGTGATGAACGCGACCTCCTTGGAGTCGACCGGGTGGTGCTTGCCGTCGTAGACGGCGACCCGGATCCCGCGGATCGGGTAGCCGGCCACGACACCCTCCGAGAGCACCTGCCGAACGCCCTTCTCGATCGCCGGGATGAACTGGCGGGGGATCGAGCCGCCGAACGTGTCGTTCGCGAACTCGAACTCGCCGTTCGACGAGGGTTCGACGCGCAGGTGGACCTCGCCGAACTGGCCGGCGCCGCCCGTCTGCTTCTTGTGCCGGTACTGCGCCTCGCCCATGGCTCGGACGGTCTCGCGGTAAGCGATCCGCGGCGGGTGCGTGTCGACGTCGACGCCGTACCGGTTGTTCATCTTCTCGAGCATGATGCGCAGGTGCATCTCGCCCATTCCGTGGATGACGGTCTCGCCGTCCGAGGTGTGCTCGACGTCGAAGCACGGGTCTTCCGCGACCATCGCTCCGAGGGCCTTCGCGATCTTCGCCTCGTCGCCGCGGCTCTTCGCTTCGATCGCAAAGCCGGCCATCGGGACCGGGAACTCGATCGGCTTCAGGTGGACGTGTCCGTGATCGACCGAGTCGTGCAGGACGTCGTTGAAGTGGATGTCTTCGATCTTCGCGACCGCGCAGATGTCGCCGGGGATGCCTACGTCGACCTCCTTGTGGTCGCGCCCCTGGAGTTTGAACAGGTGGCCGACCTTGAACGGCTTGCGCGCGTCCCCGATGTACAGCTGGCTGTCCTTCGTGATCGTCCCCTGGTGGATGCGGAAGACGCTCAGCTTGCCGACGAAGGGGTCGGTCGTGATCTTGAACACGTGCGCGATCACGTGACCGTCGGGGTCGGGTGAGTAGTCGAGGTCCTGGGCCTCTTCACCTTCGCCGTGCTCGAAGGGACGCGGGTTGCCCTCGGTCGGGTTCGGCATCAGGTTCCGCATCACCTCCAGCAGCTCCGCGACACCGACACCCTCCTTGGCGTTGGTGAAGCAGATCGGAATCAGGTGTCCCTCGCGCAGCGCCTTCTCGAAGGGTGCGTGAAGCTCTTCGCTGCTCACCTCGCCTTCCGAGAGGTACTTCTGCATCAGGTCCTCGTCGACCTCGACGACCTGGTCGACGATCTGGGTGTGCGCCTCCGCCACGCTCGAGAAGTCGGCGTCGCCCGACGCATGATCGAAGACGTCGACGACCTTGGTCGCTCCTTCGGCCGGGAGGTTCACGGGCAGACACTCGGAGCCGAACGTCTCACGGATCCGCCCGACGAGCTCGGCGAGGTCGATGTTCGGGCTGTCGATGTGGTTGATGATGATCGCCCGGCACAGCTTTCGCTCGTCCGCGCGCCGCATCAGGCGCCGGGTCATCATCTCGATGCCCGACTTCGCGTCGACGACGATCGCGACGGTCTCGACCGCCGGAAAGCTCGCGAGCGCGTGCCCGATGAAGTCCGGCATGCCGGGCGTGTCGATCAGGTTGATGTGCTTCCCCTCCGTGTCGATGCCCACGACCGCGGAGTTGAGCGAATGGTGATGGGCCTTCTCCTCGTCGTCGAAGTCGCAGACGGTGTCTCCCCGCTCCACCGTCCCCGCCTCTCCAATCGTGCCAGCGGATGCGAGAAGCTCCTCGATGAGGGTCGTCTTCCCGCTCTGCGCAGCCCCGGTGATGGCGATGTTCCGAATGTCGTTCGTCGTGTACGTGGGCATGCTTGGGACTTCCGGCCGGGAGCCGGTCGCAGGGGAGGGAGGAGCGCGCCGCGCCTGAGACCCAAGTTACATCGCACTCGCGAATCCCGCTGATCGTCGCGGCGGGGCGGGGACCGTACGGTACGGCCCCGATGGACCACGCTTTCCTGACCGACCTCGTCCTGCTGCTCGCGGCGTCGATCCCGATCGTGGTTCTCTTGCGCCGCGTCGAGCTGCCGCCGCTCGCGGGCTTCCTCGTCGCGGGCGCGCTCCTCGGGCCCCACGCGCTCGGCTGGATCCGGTCCGTCGACGAGGTCGAGGCGCTGGCCGAGATCGGCGTCGCGCTCCTGCTCTTCACCGTCGGGCTCGAGTTCTCGCTGCCGCGACTCCTCCTCTTGAAGCGAGCACTCTTCGTCGGCGGAGGCGGGCAGATCCTCCTGACGATCGCCTTCGTCCTCGTCGGCGGACTCCTGCTCGGCACGCCGTTCGAGACCGCGCTCCTCTTCGCCTTCCTCGCGGCGCTCTCCAGCACGGCGGTCGTCCTCAAGACGCTCGACGACGAGCGACGCCTCGACACGCCCCACGGGCAGATGTCCGTCGCGATCCTGCTCTTCCAGGACCTCGCGATCATCCCGCTGCTCCTCTTCGTCCCGCTGCTCGCCGAGGGCGACGGCGGAGCCAGCCTCACGGACTTCGTCGGGGCGAGCGTCAAGGCGGTCTTCGCGGTCGCCTTCGTCCTGGTCGTCGCGCGCTACGGCTTCTCGCGCGTCGCGACGATCGTAGTACGGGCCGGCGGGCGCGAGCTCTTCACTCTCTTCACGGTGCTCGTCGCGCTCGGCGCCGCCTGGCTGACCGAGTCGCTCGAGCTGCCGCTCGCTCTCGGCGCATTCGTCGCGGGTCTCGTCGTCTCGGAGTCCGAGTACAACCACCAGGTCGTCGACGAGATCCTTCCCTTCCGCGACGTCTTCAGCGCGCTCTTCTTCGTCTCGATCGGGATGCTGCTCGACGTCTCGGTCTTCGTGACCGAGCCGATCCTGACGCTTGCGCTCTTCGTGGGGCTCGCGCTCGCGAAGGGCGTGGCGGTCTACATCGTTGCCTTCTACCTGTCGCGCTCCAGCCGTACGGCGATGCTCGTCGCGTCGTCGCTGTTCCAGATCGGCGAGTTTTCGTTCGTGCTCGCGAGTCAAGCGCGCGAGCTCGAAGTCCTCGGCGGAGCGAACGAGCAGAGGTTCCTCGCCGTCGCCGTCCTCTCGATGGTCGTGACTCCGTTCGTGATGCGCGCCGCATCGCGCCGCGCCGCGGCCGTGGCCACGGCCCAGGCGACCGATCGAGCCGTCGGCCCTGGCCTCGAGCCGGTCCAAGTGCTCATCGCAGGTTTTGGACTGACGGGGCAGCACCTGATGCGCGTGCTCGCTGCGACCGGCCTCACGTATCGCGTCATCGAGATGAACCCTGACAACGTCCGTGCTGAGCGGGCGAAGGGGACGCCGATCGTCCTTGGCGACGCGAGCCGCGCCGATGCCCTCGTGCAGGCGGGGCTCCTCGACGCGAGAGTCTTCGTCGTCGCGATCAACGACATGGCGGCGACGCGCCGAACCGTCGCCCTCGCGCGGCAGCTCGCGCCGAACGTCCAGGTGATCGTCCGGGCGCGCTTCCTGCGCGACATCGACGAGCTGATGCGCCTCGGCGCGAACCAGGTCGTGCCAGAGGAGTTCGAGACGTCGGTCGAGATCTTCAGCCGCGTCCTCCGCGAGCTCCACATCCCGCGAGGGACGATCGCGGTCCAGGCCGAGCTCGTTCGTCGCGAGGGCTACCAGATCCTGCGCGGCCCTGTTCCGGAGGATCGGCACCTCGCGGTCGTCGGCGAGATCCTCGCGAACACGGCGGTCGACACGCTCTACGTCGGCGGCGACTGCTCGGGGTGCGGCAGGACGCTGGGCGAGATCGACTTCCGGGCGCGCACCGGGGCGGCGGTGCTTTCGGTCATCCGAGGGACCGAGGAGATCCACGGCCCGGGCGCGGAGCACCGGCTCGAGCCGGGCGATCTCCTCATCGTGCGCGGCAACCACGACGAGCTGGATCGGGCGCGGGATCTCGTGCGGGGGAACGTGCACCCGGAGTCGAGATCGTCGCCGTGATCACGTCCTGCTAGGGCCGGATCCGCTCACGGATCCGACTCCACTGTGGCTCCAGAGCTCGACGGATTCGACGCTGCCTCAGACGCCAGAGCCACGGACGCCGGCTCGTTCTCGCCGCGCGCTCCAGCAGCCAGGCTTCATCGAAGCCGCTCCACTCCCCGGCGACCGAACCGAGGTTCGACCGCAGGATCGGCGCGACGACATCGAAGAGCAGCTCTTCGACGCGTTCGCGGCCAACGCCCGCGGCGTTGCACTGTTGCACGATCGCGTCCTCGAACTCGCTCGTGTCCGTATCCAGGAAGAGCGGGGCGAGGGCGACGATCACGGTTCGATCGCCAGCCGAGATCTCGAGACGGGCCACGGACCCATCATGCAGGCTAGGCGGCGACGCGGACCCTTCCGACTCGCCTCAGGGCCGGAACGTCACGACCACGGCCGACGTCGTCCGATACCCCTCGACGACCGTGTCGCGGAAGACGGCCTGGACCGTCCGCGTGTCGCCCGGTACGACGCTCGTCCCGGGCGCCGTCCAGTCCACGGCGAACGTCGCACGCCCGAGATCGTTCGACGTCGTCAGCGGGAGCCGGGTGAGCAGTCCGCCCACGCAGACGTCTCCGCCGGAGAGGGGATTCGCGACGCTCGACGTTCCCACGAGCGGGAGAACCACCGTCGCCGCCGGCAGGTCGCTGGCGTGGAACGCGAGGTCCGCGGATGCGAGCGACGCGTCGCCCGTCCAGCCGAGCAGCGCCGGCGCGCCGACCGATCCGACGAGGCCGGGGCAGAACGGCTCGACGCCTCCCGGTGCGCTATCGATCGTCACCGCCAGCCAGGCCGGTCGACCGGACTCACGCGCGTAGAGCTGACTGAGCAGCGACGGCGTGGTCTTCTCGATCCCGAACGAGATCCGGCCGCCCGAGGACGTCACGGCCTCCTGCGTCCACGGCGTGACGTCCCACTCGGCGAGCGACTTCTCGCTCGTGATCGTCAGCTCGCCGCTCGTCAGTCCGTCGAAGGCGGGAGCGGTTCCCGCGGTGACCGTCGCCTCGTCCCACGCTGCGTCGCTGACGCCGATGGCGACCAGCTCACCGGCACGACCGATCGGCTCCAGCGCGAGCTTCGAGTGCCGGATCGTGCCCGCGAAGGCCGCGACGTCGGCGCCGACGAGGAAGCTCAGGTTTGGGTCGTCCACGTCGAGCGTCGCCTCCGCACCGAGCGCGGTCGTCGGCCGGCTCGCGTCGAGCGACGCGTCCGCGTCGATCGCGTGCGCGCGCCGGGTGACGCCGGACCGAGCGCCGAAGATCGCGCGGGCGGCAGGCGACGTGTCGAAGAACTGCACGTACAGGTCCCGGACCTTCGCCTCGCCGGCATCGTTCGGATGGAAGCCGTCGATCTCGAGGTCGCTCGGCAACCAGACGAGGCCGTCGCTGCGCGGTATGGCTCCGTTCGCCCAGAGGTAGGGGCCCCACGCGAGAACGGGAGCTCGGACGGCGCCGCTCCGCGGATCGTGCACGAGACCCGGGTCACCCGCGATCTGGTCCTCGATCAGCCACTTGACCGCAAACGCGTCCTCGTAGATCGATGGCTCCGCGACGCCGGTCGTCGAGTAGCCCGCGTAGATCAACGACGTCACGAACGCGATCTGCAGTTGCGGGAAGCGCACCTTCAGCTCGCGCACGATGAGGCCGAGCTCGGCGCTCATCGCGCGCGACGTGTCCGGGAACGTCAGGCCGGCGGCGTGATGGCGCGACGTCTCGATGAACGCGACCTGGATCTGCCCGGGTGCCACGCCCGCCGTCTGGATCCGCTTATCGAGGATCGTCCAGTGGGGCGCCTGGGGATCTCTCAGCCGATTGGTCGTCGCCGCGTTGATCGCGCCGTTGATCAGCACGAGGTGACCGTTGCGCTGCGGATCCGCGTCGACGGCGCGCGTGACCTCGCGCCACTCCTGGGCAAAGCTCGACACGCCGATCGAGAGCACGCCGACGAGTCCGTCGGGATCCGGCACGCCGAGGACGTCGCGCGGAACGACGCTGCGTGCGGCGCGGAGCTCGGCTGCCGCGTGCGCAGCCGGCGGCGTATTCGCTCCTCCGGGGTAGAGCCCGCCGGTCTCGCCCTCGTGGGTCCCGCTTCCGAGATCGTTCAGGGGAACGCAGGTCGGACAGACCTGGCCCGTCGCAGTCCCGTGGATCGCGACGAGCGGGAGCAGCACTGCGAGAGCACGCAGAGCGATGTGGACGGCGTAGCGGATGAGCGGTTCTTGGCGGCGGCCGCGGAAGTGGAGCGTTGGGATCTGAGCGCGCGACAAGGGGCCGCAACGCGACCTCACAACGGTAGCACGGGAGGTCCGACCCGTCCGGTCCGCCAATGTCCCTGCACGTCCGAGCGAGAACACTAGAGTTCGCCCGCTATGACCCACCCCCGTCGCGCTCTTCCCCTCGCGTTCGCCCTCGTGACGCTCTCCCACGCCGGAACGGGCGAGACCGATCGCAGCCAGTGCGTCAAGGTCTACACGACCGCGATGGACACGGATCTGCGGCTCACTCTGAGCGACCGCGTCCAGCTCCTTCCCGCCAGGCAGTCGCCGGAGACCGACGTCGCGGTCTTCGTCGAGCCCGAGCGGCGCTTCCAGACTCTCCTCGGCCTCGGCGGTGCCATCACCGACGCGAGTGCGGAGGTCTACGCCGGCCTCGACGACGCGACCCGCCGCGAGCTCATTCGCGCGTACTTCGATCCGGAGGAGGGACTCGGGTACAGCCTCGTCCGCACGACGATCCACAGCTGCGACTTCGCGAGCGCGAGCTACACGTACGTCGAGGACGGCGACGACGACTTGAGCACGTTCGACGTCGCGCCCGATCGTCGCTTCCGCATTCCGATGATCCGCGACGCGATCGAGGCCGCGGGCGGCACGCTGACGACCTGCGCCAGTCCGTGGAGCGCGCCTGCGTTCATGAAGGACAGCGGGAGCATGCTGCAGGGCGGCAAGCTCCTCCCGCGCTACCGCGACGCCTGGGCGACGTACTTCACGAAGTTCATTCGCGCCTACGAAGCCGAGGGCATTCCGATCTGGGGCGTGACGGTCCAGAACGAGCCGCTCGCCCGTCAGACCTGGGAGTCGATGATCTACACGGCCGAGGAAGAGCGTGACTTCCTGCGCGACTTCCTCGGACCCGCGATGCAGGAGGCGGGGCTCGGCGACAAGAAGATCATTGCCTGGGATCACAACCGGGACCTCGTCACGCATCGCGCGCACACGATCCTCGGCGACCCGGAGGCGGCGAAGTACGTGTGGGGCATCGGCTTCCACTGGTACGAGACGTGGGCCGGTGGCGAGCCGATGTACGGCAACGTCGCCGAGGTGAAGCGCGCCTACCCCGACGTCCAGGTGCTGCTCACCGAGGCGACCGTCGAGGGCTTCGATCCCTCCCGCTACCAGCACTGGCCCAACGCGGAGCGGTACGGCGACGCGGTCGTGAACGACCTGAACGCGGGCGCAGTCGGCTGGATCGACTGGAACGTCCTGCTCGACGACACGGGCGGTCCGAACCACGTCGGCAACTTCTGCTTCGCGCCGGTCCACGCCGTGCGCGAGACCGGCGAGCTGATCTACACGCCGACGTTCTACTACCTCGGCCACTTCTCCAGGTTCATCCGACCGGGAGCGCAGCGGGTCAGCGCCGTCAGCAGCCGCAGCATCCTGCAGACCACCTCGTTCGTGAACGAGGACCAGCGGCTCGCGACGGTCGTCCTGAACCTCGGCGACGAAGCGGTGCCCTATCGGTTCTGCGTCGGCGACCGCGAGTCGATGGTCACGATCCCGCCGCGCGCGATCCAGACGCTCGTCCACGACCTCGACGCGCCGAGCGGGTGGGTGACCGACTTCTTCGACGACTTCGACACGTTCGATCCGACGAACTGGCAGGACCAGAGGATCTGGGTCAACAACGAGCAGCAGTGCTACGTGTCCGACGGTGAGCACGGGACACGCGAGGTCTCGAACGGCACGCTGAAGGTCAAGGTCGTCCGGCTCGACGAGCCGTGTCCCTGTGACAACTTCGACAAGAAGGGGAACCGACACCCCGACACGCCCTACGTCGCGGGGCGGATCTGCTCGAAAAACCGTCGGGAGTTCGTCAAGGGGCGCTGGACCGCGCGCCTGCGGCTGTGGGGGAACGGCGAGGCGAGCATGTTCCCCGCCTGGTGGATCCTCGGCGCGCAGAACAACGAGCCGCCCGTCCAGGAGGACGACGAGACCGTTCCGTGGCCCCTCGTCGGCTCGGGCGAGATCGACATCTTCGAGCACCACGGCGACCACGCGAACGACGCGTTCACGACCGGCGCGATCAAGAGCCTCGGCAACGACGAGGGCGACTGGTGGAGCCTGCGGACCGACATCCTGGCGACGCTCGACGAGTTCCACGAGTACTCGGTCGAGTGGGTGGGCAGCGACCTCGTCTATCGCCTCGACGGCGCTGAAGTGCACCGCAACGTCGGCCACGGCGACGCTTACCCCGAGGCGATGTTCGCGATCCTCAACTTCGCGAAGATCACGGACTCGCCGATGACCGGCGAGTGGGTGATGGAGGTGGACTGGGTCAAGCACGAGGCCTGGGACGAGCGGTTCGCGCTGGCGGATCCGAAGCCGCCGACGGGGCTGGAGCTGAGCGAGTCCGACGGTCGCGTGACGCTGCGGTGGGACGCCGTTGAAGGCGTGCGCTTCAACGTCTACCGCGCACGACGCGCTGACGATCGAGGCGAGCGCGTGGCCTTCGATCTGACCGAGCCCGCGTTCACCGACGCCGCACCGCCTCCCGGTCGGGCGTACCACTACTCCGTCACCGCGACGATGGGCTGTGTCGAGAGTCGCCCCAGTGACGTCGTGAACACCGACCTTCCGCCGGTGCCGGTGCCCGCGCGCATCGAAGCCGAGCACTACTTCGCGATGGAAGGTGCCCAGCCCGAGAGCTGCGGCGACGAAGGCGGCGGCGTCAGCCTCGGGTACTTCGACCCCGGCGACACGCTCGAGTACCGCATCGCCGTCGAGGAAGCGGGTCCTTTCACGCTTCGCTACCGCGTCGCGTCGCTGAACGGCAGCGAGGGCTTCGAGGTGCTCGTCGGCGATCGAGTGATCGACACCCAGGTCGTCGGCGCGACCGGGGGGTGGCAGACGTACGTGGATCAGTCGAGTGGGACCTTCAAGCTCCCCGCGGGTGAGCACACGCTGCGCATCCGCTCGATCGGGAGCCAGTGGAACCTCAACTGGATCGAGGTCGTGCGCTAGCGTCCCATGGGCCTTCATCATGTCTGACTTCCATCCGCACGAGAGGCAGCTGTGGCAGGCGCCCACGGCGACCGTCGGGAGCTTCGGCGTCCTTCGGCCCGTTCCATACGGGCCGATCGAGGCGATCGGCCCCTTCGTCTTCCTCGACCACTTCGGCCCGATCGAGGCACCGACCGGCAAGCTCCCCGCGCATCCGCACGCCGGGATCGACGTGATGACCTACCTCCTCGAGGGCGCGAACGAGCACACCGACAGCCTGGGCAACGTCGGCCAGATCGGTCCGGGCGGCGCCCAGTGGATGCGCGCCGGACGCGGCGTCCTGCACGCCGAGCGCAACCTCCTCGAGCCGTGCATCGTGCTGCCCGAC
>JBCCSK010000219.1:0-9786 GCA_039200205.1 Planctomycetota bacterium
CGGACGCTCCAAACCGGGTTGCGGTCGCTCGCGACACGCCCTATCGGTCGAGGGCCGCGTCGAGCACGGCACGCGTGCTCGGGCGGATCAGGGGAATCGCGTCGCCGCCGCTCGTCAGGTCGAACGCGTACGGCTCGGCGGTCTCCTCGGCTCGGAACTTCCCGTCCCCGTCGAGGTCGGACGCGATCATCAGCACGACCAGGTCCCGGTCGTCGTCGAAGACCAGCGAGCGGAGCTGCGTGCCCGCCGGCGAGATGTAGCGCGGAGCGCGCCCGTCGCCGTCGGTCGCGAGCGCGCGAACGGCGTCGCGGTCGTCGAGCATTCCGTCGCCGTTCGTGTCCTCGTCCGTCACGGCGAAGACGAGCGCCGTCGAGCGCGCCCCGAAGGAGCTGCGGTCGACGCGCATCCAATAGCGCGACACGATCCCGCGTCGGTCGAGGAGCGGCCACTGCTCGTCCGTGTCGACGTCGTGCGCGACGCCGTTGTGCCAACGCAGCGTCCCCGAGGCCGTCGTTCGCACGAGCTTGTCGGACGGGGCGTCGCCGCCGACGGCGTACGTGCGCGCGCCGCCCTCGGCGAAGCGATCCTTGTCGCCGAACCACCCGATGGAGGTCTCGCGCGCGAACGGGATGATCCGCGTCGACGTTCCGGGAAGGGCCAGCGGCGGCCCCCACGTCGGGCGGCCCTCCACCGGTCCCGAGGACGGCGTCTCGGCGAGCGAGGTGGCGGGGCCGGACGGAGACCCCGCAGCGCTCAGGCTCATCGTTGTGCAGGACGGGAACGGCGCGAGGAGCGCGAGGATGAGGAGCGATCGGCGCATGGTGTTCGTGGTCGAGGGGAGGCCTCGCGAGCCTACGCCCCGTCACGCGCTCCGACTAGGAGCCTTCGATACGCTCGAGGAGGGTCAAGAAGCGCGGATCGTCCCTGAACGGATCGAGGACCTCGGTCTTGCGCAGGTCCGTCGCGTCGTCGAAGCCGGCGTCGACGGCCGCCTCGAGCATGATCAAGGTCTGCTCGCGCAGCTCGTCGCCGATCGCGGGGTCGGACTCCACGCAGAGAAGCTCGGCCCAGAGATCGGCCACCATGCGGAACGAGAATGCGTCCACGGGGTCGCGGTCCCACGCGCGCTCCTCGAGCTCCAGCGCGAACTCGGTCGCCTCGGCGAGACGCCCGAGGCGGATGAGCGTCAGGCCGCGCGCGTAGTGGCACAGCCGACGCCGGTAGAACAGATCGCCCACGGACTCGTCGATCGATGCGCTGGAGGCCAGCGCTCCCTCGACCGCGTCGAGCGCGCGCTCCATCTCGCGCGGCAGCGCGTCGGGGTGCATCGCGGCCTGGTTCGCGTAGACGCCGGCGGCGCGGACGTAGCGCTCCAGCGCTGCGAGATCGGCCGGCTGCTCGCGGTAGGCCACGCGAGCGTTCTCGTAGTCCGTGAAGAACTCCTCGACCGCCTCGGCGCGCTCCTCGGCGTTCCCGCGCGCGACGCGGACTCGCCCGCGCGCCAGGCGCGCCTTCTCGAGCATGCGCAAGAACGGATCGTCCGGAACGACGCTGGCGCCGCGTGCTGCGAGGATGCGATTTGCGCGTCGGATGACCTCGGAGTAGCCCTCCTCCGCCTCGTCGAGACGTCTATCCCGGCGAAACTCCTCCGCGATGCGCCAGCGTGCCTCGAGACTCAGGACGGCGAACGTGGCGTTTCCATCGACGTCCTCGAGCCCGCCCTCGAACCAGTCGACCGCGCGCCGGAGCGTCTCGATACGCTGGTCACGTGAGCGCGCGTCGAAGCCGTAGTACGTGCGTCGGAGCTCGATCTCGCCACGCTGGGCGCGATACTCGAGCTCGGTGGGTTCTGCTCCGAAGGCAGCGACGCTCGTGCGCTCCGCACGGTCGAGCGCGTCGAACGCCCCGGGCATGTCATCCGTCCTCTTGAGCGCCTCGGCCTCGATCACCAGGGCACTCACGCGCTGGGACGAGACGACGATCGACTCCGGGTCGGCGTTGCGCGCCTCCTCGATCATCTCCACGGATCGACGCGCTTCTTCGAGCGGCACCCCGTGCGGGTCCCCGAGGTGGATCGCCCGCGCCAGCATTGCGTACGAGCGCCCGAGCTCGCCGAAGATCCACGGCTCGGGCTCTTCGCCACCCGCCGTGCACTCGTCGATCCTCTCTTCGAGGTACGCGCAGAGCGCGCGGTAGTTCTCGATCGCCTCGCGTCTCCGCCCCATGGACGACTGCGCGTTCGCGATCTCGATCATGGCATCCGCGAGGAGTCGCTCGGTGCGCCGCGCGAGCCCGGTCACCTCCTCACCGCTCTCGGCCAGCTCGTCGAGGCGCTCGCGAATCTCGACGATGCGCTCGCGCTCCTCGAGCATCTTCGGGAGCGCGGACGGCGCGAACCTCGGGTCGTCGCTCAGCGATCCCAGGGCGAGGCCGACCGACCCCGAGCGCAGCGAATCGAGGCGATCAGCGATCGAGGCGATCTCGTTGGCGGTGTCCTCCTGCTCGACGGCCTGGATGCGACGCTCGTAGCGCGAGAGAACGACGCCGCCGACGGCGAGGAAGCCGACGACGATCGCCGTGGTCGCCACGTGCCACGGATACCGGCGCGCGCGCCGCATCGCGCGCGCCGCCGTCGAAACCAGCCGGACGGAGGGTGTCTCCCCCGCGGCGAGCGCAGCGAGGTCCTTCGAGAGCAACCGCGCGGAGGAGTACCGACGATCGGGGTCACTGTCCGTTGCGCACTCGATCACCGCGTCGATCGAGGCCGCCACATCCGCAGGGATCCAGCGCGCAGCGCGCGAGGGCCTGAGGCTCGCACCCCGCGCGATCTTGACCGCGAGCGCGTCGGGCGCCTTCAGGTCGAACGCGGGCTTCATCGTCAGGAGCTCATAGAGCACGAGGCCGAGGCCGTACACGTCGACCCGGGCATCCGTCGTCCTCCCGGCGAGCTGCTCCGGCGCCATGTACGGCAGCGAGCCGAGCTGCGCGCCAGTGCGCGTCAGGCGACCGGAGTCCGACGTCACCGCGAGGCCGAAGTCGAGCAGCAGCACGCGTCCGTCGGGCGCAGCGAGGACGTTCGACGGCTTGACGTCGCGGTGGATCACGCCGTTCTCGTGGGCGTGGGCAAGCGCCGAGGCGAGGTCCGCCCCCATCTCGGCGACGACCTTCCACCACGGTCCTCGGAAGCGCGACGACCGCAGGAGCGGATCGACGTCCGGATCGATCACCTCGTGCAGTCGGACGCCGAGCTCCGTGCCGTCGAAGGACGTCACGTCGGCCTCGCGCAGCGCGTCGATGGCCTGGTCGAGCGGAACGCCGCGGTGCAGCGCCATCGCGAGGAACGGCGTCGAGACGTTCCCGTCGACGAACTCACCGTGGTCGTGGACCCGAACGATCGCCGGGTGGTCGAGGCGCTCGATCGCGCTCGCCTCGCGCGCGAACCGATCGCGGGCCTCGGGCTCGCTCTGGATCTGCGGGTGCAGCAGCTTCAGGGCGACGTCCGCCCCGCCGGCCTCGGGCTGCGCGCGGTACACGACGCCCATGCCGCCGGCGCCGAGTCGTTCACGGAGTCGATAGCCGCCGACGATCCGATCGAGGGACTCGATCGAGCTCGCGGGCAGACCGAGGCCGGTCCCGGAGAGGGACTCGACCGCGGCACGCAGCCGCACGGCGTGGTCGGGGTTCTCACGGCAGATCGACTCGAGGACGTCCGAGGGCGCCGCGCTCGACGTCTCGCACTGCTCCAGGAACGTGAAGACGAGGGTTTCGATCACGATCTCCTCGTCACCGTCCCCGGCGCTGCTTCCGTCCACGTTCGTCTCGTCCCGCGCCATTCGATCGATCCTCGCAGCCGCCGTCGGCGGGCGCTGTCTCGGCCTCCAGGGATACGATACGGCGCCGATGACATCGATCGAGGACGACCCCCGAGACGTCGAGGCTCTCGCGCGCGACGCGGCCGACGGCGACCGCGACGCGCTGGAGACCCTCCTCACCCGCCTGCTCCCGGACCTGCGCGCCTTCGTGCGCCTCCGCGCGGGACACATGGTCAGGCGGCACGATCAGCACTCCGACATCGTCCAATCGGTCTGTCGCGAGGTCCTCGACCGCGCGGACCAGTTCCAGCACCCCGGCGAGGGCGCCTTCCGGCGCTGGCTGTTCACGACAACGCTCCGGAAGCTCTCCGAGCGTCGGGAGTACCACACCGCCGGCCAGCGCGACGCCGTCAACGCGGCGCTCGGATCGACCGATCAGTCGCAGCTGCTGGAGGCCTACGGGCGCATCGCGACGCCGAGCAACCAGGCTGCGGTGCGAGAGGAGCTCGAGCGCATCGAGGCCGCGATGGCGGAGCTCGACGAGCAGGATCGCGCGATCATCGTGCTCGCTCGCATCGCCCAGGTCCCGCGCGACGAGATCGCACGCGAGCTCGACATCGGCGTAGGAGCGGTTCGGATGCGTCTTCATCGTGCGCTCGCGCGGCTGGCGGTCGTGATGGAGCGAGGCGAAGAAAAATGAGATCGATGCCGACCTTGGCCGGCATCGATCTCTCTCCGCGTCAGGGCAGGAACTCGACGGAGCAGGCGTTGCTGAAGTTCGACGTCGGCGTGATGAACGCGTCGCGGTGCCAGAGCTGGAAGTTCCAGGTCTCGCCGGGCTGGACCGCCACGTTGCCGTTCGGCTGGGGCACTCGGTCCGGATCGACGAACGTGACGATCTCACCCGCCGTGCCCGAGCTTCGGATCTGGTCGGTGTAGCGGCCGACGCTCCCGCCGAGGCAGAGGCGCCCGCGGCTGCCCGCTGGCATGTTGACGTTGCCCTGCGTCGTCGAGCAGATCAGGTAGCCGAACGTGTTGTCCGGCATGCCGACGCAGTACGCCCGGTGCTCCCTCTGGACGCTCGCGTTCCCGGAGATCCAGAGCCACGACGTGTCGGGGCCGTACTGCGTCACGTTGCCGGAGTGAGTGTTCGCGCTGCAGTACTGCCTGCCGACCGCGCGGTCCGGACGACCGTAGACCGTTTCGGCGTGGACGCGGGATCCGCGCACCTCGCCGCCCGGGTTGTCGAGATCCCGGTACCAGACCACGAGACCGCTGTCCGACGACAGGCCGGTGTGGGCATCGCGCTCCATCGCGATCTGCGGCGCGAACTCATCGTTGGTCGTCGACGAGAGCAGCTGATGGCGCTCGGACAGCGCGATGCGCAGGTCCGAACCCGTCCGCACGACGCTTCCCGACGCCATGAAGACGTCGAAGTCCGTCCTGAGGCTGCTCAAGTAGTGACGCTCCTGGTAGGCGAGGACGAATGCGCTGCCGTCGGTTCCGATCGTCGGCTGCGCCCTCGAGACGTTCGCCTTGAAGTCCTCCATTGCCGTGACGTTGGACGCGGGATAGGCGGAGGTCTGGCTCACGACGCTCGCATGGATCTCGGACTTCAGCCCGTTGGCGGGATCGATGACGCCGTAGGCGACGATCGACGGCCGGAAGGAAGAGACTCCGTAGGTCGAGTCGAGCTGCGAAGAGACGCTCGGCTTCGAACACCAGGTCGAGTCGTTGACGGTGAAAGCGCTGCCAGGCACCAAACCGTCCCATCGGATTCGCCGGGCCTTGATGCGACCGAACAGGAAGAACGAACCCGCGACGTTCTCGGTCCAGGCGACGGTCCAGAAGTCACCGACGAGGAACGAGTCGCCGTGGGACGCCGAGACCGCAGGCTCGAGGTTCCTGAACCCCTCCGTCTCCGCGAGCGTCTCGATCTGCGTGACCGCGAAGCTGTCCCAGGCGATCAGCCGGTACTCGATCGAGAAGCGGGTCGTCGACTTCACGCGAGACCAGGCGACGAGGAAGTAGTTGTTCGCGACGCCCTCGAGGTTCGTGCCGCCGACGACCGGGTCGACCTTCTCGGATCCCGCGGTGCTGATCGGGAAGATCGACGTCGCCGCCGTGCTGTCCGTCGCGCGGAAGATCCGTCCCTCGATGCGACTGAACCCAGAGCCGGGGCCATTGGGCGACGCGCTCGCGACGATGAGGAGCCGGTCGTTCGCCGGGACGTACGCGATCCGCGGCCGCTCCCAGAAGTCGCTCCCGGTCTCGACGGGAACGACGGCGCCCTGGAAGCCCAGCTGGGTGAAGCTCGTCAGGTAGCAGTCCGAGTTCGTCTGCGACGTGTACTCCTCCCACGTGACGAAGTACCGGCCAGGGCGCCGCGTGAAGCAGACCGCCGGAGAACGGTCGTCCGCGAAGCTGCCCGACAGCACCCAGGAGCTGATGGGCGGGTCGATCGTCAGCGGCAGCTCGGCGGCAACGACGAAGTCCGCGGGGACCGTGAGCGTGAGCCGGTCGCCGTCCAGCGAGCGCCGGACGGGCGTTCGACGGCCCTTCGCGTCGTAGGCGAACGCAGCGCCGTAGGTCACGCCGCCGAGCCCCTCCCGCTCGAAGCGGAGCGTCCCGTCGGCCTCGCTCGCGACGAGGTCCGTGGTGACCTGCATCGTAACGCTCAGCTCTCCGCGCTCGGGCAGGTCGTGGAACGTGAAGGTCTGCTCGATCGAATCGCGCTCCAGGATCCACGACTCGACGAAGTCTGCGCGCTGGACGTCGACGAGGCGGTCGTCCGCACTCACGAGCGGCTTCGACCGGGCCTCGACGGAGAGCGCAGAGCTTCCGACGAGCGCCTCCACCACCTCGAGCTTGAGCGGCGACTCGTTCGGCGCGTCGGGCCCGAAGACCGGGAACACCGTCACGCCGTCCGCGGCGAAGTGCGTCCGCTGGCGCAGGGTGCGAACCCAGACATCGTCGCCCTTCCTGCGGTCGACCAGGGGTCGCTGCAGGAGATCGTCGATCCGAAGAGTGTTCGCGAGGTCCGGATCGGCGCCGGGAAAGAGCTGGTCCCGCCGGCCGATCGGCGGCTCGGCGGGCGGCACCGCGCGGGGCGCGAACCCGCCGAGGGGGACGGGCTCCATCACCATCGGCGTGTCGGCGAGACGCGGTCCGGAGGGTACGAGGGCCGGCGAGAGGTCCGCGTCGGCGGACTGCGCCGTCGACGGCGCGACGAGGAAGAGGATCGAGGGCGCGGCCCAGAGGCCGGCCAGGAGGGTGTGCTTCATGCGACTCGGGGGGTCCGAAGGAACGGATCGGGACAGGTCCCTCACCACTCAGTCGCATCGGGGGGCGCTCTGCGGCGTCACCTAGAAACTTCTGCTCGTGCCCTGGATCCGTTCGGAAGGGCATGCTGGGCGGAGATCGCTGTCCCCCTCTCCACGACGAAATGACTCACGTCCGCCTCCTCGCCGCCGTCGCGCTCTCCCTCGGCCTCATCGGCGCAGAGGCGCCCGCCCCCTCCCCGAGCGCGTCGACGCTGAAGGTCTTCGTGCTGGCGGGTCAGTCCAACATGGTCGGGTTCGGCTTCGTCGAGGCCGACCCCGAGCGCAACGGCGGGCGCGGTTCGCTGGAGCATCTCGTGCGCGACCCGGAGACGAAGGGCAGCTACGCCCACCTCGCGGACGCGAGCGGCGACTGGATCGAGCGCGACGACGTGTGGATCTCGTTCGGCGGGGCCCGAGAGAGGGACGGAGCCCTGGCGCCCGGCTACGGCGCGCGAGACGATCGGATCGGGCCCGAGCTGGGCTTCGGCACCGTCGTCGGAGACGCGATCGACGAGCCCGTCCTGCTCGTCAAGGTCGCGTGGGGCGGCAAGAGCCTCGCCGTCGACTTCCGTCCGCCGAGCGCTGGCGGCGACGTCGGGCCCTCGTACACCGCGCTGTTCGAGCGCGTCCGCGAGGTGCTCGCCGATCTCGACGAGCGCTTCCCCGACCTCCAGCACGACGACGTCGAGATCGTCGGGTTCGGCTGGCACCAGGGCTGGAACGACCGGATCGACCAGGCGCGGAACGACGCGTACGAGGAGAACCTCGCCGCGTTCGTTCGCGACGCGCGCGCCGAGCTCGGCGTGCCGAAGCTGCCGTTCGTCGTCGCCGAGACCGGCATGAGCGGACGCGACGAAACGCACCCGCGCGCGCTCTCGCTGATGGCCGCGCAGCGCGCTGTCGCGGAGCGAGTGGAGTTCCGCGGTAACGTCGCGTTCGTCGGGACCCGGGACTTCTTCCGACCCAAAGAGCTGTCGCCGTCGGGCCAGGCGTACCACTGGAACGAGAACGCGGAGACCTACTACCTCATCGGAGCGGGCATGGGCGAGGCGATGCTCGAGCTGCTCGGGGCGCGGAAGTGAGGCGCGGATCTCGGGCGATCGCGCTGCTCGCTGCCGCGCTGATCTCCAGCGCCGCTGCGAGCGACCCGCCGCGCCGTCCGAACGTCCTGTTCATCGCGGTCGACGACCTGCGCCCTGACCTCGGTTGCTACGGCGTCGCGCACGCGAGAACACCGCATCTCGACGCGTTCGCGGCGACCGCGATGACCTTCGAGGAGCACTACGTGCAGGCGCCCTCGTGCGGCGCCTCGCGCGCGGCGCTCCTGACCGGGCGGAGCCCCGCGCGCTCCGGGAGGCTCGGCAACACCGCGCTCTACGAAGGCAAGGACCCACTCTCGCCCGAGCCGCTGGAGGGCGCCCAGACGCTCCCCGAGCTGTTCCGCCGCAACGGCTACCGCACGGTCTCGATCGGCAAGGTCTCCCACACGCCCGACGGCCGCGTCTTCGCGTACGACGGCAGCGGCGACGGGCGCGACGAGCTCCCCCACGCCTGGGACGAACTCGCGACGCCGGTGGGCCCGTGGCGCCGCGGCTGGGGCGCGTTCTTCGCGTACGCCGAAGGCGCGCACCGCGAGGACGGAAGCGGCCACCGCGACGTGCTCGAGTTCGAGGTCACCGCCGACGACGATCTTCCCGACGGCCTCATCGCCCGCGCGGCCGTCGCGAAGATCGAAGAGCTCGGCGCGCGCGACGAGCCGTTCTTCCTCGGCGTCGGCTTCTTCAAGCCGCACCTCCCGTTCGTGGCGACGAAGGGCGATCGGACGGCCATGGACGCGATCGAGATCCCGCCCCCGCCGCACCCCGTGCCGCTCGACGACGCGCTGATGCTGGCGTGCGGGTCTCGCAGCGGTGAGTTCTACGGCTACGACGCGCCCTGGGAAAAGACCCGACCGCTGGCCCTCGACGCAACGCTCGAGGCCCGCCGCGCGTACCTCGCCTGCGTCCGCTACGTCGATCGCCAGGTCGGCCGCGTCCTCGACGCGGTCGACGAGTCCGGTCTCGCCGACTCGACGATCGTCGTCGTCTGGGGCGACCACGGCTGGCACCTCGGCGACGCGGGGATCTGGGGCAAACACTCGCTGCTCGATCGATCGCTGCGGAGCGTCCTCATGCTGCGCGCGCCGTCGGTCACGGCCCCGGGCTCACGCTGCACGTCGATCGTCGAGACGCTCGACCTGTACCCCACGCTCGTCGAGCTCGCGGGCCTCGGCGACACCCGCACGGCGTTCCCGCTCGACGGCGTATCGCTGACGCCGGTCCTCGACGGATCCACGGACTCAGTGCGCGATGCAGCTGCGTCCTACTGGGGCGATCGCGCGACGATCAGGACGGAAGCGCTCCGCCTCGTCGCGCGCCTCGGCGACGACGGATGGGAGCCGCTGGCGCTGTTCGACGCGCGGGATCCTGTCGCCGACGTTCAGCGCGAGGAGGACGAGCGGGTCCAGGCCCTGCTGGAGCGTCTGGACCGCCGTAGGTGACGCGGGGTTCGGGGCTCACCCCGACCCGATCAGATGTCGTCTTCGTAGTGGTCCGACTGGCGCTGCCAGTCGTCGCGGCCACGGCCGCCGCCGTGGTTCTGCGACGAGCGTC
>JBCCSK010000220.1:0-9771 GCA_039200205.1 Planctomycetota bacterium
ACCACCGTGGGGCGGCTTAGGACCTTCCCGAGGGTCTTTGCGAACTCCTGGTTCCGCACCTCGCCCGGAGCGACGAGGTTCACCGCGCCGGACAATGCGTCATCGTAAAGCGCGCGGTGCATCGCCCCGAGGACGTCGTCGAGCACGACCCAGGGGAACCACTGCTGCCCGCTGCCGAGGCGCCCGGCGACCCCCGCCTGGAACGCCGGCAGCATCGTCTTCAGCGCACCCCCGCCCGGGTCGAGGACGACGCCGAGGCGGGCCTTCACCCGCCGCACGTCGTCCCGGAGGGCGTCGGTCTCGGCCTCCCACGCCTCGCACGTCTCCGCGAGGAACCCGGTGCCGGGTGCGGACTCCTCGGTCAGGACCTCGTCGCCGCGGTCGCCGTACCAGCCGATCGCGGACGCGGCGACGAGCACCTTCGGCGGCTGATCCAGCGCACCGATCGCCTCGACGATCGCGCGCGTCCCCCGCACGCGGCTCTCGACGATCCGGCTCTTCTTCGCGTCGCTCCAGCGGAGCCCGAAGATCGACTCGCCGGCCAGGTGGACGACCGCATCGATGCCATCCAGCCTCTCGCGGTCGACGGTGCCGGCCGCCGGGTCCCAGCGCACCTCGTGCGGCGCGCGCGGCTCGCGCCGCACCAGCTCGAGGACGCGGTGTCCGCCGGTCCGCAGGAACGAGGCGAGCGCGCTCCCGACGAGGCCGCTCGCTCCCGTGATGGCGATCGTGCGGGCCTCGAAGCCCGCGGCGCGCGCGGCAGCGTGGGCCTCCAGGTCGTGGAGCAGGATCCGGTGCCGCCAGGCGAAGAGCCGCTCGAGCTTCTTCCGCACCGCGCCGCCCCCGAACATCTTTCCGAGCGGTCCGACGGGCAGCTCGTAGGCGATCCGGTCGGACAGCGTCGACTCGGACTGCCCGCGCGAGGCGACCTCGTGGCGGTGGATCCAGCTCTTGAACGGGCCGGACAGCTGGCGGTCGACGAAGAACGTCTTCTCCGGCTGGAGGTCGGCGATCTCCGCCTTCCATTCGATCCCGACCGGGCCGAGTCCGACGCGGAGGGTCGTGCGCGCGCCCTTCTCCAGTCTCTCCTCGGGACCGCTCCCAGTGACGACGCGGACGTTGTCCCAGGGCGGGACGAGTCGCCGGAGCGCGCCCGGACGGACGTGCCACTCGAAGGTCTCTCTCGCCGAGACAGGGCAGTCGACGGATCGCTCGAAGCTCTGGGGGGCCATGGGCGCCCAGACTAGCGGCGTCGAGCCGCCCTCAGCGGGCCCTGATGCGGGGCTGTTCGAGAAACCTCGATCCGGCAGCGGGGATCGATCGTCGCCCCTCATGCGCTGTGCGCTGGCGGTCGAAAAACGATGGGAGAACGTATCGCCGCTCCACGCCTGCCGTGCCCCTTCGCTCGCGAGATCACCGCCGCACCACCACCCTCGATCGCCTGCGCCAGCGCGCACAGGCGCTCGTCGCAGGCGTGGGCCGTGCGGGCGATCGGCCGAGCTCCATCCGCGGGCGCGTCACCACCCTCACGATGACGGTGACGGTCGTCTCGCTCCTGTGCGCGGCGACCTACCAGATCTCCGCGAGCCGCATGCGGTCGCTCGACCGTCTCGAGAGAGAGCTGACGGTCATCGCCGACGTGCTGGGGAACAGCAACCGATCGACGCTCACGAGCACCGACCCGGTGGCGGCCGTCGCTGCGCTGCGGGAGATCGAGGTCATCGACGCGCTGCGTGGCTCGGCGTTCTACGACCGCGGCGGCCAGCTGTTCGCGCAGTACGACAAGGACCTCGGCGCCGACGTCGCCGTGCCGGACCACCTCCAGGGCACGATCATCGAGTCGACCGCCGGGTACGTCGAGGTGACGCGGCCGGTGGTGGCCGGCGAGAAGACCCTCGGCTGGATCTACCTCCGGTCCGACCTGCGCGACGTGAATGCGTCGACGCGCGCCGAGTTCATCTCGTACGGGCTCACGTTCATCGGCGCGATGGTCGTCGCGTTCCTGCTGTCGTCGCGGCTGCGGCGGCCGATCGTCGAGCCTATCATGGCGATCTCGAGCACCGCTCGACGCGTCACGACCGACCACGACTACGCGATCCGGATGCGGCGCGAAGGTGACGAGGAGCTGATCCAGCTGATCGATGCCTTCAACGACATGCTCAACACCGTGCAGGAGCGCGACGCGGCACTCCAGCGGCACCGCAAGAACCTCGCGCGCGAGATCGCCGGGCGAACGAAGGACCTGGAGGCTGCGAAGGACGAGGCCGAGGCCGCTCTCCAGTTCAAGTCCGAGTTCCTGGCGAACATGAGCCACGAGATCCGGACGCCGATGAACGGCGTGATCGGCATGACCGAGCTGCTCGGCTCGACGGCGCTCGACGACCAGCAGCGTTCGATGCTCGACACGGTCCACTCGTGCGGCGAGCAGCTCCTCGCGCTGATCGATGACGTCCTCGACGTCTCGAAGATCGAGGCCGGCCGGATGGAGCTGGAGTCGATCCCGTTCAGCATCCGCGACCTCGTCGACGACGTCTGCGCCGTGCTGGGTCAGCGCTGCGAGGACAAGGGAGTCGAGCTCGTTTCGGTCGTCGGTACCGAGGTGCCGGAGCGCGTCGTCGGCGACTCGGCGCGCCTCGGTCAGGTCCTCTTGAACCTGATGTCGAATGCCACCAAGTTCACGACCGATGGCGAGGTCGAGGTCTCCGTACGCGCGTCGGAGCTGTCGTTCGACCTCGCAGGATCGCGACTGGCGACGGTCCGCTTCAGCGTGCGCGACTCGGGGATCGGGATTCCCACCGACCGGCTGGAGGCGATCTTCGACGCGTTCAGCCAGGTCGACGCGTCGACGACGCGGCGCTTCGGAGGCACGGGCCTCGGACTCGCGATCTCGTCGGATCTCGTGCGGCTGATGGGCGGGCAGATCCGCGTGTCGAGCCGGGTCGGCACCGGCTCGATCTTCGAGATCGAGCTGCCGATGCGCCTCGCGGACGGTAGCGCCGTTCCGAGCGCGGGCCGCAGGGTGCTCACCGATCGCACCGTCGCCGTCGCAGCGCAAAACGGCGCGCTGTGCCGGGCGCTGTCCGAGTCCGTGGTCGCGCTGGGGCCGCAGGCCGTCCCCTACGCCCAGGCGGACGCCCTCCTCCGCGTCGCCCAGTACGGGTATGGCGTCGACGCCGTGCACGACGCGCTCGTGCTCGACGTCGGCCTGCTCGGGGCGACGTTCCAGGAGCAGGCCGGCTGGCTGCAGACGAACGCGGCGTTCGTCACGCGCCGCACCGTGCTGCTGGCGCCGATGAGCACGTCGATCGCGCTCGCGCACCACTTCGGCGAGCGCCTCGCTGGCGTCCTCGCAAAGCCGGCGAAGCACGGTGAGCTCGACTCGGCGCTTCGCCTCGCACTCGGTCTGGAGAGCCTGCAGCCGGCGACGGCCGCTCCGGCGGCGAACGAGTCCTGCTCGCTCCGCCTCGAGTCGCTCGACGTCCTGCTCGTCGAGGACAACCTCGTCAACCAGCGCGTGGCTACGGCGATGCTCGCGCGCATCGGGATCAAGCCGACGATCGCGAACAATGGCGCCGAGGCGATCGACAAGGCCACGAGCCACGAGTTCGACCTGATCCTGATGGACTGCCAGATGCCGGAGGTCGACGGGTTCGACGCCACGCGCGCCCTTCGGACCTTCGAGGGCTCGGCGCACGTTCCGATCATCGCGCTCACGGCGAACGCGATGGAAGGCGACCGTGAGCGCTGCCTCGCGGCCGGCATGGACGACTACATCGCCAAGCCGCTGCGCTCCGACCAGCTGGTCGAGGTGCTGGAGCGCTGGCTCAACGCGATCGTCCTGAACCGCGCGGCGCGCGCCGCGCGCACGGACGCGGCCTGATCGCGGTCCAGCCCTCCCCGGACCGGATCAGATCACAGCCAGCGAAGCGGCCGAGGTGAGGCGCGTCGCGTAGTGCAGCGTCGCGGCGCCGAGCCAGCGGCGACGCGCGATCGCGGCGGGGCCGTCCGCGGCCACGACGTCGGCGTGGAGGTAGCCGAGGTGTCCGCCCGTCTCCTCGACGTGGACGAGGACCTCCGACCCCATCGCCGCGTCCTCGACGTCGCTCGGGTGGATGAACGGGTCGTCCGCGCTCGTGAGGATGACCGTGGGCACGCGGATCGACCCGACCCAGGGCGCGGAGGAGCAGTGCTCGTAGTACTCCGCTCCCGTGTCGAATCCCGCGAGCGGGGCGGTGACCAGGTGGTCGGCCCGGCGCACGCTCCAGCGCGTCGAGACCCGGTAGCGCGGCTCGAGGAGGCCGCGCTCGATCCGCGAGTGCATCGCGCGCCGGATGCCGCGCACGAAGTTCCTGTCGTACAGACGGTTCATGCCGCGCTCGATCCGATCGACCGCCGCGGACAGGAGGACGGGCGGGTTGATCGCGAGGACGGCGTCGGGTGCGCCGGGAAGGTCGCGATCGCGACCAGCGCCGAGAAGCAGCGCGTTGCCGGAGAGCGAGAAGCCGACCGCCAGGTGGACCTTCCGCGGATGGAGCGCGCGCGCCGCGGCGATCGACGCCCACATGTCCGGGGCGCTGCCCGAGTGGTAGATCCCGCGCGCGAGTCCGTCTCCGTGTCCCTGCCCACGGTGGTTGAAGGCGACGACGTGCGCACCGGCGCGGCGCAGGATGTCGGCCGTCAGCCGCACGTAGTTCGAGTCCGACGATCCCGTCAGCCCGTGGAAGAGGTGCACCACGGCGTTCGCGAGCGGCTTCGCCTCGCTCGCACCATCGCTCGGTTCGAACCCGATCGGCGCGGCGTCGAAGACGCACAGTCGATCGCCGTCCTCGAGGTCGATCACACGCCGCCTGACGCCCGCGGTCACCGGCCCAACTTCGGCTCCGGGACAGGGCAGGAAGTGGCCCAGGAGCGTTTGAGCGTGTCCACCGCGCGCCCAGCGGGGCGGTTCGCAGCGGAGTCCGAAGCGCTGGATCATGGCGTTCCGACGGCGCGCGGCCGGGACGCACATTTCACCAGAGAGTCGCGGTCGGGGTGGGGCGCCCCGCGGGACGAATCGCCCCCAGGCGCCTCAGCGAGACTTCGCCAGAGGCTCCTTCGGCTGCGACAGCTCCACGCAGATCGGCTCGCGGAGCGTGTCGATCGAGCGGCGGAGGCGCCAGCGCTTGAGGTCCACCTCGGTGATGCGGTCGTCGCGCGCCGTGGCGACCCAGGCGCGCTCTCCCATCGGATCGACCGTGATCCGGGTCGGGAGCGGGCTTCGGCCGAACGCCGCAGGCTGGTCGACCGGGCGGTCCTGTGCCTGCTGCGGCGTCACGCGGTTGAGCGTGATGACGGTCCGCACGCGGAGCGACTCCGTATCGATCACGGACACGTTCCCTTCCTGGTGGTTCAGGACGAGAGCGTTGCGGCCGTCGGGAGTGAAGTCGAGGTCGACCGGCATCGCCCCGGAGGGGACCTCCGTGCGCTCGCGGAGCGCATCGGCGTCGATGATGCTGATCGAGTTGGTGGTGCGGTTCGCGACCCACACCTCGTTCTTGTCGGGGTGCAGCGCCATCCCGGACGGCTGCCCTCCGGCGTCGATGGTCTCGACGACGCGCATCCCGTCGACCGACACCACGCTGACGGTGCCGCTGCTGCGGTGGCTCACGAAGGCGTAGCGGCCGGTGTGATCCAGAACGACACCCTCGGCGTCGATCTCGTCGAGCAGCACGTCGGCGACGACGCGGGCGTTGATCAGGTCGACGAGGAGCAGCGCTCCCTCCGTCGCGCAGGTGACGAGCACGCGCGGGCGGTCGGGCAGGAAGATGGCGCCGCTCGGCCGGTGGTACTCGCGCTCGACGACGTCCCCGTTCGGACGCTGGTCGCTCACGGTGAGCTCGATCGTCCGGACGATGTTCGACGCGTAGAGGTCGATGACACAGATCGAATTCCCGGAGAGCTGGCTCCCGCGGTTCGTCACGACGGCGGTGCGGCCGTCCGAGGAGACCGCGACCGACGAGGGAGCGATCCCGACGCGGAAGTAGGCCCTCCGGTTGCCCGTGAGCGGGTCATGCACCGTCAGCGCGTGCTCGGCGGCACTCACGACGAGGAGCGACTCCGGCGTCGACGGGCCGGGGCGCTGAGCGGAAGCACGAACGGTCGAGCCGTCCAGTGTCGGCCACAGAGAGCCGATCGCCAGGGCAGCCAGGCAGGCGGAGATCACGATCCGAGGGGGCATCGTGGAAGGGATCGGCAGGATCGACGCCGATCCATGAGATCGATCGACGAACTGGCGCGACGGTCCCCGAGCGGGATGCCCCGGTGCGCCTGCACTGGTCCGCCGCAAGTCCGCCCGGCGTGACGGGTTGTGCAGATGCCCGGGATCGGAGAAAGTCGGGTGAACCGCTGTCCCCACCGTCTGCGCCCGTCCGTCTACGGTGTAGCAGCGGCTCCCCCCCCGCCGCGCCTCCCCCCAGCTTCGGCACGTCCCCCGTCCCCAGCAGCTCGCTGCTTGGGCGAACCCTGCGGTTCTCCCTAAGCGTGCTAAGGTCGATCCACGATGCCCATCCGCCCCCGCGCCACGCAACCGACCGTCCAGCCCGTCGAGCACGTGTTCCCCGAATGGGGCGTCGACGTGTTCGAGAGTCACCACGCCGCAGGCTGGAAGATGCCGCCGGCCTCGCACGACTTCCTGAAGATCGTGCTCGTCCACGACGGGTCCGGCTCGCTCTGCCAGGGTGAACGACGCATCAGCTGCTCGCGCGGCGACGCCCTCGTCGTCCCGATCGGACAGAGCCACGAGATCTGCGACTCCGACGGCGATCCGCTGTCGCTGTACGTGGTCAGCGTCCGTCCGCGCGTGCTGGAGACCGCGTGCTTCGATCCGTCGGTGCTCCCGACGGGAGTTCTGCACCTCGACGAGCACGCGGCCGAGAAGGTCGAGCGAAGCATGCGACGGCTTCTCTTCGAGCAGACCCTGGAGACGCCCGCGACCGGGGCCCAGATGGTCGCCCTCGCTCTGCGGCTCCTCGTCGACCTGGCGCGCATCGGCGAGCTCAACGGCGAGTCGACGAACGGTAAGGCGCCCCGCGCGATCCGCGGCGCCGACAGCGTCGAGCGCATGCGGGCCTACGTCGAAGACCTCTCCGAGAACTTCTTCGAGGCGACGAACCTCGACTCCGCTGCGTCGACGCTCGGCCTTTCACGGCGGCGCTTCACCCAGCTCTTCCGGGAGGTGACCGGAACCTCGTGGCTCGCCCACGTCCGGCGCCTGCGGATCGACCACGCCAAGAAGCTGCTCGAGTCGACGGATCGCACCGTCCTCTCCGTCGCGTTCGAGTGCGGCTTCGAGGATCTCTCGACCTTCTATCGCGCCTTCAAGCGCGAGACCGACGAGAGCCCGAACAAGTGGCGGACCCACCAGCGGACCGACGTGAACAGCACCGCCGACGAGGTCGTCTGAGGCGGCCCCGCTCCCATGCTGAAGATCGGTCTGCTTGTCGCGCTCCTCGCGTACGCGCCCGTGCCCCAGGACACGGCAGGTCCGCAGCAGTCGGAGCGAACGGCCAAGGAAAGTGAGAGCGGACACCGCTATCCGATCTGGGTCGAATCGACCCTGCGGACGGCCGACCTGGAGTCGGACGACGTCGAGCCCGTGAAGCTCGACCTCCTGGGCATGGCGATCCGCGAGAAGTGGATCATCAACGTCTACTCGTACGCGCTCTACGTCGATCAGGCGTTCGTCGGCGAGGCGCTCGCGCCGTGGCGCGGCAAGAGCCGCAAGAAGATCGAGAAGGACAAGGCGCTGTTCGCGAAGCTCCTGGAGCAGAACGCGACCAAGGAGCTGCGGCTCCGGTTCTGCCGCGACGTCAATGCGGACGACATCGTCTCGGCCTTCGAGGAGTCCCTCGAGCCGCGGATCCTGGAGCGCCGTCGGAAGCAGAGCGGAAGCAAGGACGAGAAGCTGAAGGAGCTGAAGACGTTCCGGGGCTTCTTCGACCTCGACGAGCTGCAGAAGGGCAACGAGCTCCGCTTCACCTGGCACCCGGACGGGACGCTCTCGACGGTCGTCAACGGCGTCCGCAAGCCGGACGTCCCGGCCGGCGATCTCTCCTGGGCGCTCTTCGACGTCTACCTGGGCGCCGACCCGATCTCGAGCTCCGGCAAGAAGCGACTCGTACGAGGACTCGCGAAGTAGGCCGCGATCGCGGGCACACCATGGCCCACAATGCAGCCATGGACGACCGCGCGCCCACGCTGGAGCTCCTCGAAGCCCGCCACCAGTTTCCCGGCCCGTACACCTTCAAGGTGATCGGGGAGACCGATTCGGGCCTCTCCGAGCGCGTGGCCGAGTGCGTCCGGGCCGAGCTCGACCTCGACCAGCGCCCCGACACGAGCGTGAAGACGGCCGAGGGCGGCCGCCACGAATCGGTCACGATCGAGCCGACGTGCCCCGACGCGCAGGCGGTCCTGCGCCTCTACGCAGCGCTGCGCGAGCTCGACGGGATCGTGTTCCTCTTCTGAGCGTCCTCAGAAGAAGCTGACGGTCGTTCCGTCGCTGAGGTTGGAGACCGCCGAACCGCTGAACGAGTCGCGGTACCACCCCTGGAAGTTCCAGCTCTCGCCGGCGACGACGGGAACGAAGCCCGTGGGCTGCGGCGTCATCGTGAGGTCGAGCGGGAGCGTGATCGTCCCCGACGGACCCGCGTTGAGGATCTGGCCCGGGAGGTCGTACCGGCCGACCTCTCCTCCAAGGCAGAGGATGCCCAGTGAACCACCCGGGTTGAAGACGAACCCGCGGTCGCGGCTCGCGAGGAAGAACCCGAAC
This sequence comes from Planctomycetota bacterium, assembly GCA_039200205.1. Lineage (GTDB taxonomy): Bacteria > Planctomycetota > UBA1135 > UBA1135 > Saltatorellus. Next base: position 8,807 of record JBCCSK010000220.1, read on the forward strand.
GAACCTGCGGGCAGCCCCTCGGCCACGAGCGAGATCGCGTTCATCGCGACGACAGGCGAGCCGAAGGCACTGATCCGCGCGGACTCGCCGGTCGAGTTCGAATTACCCGGCGAGCAGTAGTTCACGCCGATCGGCCCGCCAACGAGCGGGCAGGCGACGTTGTCGAGCTCGAAGAACCCAGGGCCCGTGAAGCTCTCCGGGACGGTCCACTCGAGGCTGAGCAGGATCGTCTGCCCGACGAACGGGGCCAGGTCGACGACCCCACGGTTCTGGCCCGTGTCGTCGACGGCGGTCCCCGCGCCGGCGGTAAGGATGTTCGTCCGCTCCAGCTCGGCGCTCGTCGAGGCATCCCGCACGACGACGTCGAAGGTGCGGTTCAGGGTCGATCCAGGAAACCCGTCCATCTCCCAGCCCGCACGCCAGTCGAACGTGAACGGCGTCACGAGCGGATCGACCGCGATCTCCTGGGACAGCGTCAGGACGGACGGACCGTCCGCGTCGAAGCCGTGGATGAACGAGAAGCTGCCCTCGGTCGGCGCGCTCGTGAAGAGGCCGAAGCCGGGGTCGAAGCCGGCTGGCGCCACGCCTGCGGGGACGAAGGGCACGCCGAAGTCGACGAGGTTCCAGCCGGACACGTCGCCCGTCTCGAAGCCGGCGTTCGCGACGCATCCGGGTCCGAGGGAGAACTGGTTGCGGGCTCCGGACGTCCCAATCTGCGCGGACGCGAGCGGAGCGAGGACGAGGAACGCGAGGGCGTGGGCCGGGAGTTGGGGAGAGAGTCGCATCGATCGCGCGGGAACAGGGGGAGGGTGGCGAGCGTACTCGACGGTGCCCAGGTCCGAGGGGGCGTCTCCCTACGAGAACGGAGCGAGCGACCCGAACCCGCTGGCCTGGCGCGTCGGCGTCCGCGTGCGGCCCAAACCCGGTTTGGCGCGTCCGCATGCCCTTGGCGCCGGAGGCGCCAA
>JBCCSK010000221.1:0-9736 GCA_039200205.1 Planctomycetota bacterium
ATCCTCCCCGTGTTGGGGCTTGTGGTGTCGATTGGTGTCGATCACCAAGGGTACGTCGCAACCTGATCAGATCAGCCCGGAACACAACATCTGGTCATACCTCGGAGCCCCCTAGGTCGACCCAGAAGCCGAACTGAGTCGCTTGGCCGGGGGCGATGCTGCACTGGCTGGGCGGGCGGAGGATATCGCTGAGCGAGTAGGTCCCCGACCCGTTTCTCTCGTACACCACGACGCGGCCGCACGGATCCGCCGGGGTGCCGAACTGGGCTCCGGCCGCGATCCGTCCATCGTCGGCGTCGATGCTTCGAACTGCAGACCGTGTCCAGTCGATTCCCGGAGGCGGCTCGACAGTCCCGCGATCGATCCATCCCGCAGGCGTCCTCTCCAGCACGCGAATCTCGAGATCGCCGAGGAGTTGGAAATTGAAGAAGGGCAGATCGCCTTCGAGCAACACGACGAAATCCCCGTCGATCGCCAAATCCAGGACGTACCGGGGCAGGCTCGCAGGGAATGACGCCTCGAGGACCGGCTGCCCGGGCGTGCTCAGGTCGTGAATGACGAGCAGCCCGTCCAGGCGATGAAGCACGACCGAGCGTTCGCGGTCGACATCAACGATCACTGCAGGCGGTGTGGTCGGCCCTGTGACAGGAGAGAGCCCCAGGTCAGGACCGAGTCTCCAGACGTCTGCAGCACGCTCCCAAACGCGTACCACACCGGATCCGTCGCGTCCGACCGCCCGCGTCGCGCTGATCGAGGGGGTTCCGTACCTGAGGACCTGTCCCTCCAGCGCCCCTGTCCGCACGAGCTGACCGTTTGCGTCGGGCTCGAGGATCAAGGCGTCGAAGGCGGCTTCCGCAGTCGGCTCTACGGCGAGCGCTCGGGCCTCCACGCCCTGTGCGGATGCGCTCACATGGACGTCGACGAGATCGAGCTGGGGGACGAGGCCACCGGACTGTGCAAGTAAGGCGATCGTGGGGAGCAGCATGGCGCCGAGCACGACCAAATGCCGTGCCACCGATGCGACACTGCGTCACCGCAGCGTGATACGGACCCCGTCCGTGAAGTTCGACGTCGGGATGCCGACCACCGCGTCGCGGTGCCAGGCCTGGAACGCCCAGCTCTCGCCCGCCTGAGCCGCCACCGGACCCATCGGCTGCGGCACCGAGTTGAGGTCGATCGTCAGCTCGAACCGGCCCGTTGCGCCCGTGTTCTGCACCTGGCCGGGCCCGACATAGCGGCCGATCGATCCGCCCAGGCAAAGGTTGCCCGTGCTCCCGCCCGGCACCGGCACGAAGTCGCGCTGGCGGCTCGCGAGGAAGAAGCCGAAGGCGCTCTGCGGCAGGCTGCTCGCGACGAGCGTCACGTCGTTCGCGGCCGCGTCGAGCGATCCGCGCGCGTCGATGCGTCCCGGCACGCCCGAGGAGTTGGCGACGGACTGGCAGTACACCTGGCCGATGGTCGTCGTGAACTCGTACGCGCCGATGTCGATAGCCGGGCCAGGTCCCGTGCCTGCGTCGGGCGTCGAGGGCTCGTCCACGGCGCGTCGACCGCCGTCGGCGTCAGCGATGGTCCCCGGCGGCAGCGCACCGGAATCGCCTGCGTCGACGCCCACGGACGGCAGCGCGAGGCGCAGGTCGCGGCCCGCGAGGTCGACGAAGTTCGGCATCGTCGACAGGTTGCCCGCGCCTGGGACGCCGCCTTCGACGATCGAGTAGGTCACGTTCGCGCCGGGCGAGACCTGGTTCGCCGCGCCCTGCGCGCCTCCCGGTCCCTGGTTGTTCCAGAGGATCGTGTTCACGACGCTCGGGCTCGCGCTCTCGACGCGGATCCCACCCTGGGCCTGAAACGTCGCGCTGTTGCCGACGATCGTGCAGCTGCGGATGCGCGTCGACCCGCCGCTACCGATCCAGATCGCGCCGCCGCCCGACCCACCGGTCGCGACGTTGTCGACGAAGACCGAGTTCGTGACGGTCACGAGGCTCGTCGCGAAGATCTCGAGCGCCCCCGCGCGGGCCGCGGTGTTGCCCTCGAACCAGCAGCGGTCGAATTCGACCTGGCCACCCGTCGCGATGTCGAAGGCGCCGCCGAACGCGCCGCCGGAATTCCCGATGAACTCACAGTCGACGAACCTCGGCGCAGCGCCGTTGATGTAGCCCGCGCCGCCGCCGAAGGAGCTGCTGTTCCCATCGAACACGCAGTTGCGAATCGTGGGGGAGCTCCCGTTCAGCGCGAGGATCCCGCCACCGCGGTCCGAGTTGCCGCCCGACGACCCATCCGCGTTTCCGCCGTAGATGACGAACCCGTCGAGGACGGCGGTCTCGTCCGACATCCCCGTACGCACGACGTGGTAGCTGTTGTCCACGTTCGTGAACGTCGTGCCGTCGTCGCCGTTGAGGTCCGCGGAGAGGAGGCTGAAGAACACTCCGCCGGTCTTCTGGCGCTCGTCGGGATGTGACTCCCCGCCAATGAAGCCGCCGTAGACCCCGACGCCCGAGCGAAGGCGGAACGAGAGGGCACGCGAGCCGGTGGACGTCGGAAGGTAGAGGCCGCGCGTGGCGAAGATCTGCTGCCTGGGCGAGGATGCGTTCAGCGCTTCCTGAAGCCCGTGGACGCCCTGATAAGCGTCGGCCCATGACGTGCCGTCGTTCGCACCCGTGGAGAGGGACGTGTCGACGTAGACGGTCTGGGCGGAAGCGGCGGTGGTGAGTGCGGCCAGGAGGAGCGCGAGGGGGAAGGGACGCATATCGGTTTGGCGCGGGGTGCGGAGAGCGATCGGGACGCGGCGCGTCTGGGCGAGCTATTTCACAGCCTCGAGGCGCTCTCGGGATGACCACCCCCTGGTTAACGACCGAAGTGTCCCGTACCGGGCGGCGGGCGCCGCCTCGATACGGAGCCGCACACCGTTCCGCACCTCGTTGACGCAGACGTGCCAGGCACGGATGCGCAGTCGGTCTTCGATACGGTGTGCGGCACCGTATCGCTCGAGCCCTATCGGTCGGTCTGCCCGAGAGGCCACCGAGCGAAGTAGCGACCGTCCTCGACCTTGAGAACGTCTCCACGATCACGTCGACGCGGCAGTGGTGACGTCGACCAGATGAGCTCATCGCCTCGCCATGCCAGGACCGCATCCCAAGGGCTAGCGTGCTGCTCCGGAAACAGCGGGTTCACCGCGGAATGAGATGTAACGACCCGCTCTTCGCCGGATGTCAGGTCGAGGATCGAGATCCTGCCCGGGTTGCTGCCACCGAACACGCGTCCCTGCGGGTCATTCGGATCGTCGGCGAGCAAGACGGCGCCGACCCAGGGTTTGCTGGGATGCGGGAGCAGATCGCCGAGAGCGAAATCAGGCACGCGCATGATCGTCTTTGGCGCCCGCGTTGGATCGTCCCAGCACCATACCTCCGATCCCTCGCCCATCCAGCCGAGTCCGACGAAGCGTCCATCGAAGAGCCGGCATGCGGAGCCGAGGAAGCTGGGCGGGTGGTGGAGCCGAACGAAACCCTCGGGCACGAGGAGTGAGCGCGCGATGCCCTGCAAGAGCCCATCTCGCTGTCCGGTACTCGTTTCCTCGAGCGTCCCACGTGAGCCGTCCACCGTGAGACGCAATTCACCCAGGTAGAAAGCGCCGAGCCGCAGTCTCCACTGGTTCGCGTCGAGCTCGACGCGCGAGACCCACAAGGCGTATTGCGGCTCCGTCCATCGCGCGTCTGGCAGCGCGGTCCCAAACCACTCGCCGAGCGCACCGACGAAGGAACGCCCGGCCTCGGGGGTCGGGCTCTCGAGTCTATGGGTCTCCAGCCATGCCTCGCCCGAGCCCTTGCGGAGAATCAGCCGCTCGCCCTCCAACGAAGACTCACGTTCCACGTCGAGCGCGAGAGGCTCGGCCACCCCCGCGTCTTCACGGCGACCGATCAACAGCGTGCACCCTTCCGGACTCTCGCCGTCGAAGACCCGCTCCTCATCGAGCCAGCCGATTCGCATGAACGCCCTCAGGGACTCGTCGGGCTGGTCGCCGGCCAGGAGCGCGTTCAGTTCCGCGAGGTTCGGTGAATAGGCCAACGACACGTCCGCCGCGTCCTCTTCCGGGATACGGATTCCGTAGCAGTCGAGGGGATCGTCTCCGGACACCAGATAGCCGCGGATCCGGAACCGTGCGCCGGGCGCTGCCTCGACGAGGAGCGTGCCGGAAGGCTCATCGAAGTCGATGACGCAAAAGCACGGACGGTCGAGGTCCTCGGCCAAGTCGAGCAGTCGAGGCGCTCCGTCACGAACCTCGCACAGCGTCTCCCGTGGCCAGATCTCGACGGCGGTCCAGCCCTCCACTGCAGGGCGGACGAGCACGACCAAGACGTCGGAAGATCCTGGCCGGCCGTTGCGCAGCATGGCGTGCTCGGACGGAGTGGGCCCGTCACGCGACGGCACGAAGCCCGCCGACAGCATCAGCCGCGTCATGGCCTCGGTGACGGCGTCGACGCCGCGGTCCGAAACGAAAGTGCTGGATAAGCCCATGGTCGTTGTCGGTTCGTATGGATGAATCGGCTTTAGACGTGCCAGGTACCGGAGAGCCAATTCATGACGGCAACCTCGACCCAGGGTGAGAAGGGGGGACGAGTCGGAATCGTGGTCATGGGTCCGCAATCACCGCGCGGGGCACACTGGGACGGTAGCACCATCGCTCCAGTCGGTCGGAACCACCCAGCAGTGCGGTGTCGCACACCGGTCCGCACCCAGACGCCGCAGACGTGCCAGGCACCGGTGCGCAGACGATCTTCGATACGGTGTGCGGCACCGCATCGAGCGCGGACGTTCGATCTGTGTGCTCGAGCGGGGTGACGACGTCGCTTCCGCCCATGCTCTCGTAACGTGCGACTGGAGCCTGCCGACAGCCACGAGGTCAACAGCATGAATTCCCGACGCCAGGCGGCGCGACTCGCGCTCATCGCCGCGTTCTCCGCTGCCGCTTCAGTCATCGCGCACGGGCAGCGAACCCTGCGCGTGGACACGGTGACGCTCACCGACGGCGACTTCGGACTGGCGCTGTCCGCGGTCGGAGACATCGACAGCGACGGCGTCATCGACTACGCGACGGTCTCCCCGCGAACTTCCTTCGTGGCACCCGGGGAGGACACGGTCTTCCTGATCTCCGGTCGCGATGGTTCGCTGCTTCGAAGCGTCCCGGAGCTCGCGTTCACGAACGGTATCACCGGCGTGGGCGACCTCACGGGTGACGGGATTCCTGACGTGGTGACCTGCGCTCCGTTCGAGGACGGAGGCGAGTTCTCGCAGGGAGCGGTCGAGCTTCGTTCCGGCGCCGACCTCAGCGTCGTCCATACGACGTTCGGTTCCTCGATGGACGTCTCGCTCGGGTTCTCGGGCGCGGTTTCCACCGGCGACGTCAACGGCGACGGGATCGACGACTACTGCACCAGTGAGCTGGAGCGGCTGGGGATCTCGGACGCTGCGTGGGTCGTTCTCTCGGGTGCGGACGGAACGACGCTCCGAGAGCGGCGCGCGGCGGGCCCGCAGTTCCTCTTCTTCAATGCCTCGGAGGACATGGGGGACCTGGACGCCGACGGCGTTCGCGACTTCGCGGCCGTCGAGAGCAGCGCGCAGGGCACGCGCGTCGTCGTGTACTCCGCGACGACCGGCGCGGAGCTGTTCGAGCGGAACGACGTCTTCTCCGGCTGGACTGGATTCGTCGCGAACGCGGACGACGTGGACGGCGACGGACACGACGACATCTACGTTCACTGGGGCGGGAACGGAACGGTCGGCAGCCCCGGTCCGTACATCGGCCTGTTCTCCGGCGCGACGGGCGCGGAGATCGATCGCGTTCGGCTCGGCGACACCGTCCTGAGAGGACTGGCGAGCGGCGGAGACGTCGACGGCGACGGGTCCATCGACCTCGTTCTTCAGGTCGCCTCGAGCGGATCGAGCAGCGCGATCCGCGGGATCGTCGTGCTCTCAGGAGCCACGCGCACGGAGATCGCCCGCTGGAACGGGTCCGCCCCCGGCGACTTCTTCGGCGTCTCGGTCGCCTGCCTCGGAAACGTCGACGGGATGCCGGGGGACGAACTCGCGATTGGCGTTCCGCTGGCCGGCACGGCGGGCGAGGTCCACATCGTCGGCTACGACGGCGGCGTGGGTTCGTCCTTCTGCACGCCGGCGACGCCGAACTCGACGGGCCGGCCGGGCCAAGCGCGGCTCGTCCTGGGGCCCGCCTCGCAGGCATCGCTCCTCGCCCGAGACCTCCCGAACGGGACCTTCTGCCTGGGGCTCGCTTCGCGCACCCCGACGACGGTCATCGGGCCGGGCGGCTCGCAGGGAACGCTGTGCGTCGGCGGTAGCGTCGGTCGATTCGGCGGCGTTCCGCTTCCGCAGGCGACGCGCTTCGGCGCCGCGGAGCTCGCGCTGAGCTTGAACGCGATCCCGACGCCCACCGGCCCGGTGTCGGCGCAGCCCGGGGAGACCTGGTACTTCCAGGTCTGGTACCGCGACGCGAACCCGGTCGGAACCTCGAACCTGACGAGTGCCGTGATGTGGACTCTCTAGGCGGCGACGCTTCCTACGGAGTCTCGCCGCGCTCGAAGTCGCGTCCGAGGACGCGCGCGTAGAGCAGCGAGACGCCGAGGAGGCAGACCGCGAGGCCGAGGAACGATCCCACGCGGGCGAGTCCGGTCAGCGCTCCCAGGTCGTAGAGGAACACCTTGACGACCGTCGCGAGGAGCACGGCCAGACTCGCCCAGCGCAAACCCGCCGCGCGCCGCGCGAGGCCCACCGCCAGAAGCGCTCCGCCGAAGAGGGCCCACGCGAGCGAAAGCGCGAGGTCTCGCTCCTGCAAGCGCTCGAACTCGACCTCGATCCGCTCGCCCGTCGCGAAGTGATTGAGCACGACCGCGTTGGCCCACGAGAAGAGGACGACGAGGAGCGCCACGACGGGGGCGAGCGAGAACGGCCTGCGCGCCTCGGAATCCTCCGGCAGCCGGCGGACGCCCAGCGCCGCGATCACGAGCGCCGTCGCCACGAGCGCGTGGTCGATCGTGAGGTGGATCGGGACGTAGAACGGCTCCCGCAGGAATGCGCCCTCGACGAAGGTCAGCACGACGAGTGCCGCAGCCGCGGCGGTAGCGGTCGCGGCGCCGAGGGCGGACGCCGTCGAGCGGTCGGCGCGGCCGTGGACGGCGGCGAAGGACGCGCCAACGAGCGCGATCGCGACCGTCGGCCACTGCGCTGCGGCCCAGCGCGAGAGGCTGACCGACGCCAGCGCGATCCCGGTCGCGAGGAGCACGGCGGCTGCGGGTCGTGCGGACTCGCGACGATCAAGGACGACGCCCGGAGCGACGTACAGCAGAGCCCCGCTCAGGAGCAGCACGTGCGCTCCGGCGAGCGACCCCGCCAGACCGATCGCGATCGTCGACGCTCCGAAGGGGAGGAGGATCGCGGGGAGAATCGCGGCCCACGCGGTGCCTTCGAGCGCACGCGGGCTCGTCCGCGTCACGAACGACACCGCAGCCGGGACGGCCGCGACGGTCACCAGCGCACCGAGGACGAGGTCCAGCTCTCGGCCGACCCAGCCGTTCTCGAGCGCGACGTCGACCCACGTGGCGAGCGAGAGCGTCGCGGCGCTGACGACCGCCCACATCGCGACGGGCGTCCACGGCCGGTCGCGCTGCAGAGCCACCGCAGCGCCGACTCCGACGAGTGCGTGGAGCGCCACGTGCAGCACCGTCGTCGCCTCGCCCGCTCGGTCGGCGAGGGCGAACAGCGGGGCGACCACGACGAACGCGGCGAACGCGCGCGCCGCGCCGGTGATTCGCGCCACGCCCGCACTCGCGCCGAGCGCGAGGAGTGCGAGCGCCAGCGCGCCCATCGTGACGGGCGAGTCGAAGGGGACCGGCTCGTCGATCACGACCGCCGCGTACAGCGCGAAGCCGCCGCCGGCGACGAACCCCACGCTGGCACCCGCGGCGCGCGGGTAGCGCAGACTCGCGCCAGCCCAGACTCCGACCGCGGAGAGGGCGCCGGCGGTCAGCGCGTACGGCCAGGGCACGTCGCTCGTCGACTCGACCAGCGCGGCGAGCGGCGCCGCGCCGAGCGAGACGAGCGCCGAGACGTAGGCCGATCCGGGCGGCCCGCCGATCCGAACGAGGGCGACGTGGAGCACGGACAGGCCGACGGCCGCGAGGGCCCAGCTCGTCCACAGCGCGTCCGGCGGCCCGGCTTCGGCGGCGCGCAGACGCATGAGCGCGTACGCGAGCATGATCGCACCGAGCAGAGCGCCGGCGATCGCGTCCGCGGGACTCGCGAAGCGTCGGGCTGCGATCGTCGCTCCGGTCACCAGCACCGCGACCAGCGCTGCGTAGGGCCAGATGGTCTCGCCGACCGTCGGCGTCGACGCCTGGTCGAACGCGAGGAAGAACGGCGAGAGGAGCGCGATGCCGAGCGCGACGTGCATCAGCCCGCGCGTTCGCGAGTCGTCGTCGGCACGGGAGCGCACGCCCAGGAACACGGCGGAGAAACCGCCGAGGACGGCCGCGGTCGTCCACGGGTTCACACCGCCGCCCGTCGCGCGGTGCCACGCCCACTGAACGACCGCGGTCCCGAGCGCAGCGAGCGGGAGCATCCACGCCCAGCGTCGACTCCGCGCGACCGCGAGCAGGGCGAGGTCGAGCACGAGGACGTAGCCGAACAGCGACGCGGCATCGCCGTCGACGGTGTCGAGCAGCAGCGGCGTCGCGTAGCCGCCGATCAGCGCGAACGACGCGAGGACCGCCGAGCGCGACCGCATCGCGAGGAGCAGAGCGGTCCCGGTCGTCGCGGCCATCAGGACGAGCGCGAGCCAGACCGGCACGAGCCCATGGAGACGCGACGCCGCCCAGGCCGCGCCGTAGACGAGGACGGCGCCCGCGCCGCCGATCGACTCTCCGAGCGCCCGATAGCCGCGCGCGAGGAGAGGCCGGTGCGCGGCGAGTCCGAGGATGCCGGAGACGAGCGCCAGCGTGTCCCGCTCGGCCGGCCCGAGCCAGCCGCGCTCGATCGCGACCTGAACGAAGAAGATGCCGGCGAGGACGAGCGCGATCCCACCGACGATCGCGGCGCCGCGCACTCCGAGGAAGCGCTCCCAGTCGACGCCAGCCTGCGCCGGCACCGGCGTGGCACGCGGGGGCGGGACCGCCTCGTCGACTCTCCGTTCGCGTGGAAGTGGCGGAGGCGTGCCCTCGACGACCTCATTCGGCTCCGACGCAGCAGCTGGCGAGATCGCGGGCTCCGAGGCGACAGGACGCGGCGGCCGGACTGCGGGCTCCACGCGCTCCGAAGGGGCATCGGGATCCGGCTCCGGCGCGCTCTCGCTGGGCGCAGGGGCGACGTCGACGCTCGTTCGCGCAGGAGTCTCGACGCCGCGGACGCTCGAGGATCGCCGACCCTGCCTCTCCAGCACTTCGATCCGCCGCTGCAGATCGCGCGTCGTCGCCAGCAGGGCGAGTACGAGGATCGGCAGGACGACGAGGTACCCGACGGTGAGGATGATCAGGACGCCTTCCACGTCAGGACCTTGCCTCCGCGGCGCTGCCTTCGCCAGCTTCGTGTTCCTACTGCCCCATGGAGTTCCCGCCCGACCGGACCTCGCGAACGGTCCGGCCTCCGATCCCCCAGTCGTCGAGGCCGATCTCCTCGACGACGATGGGGAGGGACTCGTCGGGGGAGAGGAGACGCAAGGAGATACGGTGCTGCACAC
>JBCCSK010000222.1:0-9733 GCA_039200205.1 Planctomycetota bacterium
CGCGGACGCTCCAAACCGGGTTTGGGCCGGTCGCCGCAAACCGAAATCAGTCCGCGCCCGAGTCGATCCACTCGCCCACGATCGAGATCGCCTCGTCGTGGCGGATCACCGTCCCCAGCGGCGGCATGCGGTCGTCGCCGAGCACGCGCATCCTCTCCCACAGCACGCTGAGCTCCTTCGCCCCCGGCGCGACGATCGTCGCGCCGGTGATACCGAGGTCGCCCGACTGGGGCGGAGCGAGGACCACGTTCGCGAGCGCGGTCGGCGTGTCGAAGCGCAGGTCGACGTCGCCCGGCGCCGGGCCACCCGGCTGGTGACACTGGGCGCAGTTCACGTCGAGGTAGGCGCGGGCGCGGTCGGTCGTGGTCGCCGCCGTATCGCTGAGCGGGGGGAGGCGCGCGTACTGCGCGCTCGAGCCAATGTCCGCGTCGAACAGCGCGATGTGGTTCCACGCGCGCAGCTGGTTGTCGTAGAGCGCCGGGAACATGCGCCCGCGGTTGAGCTGGCGCGTCCGCAGGCCGAGGACGAACCCGGCGGCCTGGGTGTGGCAGGCGAGGCACTCGGCGCGCGAGGGGTAGTGCCAGTCGAGGTCGGTGGTCACGCCCAGGTCGTCGACGACAGAGATCGTCTCGTCGAGCCCGTCGACCAGCAGATCCGCGTCGGTCTGCGCGTCGTTCCACCGGTACGTGTAGCCGCGCCAGCCCGAGTCCTCGTGGATCAGCACCCGCGTCTCCAGCCGACGCCATTCGCCGGGGCTGGTCTCCAGCTCGAAGTGCTTCACCGTGACCGTCCCGCCGGGGAACGCCCACGCTTCGGTCGGGTGGAAGTCGATGCGCGAGGCGCTGGGCAGCGCGAGCCAGCGTCGCTTGCGCGCGCCGTCCGACCACAGCTCGACGTTCACGTCGTACTCGAGCAGTCCGGGCGTCGGCGTCAGCGCGACGACTTCGGTGAACAGGCCGGTCTCCGAGAGTCGCTCGGGGAACGGCGGCCGCGGCCCCGTCATCGTCTCCTCGAGGCGGTAGACGCTGCCGTCGAACGAGGTGACGTAGAGCTCACCCGCCTCGTCCTCGCCGAAGCTGGACGGGTTGGCCACCTGCGCCACCTGCTCGTTCGAGATGACCTGCTCGCCGTCGTGGACGAGCGCCCAGATGCGGCCCGAGACGAAGTCCCCGTACAGGTAGGCGCCGTTGAGGGAGGGGTTGAGCGCGCCGCGGTAGACCGTGCCGCCCGTGACGCTCTGGCCGAGCGCGTGGGGGTACTCGATGACCGGCGGGATCGTGTCGGCGAACGCGAGGCCGCCGGGGTCCACGTTCGGCCGCGTGCCCTCGTAGTGGACCCAGCCGTAGTTCCCGCCCCGCTGGATCAGGTCGACCTCCTCGATCGCGTTCTGCCCGACATCGCCGAGCCACAGGTCGCCCGTCGCGCGATCGAAGGCGAAGCGGAACGGGTTGCGGAGTCCGTACGCCCAGATCTCCTCCCGCACGCCTCCGCCTTCGCCCACGAACGGGTTGTCCTGAGGGATCGATCCGTCGGGCTCGATGCGCAGCACCTTACCGAGCAGGTTCGTCCGGTTCTGGGCGTTCCGCTGGGGGTCGTTCGCCGAGCCGCCGTCGCCCGAACCGATGTAGAGCATCCCATCGGGCCCGAACGCGAGGCAGCCCGCATTGTGGTTCCCGTAGGGCTGGTCGAAGCTCGAGAGGACGGTCTCACTGTTCGGGTCCGCGGCGCTCGGATCCGCCGTGACCTGGAAGCGCGAGACGACCGAGCGGTGGTCCTGGTTCGGCGTCGACGTCGAGGCCGAGTAGTAGACGTAGAACGACCCGTTCGTCTCGTAGTCCGGGTCGAACGCGAGGCCGAGGAGCCCGCGCTCTCCGTTGGCGATCACGCGGTCGGAGATATCGAGGAAGACCTCGCTCGCGACGACGTTCGGGTCGTTGTCGAAGACGCGGATGCGCCCGCCCTGCTCGACGACGAAGAGTCGATCCGTGCCGTCGCCGGCGTGCATGACGGCGAGCGGGCTCGCGAAGCTCAGCGCCGGGAAGACGTCCACCGGCGTCAGCGGCGTCGGGTCCGCGTAGCCCGTCGGGAACGTCAGGCCCATCACGATCTCGCGCTGCTCGAGCCCGAACCGCTCGTCGTCCCCGCCCCCGCTGCAGGCCAGCGTCAACAGCACCGGCCAGCTGATCGTCCCACGCATCCTTCCCCCCGTCCCCGGTCCTCACGTCCATCGACGCGGCGCGCGGGTCCGGTGAACGACCGGCCGGTCGATCTCGGGCGATCGACGCTCCCCGCCCCGCGGGCGCGTCTCACCTCCCGATCCGGGACGGGCGGACGGCGCGTCAGGCGGACTCCTGCACGACCTTCTGGATCCGGTCGAGCAGGTAGGTCTTCAGGAGTCCCGTCTGCGAGCACTCGGCCTCGAGGTAGCTCTTCTTGTGCCGCTCGTAGAGCAGCCGCGGGAGCACGTTCAGCGTCGACGGCACGCCGGTGTCGGTCCCGCCGTAGAGCAGCGTCACCTCGTCGCCGTTGCGCACGGCCTCGGTCAGCGGCCGAAGCCGCGGCTTCATGCGCGCCGGACCCGGGACGTACGCGGGGATCGTCACCGGCGTGCCGCACTGCGAGAGCAGCTCGGTGGCCGACGACGTCTCGGCGCGGTCGGCGCACTCCTCCAGGACCTTCCAGCACCAGACGGCGTCGGCAAGCGCGCGGTGGTGGGCGCCCTCCTCGAAGTCGAGGTGCTGGCAGAGCGTGATGAGCTTGTGGTCCGGCGCCTCGGGGATGTGGCGTCGCGCGAGCTTCACCGTGCAGAGCATCGGCGCGTTCGGCACGGGCGCTCCGGTCCGAGCATGCTCGAAGCCCATGACGCGCGCGTCGAAGCCGGCGTTGTGCGCGCAGAGCCAGTCGTCGCCCGCCCACTCCGTGAACCGCTCGACGGCGTCGTAGGCGAGGGGAGCGTCGCGAATGTCGTCGTTGGTGATCCCGTGGATCTCCGTGGCATCGTCTTCGACCTCGATCGCGGGAGCGACGAGCGTCTCGAACGAGTCGACGACTTCACCGTTCTCGACGCGAACGGCTCCGATCTCGAGGAGATGCGGAGCGCCGGAGATCGCGGCGGTTTCCGTGTCGAGGACGACGATGGGGCGGTCGAGAGGCATTGATCGGGCGGAAGGGCCACGTCTCGCTCCGCGGACAGGCGGGTCCGCGGAGAGGGCGGGGACTCTAGTCCTGAGGGGTGCGCGACTCAACGTGCGCCGTCGCGCCAGTCTCAGCTCGGATGCAGTGCCCGAATCGGCATGCGAGACGGGCGCCAGGCTCCAGGCGGGCCGATCGTGTCCTACCTTCCGTCGCGATGTCCGACGCGGACCACATCCCCCGCTCGCTGCTGCTCTTCGACGGAGAGTGCGGCCTCTGCACGCGCTCGGTCCGCTTCGTGCTCGACCGCGATCGCGTGGGTCGACTGCGGTTCGGCTCGCTGCAGTCGGACCTCGGCCGGCGCGTCCTCGTCGCGAACGGGCTCGATCCGGACGAACTCTCGTCGCTCGTTCTCGTCGACGCGGAGGGGCGGGTGTGGACGCGGAGCGACGCGGCGCTGCGGGTCTCCGGCGATCTCGGCTGGCCGTGGTCGTGGGGCAGGGCCTTCCTCGTCGTCCCGCGCTTCCTGCGCGACGGCGTCTACGACGTCATCGCCCGGAACCGGATCCGCTGGTTCGGAACCGCGGACGCGTGCGAGCTGCCCGCGCCCGGGGCGGCCGAGCGCTTCGTCGGCTGAGGGACGAGATCAGCTCGCGGTCGCCAGCTCGCGGAACGCGGGCAGGCTGCGCAGCACGTCCAGGTCCGTGTTCCGCGTGAGCTCGCCGCGCAGGTAGTAGCCGCGGTCCCTGGCGCTCTCGAGCAGCTCGATCGCTCGATCGAGGTCGTCCGGGTCCGCGATCAGCGCGTGCACGCACGCGGAGTGGTAGCACGTGAACCCGTCGCGCGGCGCGATGTCGAGCGCGTGCTGGGCCTCCGCGCGCGCCTCGTCGGCGCGACCGAGTCGGGCGTAGAGCATCGCCGTGTGCAGACGGCAGTCGATGTCGTCCGGCGCGGCCTTCAGGCGCTGCCGGCCGGCCGCGATCCCGCTGTCCGCGATCTCCAGCGCCTCCTCGTACCGGTCGAGCCGGTTGAGCACGTTGAAGAGGTGGTCGTACGACGCGATGTGCGACGGCCGCAGTCCGATGGCGCGCTGGAGCAGTCCCGTCGCGCTCTTGAAGTTCCCCTCGCGCGCGTAGATCGACCCGAGCAGGCGGTGCGCGAACCACTCGTTCTGGTCGCACTGCATCGCGATGCGGTACTCGCGCTGTGCGTCCTCGATGTGACCCGACAGGTGGTTCGCGAACCCGAGCGCGGTGTGCGCGAGCGCGTTCTGGTCGTCGAGCGACAGCGCCTTGTCCGCGTTGTCGCGCGCGTCCTCGAGGAACGTCGGGTCGCCGTCCCACAGGAGGAACTTGCGCACCATCGCCTCGCCGAGCACCGCGTACGCGTTCGCGCAGTAGCGGTCGAAATCGAGCGCCCGCCGCAGGAGGCTCGTCGCCGTGATCGCGTGCTTCGAGCGGCCGCGGTGCAGGACGTCGCGCGCCTTCTCGGCGAGCCGCTCGGCCTCGTCGCTCTTCCGCTTCGAGCGCGTCGGCGGCAGCTGGGACGCCTGGCTCAGCCGAGCGCGGAGCACGCGCATCGTCGCGCGCGCGAGCTCGTCCTGGAGCGCCCACTCGTCCTCGTCCTGGGCGGTGCAGCGGTCGATGTGCGTGTGCTCGCGTCCGTCGCGCTCGGTCACCGTCTCGACGTCGACGTGACCGACGTCGCCCTCGACCGCGAGGGTCGAGCGCACGACGAAGTCGTACTGGGCGTCGTCGACGGGCTCGAGGTCGACGGTGAGGCCGCGGTTGCGCGACAGCGCCGCCGCGAGGTCACCGCGCAGTCCGCCCGCCATGACGCTGCACGAGTCGGGGTCCTCGCCGCCGCAGGCCACCGGCTCCAGCAGGAGCCGGCCGGTCAGCGCCGCGGCGCGCCGCTTGCCCGTGCCGCTCAGCTCGCCCTCGACGCGGCGCAGCTCGGCCAGCGCTTCCGTCGCGTCGCGGAAGCGGTCGTACGGATCTCCCTGCAGGCAGCGCAGCAGGAAGCGCTCCAGCGGGGCCGGGAATCCGGGTCGAACCTCGCTCGGCTTGCGCCGCGGCGGCCCGTCGAGGATCGCCATGCACACCTCGGGAAACGAGTCGCCGGGGTACGGCAGCTGACCCGTCATCACGTGGTAGAGCACCGCGCCGAGCGAGAAGATGTCGCTGCGCGAGTCGAGGTCGTCGCCGCGCACCTGCTCGGGGCTCATGTAGAGCACCGTTCCGACGAGCATCCCGTGCTGCGTGATGCTCGCCTCGTCCGCGGCGCGGGCGATGCCGAAGTCCAGCAGCTTCAGGTTTCCATCGTCCTGCAGGAGGATGTTCGCCGGCTTCAGGTCGCGGTGGATCAGCCCGCCGCTGTGGACGACCTCGAGGGCGACGCAGAGCTGGAGCGCGATCCGCAGGCACTCCTCGTAGCCGAGCGTCTGGTCCTTGATGATCTTGTCGAGGGTCCGACCCTCGAGGTACTCCATCGCGATGTACGACGTGCCCTCGAAGCGGTCGTACTCGAAGATCGTGGCGATGTGAGGGTGGTCGAGCTTCGACGTGTGCTTCGCCTCGCGGTGGAAGCGCCGGTCGGCCTGCGGGTCGATCTCCGCGTGGGCACGGAGGATCTTGAGAGCCACCGTGCGGCCGAGCTTGGTGTCGACGGCACGGTAGACCTCGCTCAGCGGGCCTTCCCCCAGACGGTCGGTCTCGGGGTCGAAGTCGAAGTGGGCAAATCTCATCGCTGGGGGCGGCAGAGCCCCCCCTACGTCTTCGGTACGGAACAATCGTGCCAGCCGTCCCGAGTCACGTGGTTTTTACACGCTTCCTCGGCCGCACCGCTCTCGGACCTCCAGCGGATTGCCGGATCCCGGTGTCGAAGGGTCTCGACCTGTCCCCCGGAGTTGGGATCGTCCACGATGATCGCCATGTGTCCCCCCGATGAGACCGCATCCGGCGCGCCGCGTCGCGCCTCGAGCGCCGCAACTCTGGAGCCCTTCGAGGCCTGGGACTTCGAGGCGCTCCGTCCGCCCCGCTCCCGGTCCGCCGACTACAACGAGAAGCGTCTGGCCGCCCGGCGGCGCCTCGAGGCCATCGCGAAGCGCGCTGCGAAGGACCTCGCGAAGGTCGAGAAGCTCGACGTCCGCACCTCGATCCACAACCCGTTCCCGCCGGTCAACGGAGGGCGCGTCGAGCGGCTGTGGGCGTACCTGACCCGCCCGAAGGCGGCCAAGACCAAGCTCCGGAGGCAGATCGGGGCGGAGCTCGCCAAGGACCTCGACCACGCCTACCGCAACGCGTACCTGTGCGTCGCGCTCGAGGCCGATGCGCTCGAGGTCAGCTTCCGGATCCACCAGGACGCCTGGTACGACGGCCGCAACCTCACGCGTCGGCTGGACGCCGACGGCTTCCGGCCTCTCCTGGAGATCTTGAACCGCCTCGACGGCTACCGCCTCCAGCTCGCCGACTGGAAGGGGGAGTGGAACTGCGGTTCCCTGGAGATCGAGGCCCTGGAGGAGTTCTTCCGCTTCTACGAGCCCGGGGAGCACCTCCTTGCAGTGCAGCGACGCTGGCCCGCGGCCGAGCCTGTGCGCGACGCGGTGCTGGGCGCTGACGTCCCCGAGGTGCTGGTCGCAGAGCTTCAAAGGCTGGTCGAGGTGTTTTCCTACGGGGTTTGGTCGGAGTCGAACGACCGCCTTTTCGCGAGCTGAGGCACCGTCAGACCGGATCGTTCCTCAGGAATTAGGGTGAACCCTGTTATTCTTTCCTGGAATCTCCCCGGATGTTCCTCTGCGAGGCTCCCGCCATACTCCTCGCGTCGCTGCTCGGCCCACCGCTACGGCGTGCCGTGGCCGCGACTGGGACCCCGTGTCCCAGACAACGTGCTCGGTTGTTGGCAGGCTTCCGACGCACCCGGCTTGGCAGGGCCGGTCGACCCGCAGGGTCGGGACAGCGGGGTTGGCAGTGACTGTGGGGAGGGGCACGGAGACGTGCTCCTCCCCCGTTTCTTCGGTTCCTGGCGCAGGCTCCGACGTGGTTCCTCGGTGCCGTTCAGCGCGGGAAGGAAGTCTCAATGGGGCTCACGGATAGGGGTTCACCCTGTTATCTTCTCCAGGAAACACCTCGGATGCATCCGCCCCCCCTCGCGATCGATATACATTCGTCGCGTCACGGTCCGCCGCATGGCGCGGACTGACCGCGACGAGGGACCTCTTCACCCCACGTGAGCGAGCGTTGGCAGGCGCTCGACCTCACCCGGCTTGGCAGGGCCGGTCCGACCCGCAGGGTCTGGGGCGTCGAGGCAGGCAGTGATTGTGGGGAGAGGCGCCAGAGTGTGTCTCTCCCCCTTTTCCTTGGCGTTGGGAGCGCGTGAAGATCTGCACGTGGGCCCGGTCGATCGGCCACCATGCGCGCGACGTGCTCCGGCTCCTCTTCATCGCCCTGCTCGCGCTGCTCATCATCGTCCCCAACTGCTCGGGCGGGGACGAGGGGGCCGGCGAGGACGGATCCGCCCTGACCGGGGCGCTGGCCGGGCGCAGCCTCGTGCTCGTGGTCGCCGACTCGCTCCACGCGACCCACCTCGGCACCTACGGGAGCGCCCGCGACACGTCCCCCTTCATCGACCGCCTCGCGGGGCGGGGCGTGCGCGTCGATCGGGCTCTCTCACAGACGTCGTGGACGCTCTCGTCCATCACGTCGCTGTTCACCGGGCTCGCCCAGGAGCGACACGGCGTGCTCCGGCTCCAGGAGCGACTCGCGGAGGACGGTCCGACGACGCTCGCCGAACTCTTCCGGCGCAAGGGCTACCGGACGGTCGGCCTCGTTCAGAACGCCGTCGTGGGGGAGGAGTCCGGCCTCGGGCGCGGCTTCGACCGCTACACCTACCACCGGTTCACCCACGAAGGCGGTGAGGAGCTCGTGAACGATGCGGCGCGCGAGCTCGCGGCCGACGACGGGCCGCTCTTCCTCTACGTCCACTTCGGGCCGCCGCACATGCCTTACCAGCCGCCCGAGCCGTTCCTCTCGCGGTTCCTGGGCGACGCCGAGAGCGCGATCACGGGCTCGATCAACGACACCGCCACCATCACCCGGGACAAGCTCGCGCCGACGCATCCTGACGTGCGGAGGCTCGTCGAACTCTACGACGGTCACATCGCCTACTTCGACGACCTCCTCCAGCGGATGGTCGAGCCCGCGCTGTCCTCTCCCGAGGGCGTGGGCCCCGCGGTGCTCGTGACGTCGGACCACGGTGAAGCGTTCATGCAGCACGGCGCGGTCGGCCACAACTACTTCGTCTACGAGCCGATGGTCCGCGTGCCGTGGATCCTCGTTGCGCCGGGTGCCGTCCCGGAGGGGGTCGTGCTGCCGGGTCCGACGTCGCTGCTCGACACTCTCCCGACCCTCGCGGACCTCTTCGATCTGCCGCTCCCGGGAAGCCGGCTCGACGGCCGCTCGCTCGCCGCGTCGTTCGAGCGGCCCGAGCCGGTGGAGGACCGGGCGCTCCACCTCTCGTCCCGCTACGGCAAGGAGGCGGGCAACGAGCAGCTCGCGCTCGTCGAGGGGCGCTGGAAGCTCGTCGTCGGCAAGCGGGACACGCCGGGGCTGTTCGATATCACGGAGGATCCCGAGGAGCAGTTCGATCTCGCGGATCGCGACCCCGAGCGCGTCGCGGAGATGCTCGCGCGCCTCGAGGAGCAGCGCGCCGCCGCCGCGGACGCGAATGCGACCGCGGGCGAGGCGTCGATGTCCGACGCGCGCAAGCGCGACCTCGAAGCGCTCGGCTACGGCGGCGAGGCGTTCGAGAGCGTCGAAGACCGCTGACGACGGATCGTCAGCGCCCAGCCTCGTTCGCGATCTCCGAGTCGCGCATCCGGTAGCCGACGCCCCAGACCGTGTCGATGTAGCCGGCGCCCGTCCGCCCACGCTCCAGCTTCGAACGCAGTCTTCGCACGTGGAGGTCGACGGTCCGCTCGTCGCCCGTGAAGCCGTGTCCCCACACGGAGTCGAGCAGCTCGGCGCGGGTCCACGCGCGGCCGGGGTGACGCACGAAGAACGAGAGCAGGTCGAACTCGCGCGGTTTGAGCTGCAGCTCTTCGTCCCCGCGTCCGGCGACGACTCGGTCGAGGTCGACCCACAGGTCGAGGTGCCGCGCCAGTCCTCCGTTCACTCCGCGGCCGGAGCGCCTCAGGAGACTTCGAACGCGCGCGATCACCTCGGGCAGGTGGTACGGCTTCGTGACGTAGTCGTCGGCGCCCGCGTCGAGTCCCGTCACGCGAGCGTCCGGGGCGTCGCGCGCCGTCAGGACGATGATGGGGATCGAGCGCCCCGCGGCGCGGAGCGCGCGGCAGACGTCGAGGCCGTCGCCGTCCGGCAGCCGCAGGTCGAGCAGGACGAGGTCGAAGTGCCCCTCCAGCGCTTCCATGGCCATCGCACAGCTCACGGCGACCGCCACGTCGAATCCCTCGGCGCGGAGGGCGTCGAGGAGCTCGGTTCGGATTGAGGGGTCGTCTTCGACGACCAGCAGGCGGACGTTCTTGGGCGTCATCCCAGGGCGCGCACTGGGCTTCGCGGTCGCCGCGAGTCGAGAACAGCGAGCG
>JBCCSK010000223.1:0-9702 GCA_039200205.1 Planctomycetota bacterium
CCTCCATCGCGCGCACGCGCTGGTTCTGGCTCATGTTGCCCTGGAGGGCGACCGCACGGTGGCCGCGGGCGTCGAGCTGCTTCGCGATCTTGCGCGCTCGGTGCTTCGTGCGCAGGAAGACGATCGCCGAGCGGAAGTCGTCGGCCGCGAGCAGCTCTTCCAGGAGCTCGAGGCGGCGGTTGCGGACGCAGGCGTACAGGGCGTGCTCGATCGTGTCAGCCGGGCGCGAGTGCGCCAGCTCGATCACCGCGGGCTTCCGGAGCACGTCGTCCGCGAGGTGGCGGATCTCCTTCGGCATCGTCGCCGAGAAGAGGAGGCTCTGACGGCGCTCGGGGAGCAGCTTCAGGATCCGGCGAACGCTGGGCAGGAAGCCCATGTCGAACATGTGGTCCGCCTCGTCGAGAACGAGGATCTCGACGCGGGAGAGGTCGACGATGCGCTGGTCGGCGAGGTCGAGAAGGCGACCGGGGCACGCCACGAGGACGTCGGGACGCGCCTTCAGCGCCTTGACCTGCGCACCCTGCGGAACGCCGCCGAAGACCACGGCCGAGCGAACGCGCGTGAACTGTCCGAGGCGCTCGAACTCGGCGTGGATCTGGCTGGCGAGCTCGCGCGTCGGGGCGACGACGAGCGCGCGCGGACCGCGTGCGTCGCCTCGTCGCTCGCGCAGTCGATCGAGGATCGGGAGTGCGAAGGCGGCCGTCTTTCCGGTGCCGGTCTGCGCGAGGCCCAGCACGTCGCGCCCGTCGAGGGCGGGCTGGATCGCCTGGTCCTGGATGGGGCGAGGATCCACGAAGCCGGCGTCCTGCACGCCGCGCAGCACCTCGTCGTTGAGGCCGAAGCGGGTGAAGCCGCCCTCCAGCCGGGGCGCGGGGGACTTCGAGTCGGTCGGCCGTCGGTTCGAGCGCCTACGACGCGGTCGACGACGTTCGCCTTGAACGTTGGTCATGGGATCTTTCGGTGTCGCGCGCGCGAGAGTTGGGAGCGCGGCGCGTGCTGATCCCGACGACAGGGAAAGGACGAGCAGGGGCGGTGCGGCGCGATGTCGAGGAGCGCGGGTCGCGCTCTCGCATCCTGTCGTGCGCCGTGGATCGCTCAGCGAGTTCGGCGATCCGGAAGGGCGAGATCGTGCGTGATCTCTGCGGGAAGACTAGCTTCCTGCTTGGGTCATCGGTCGAAACCGGTGCAATCTCACGCAAAAGCAGCGCGAAACCGAGACAGGACGTGATCGAACGACACCGAGAGGACGGCCATCTGGTCCTGCGGCTCGCCCACGGCCGCGCGAATGCGCTCGACCTCGAGCTGCTGGAGGCGCTGATCGAGGCCGTGGCCGAGTTCGAAGCGAGCGACGCTCCGGCCTGCATCCTGACGGGGACGAAGGGGTTCTTCTCGGCGGGCGTCGACCTCAAGCGGCTCGCGGAGGGCGGAGACGCGTACCTCGATCGGTTCCTCCCGGCCCTCGACCAGGCGTTCACCTCGCTGTTCTTCTCGTCGCGTCCGATCATAGGCGCGTGCAGCGGGCATGCGATCGCGGGCGGATGCCTGCTGCTGAGCTGCTGCGACGTTCGAATCGGGGTCCGCGGCAAGGGGCGCATCGGCGTTCCCGAGCTCGCCGTGGGCGTTCCGTTCCCCTCCCTCGCGCTGGAGATCGTGCGCTTCGTCGTCCCGCCGCATCGCCTCCAGGAGGTCGTGTACGGCGCGGCCGCGTACGACGTCGACTCTGCGCTGGAGCGCGGTCTCGTCGACGAGCTGGTCGAGCCGGACGAACTCGACGCGCGCGCGGCGGCGTGGGCGGCGAAGCTGGCCGCGATCCCGCACGAGAGCTTCGCGTGGACCAAGACGCTCGTCCGCAGGCCCGTCGCCGAGCGGATGGCGACCCACGGGGAGAGCGACGCGGCGGCGACGCGCGAGGCGTGGGGCAGTCCGGCGGTTCGGGAGGCGCTGGAGCGGTACGTGGCGCAGACGCTCGGCTGATCCCGGGTTTTCGGCGGAATCCGGGCCTCGATCGCGACGGCCAGGGAGCCAGGGCGGCGGAGAACGAAACCCCATGCGCCGAAGCCAACACCTCCCCCACGAATCGACCGACGACCTCGCGCGCCGCCACGGCGACTACCTGCGCCGACTCGCGTTCGCGCTCGTCCACGACGAGGCAGCCGCGCTCGACCTCGCCCAGGAGACCTGGCGCGTCGCGCTCGAGCGCGGCACGGCCGAGGTCGACGAACCGCGCGCCTGGCTCGGCGGGATCGCTCGTCGTATCGCGTGGCGCCGTCATCGCGACGACGCGCGCCGCGTCGCGCGCGAGAGGGACGCGGCGCGCCACGAGGCGGAGACGGACGATGAGTCCCTCGACTGGGGCGACACGATCCAGGCCGCTCTGCGACGGCTCGACGAGCCCTTCCGCGACACGATCGTCCAGCGCTACCTGCACGATCGGAAGCCGCGCGAGATCGCTCGGCGCAGCGGGATCTCCGTCGAGACCGTGAAGAGTCGTCTCAAGCGCGGTCTCGCGGCGCTGCGCGCAGACCTCGATCGCGAACGCGATCGACGGGCGTGGGCGCTCGGGCTGATCGGGGCCTTCGATCTGCCGGCACGCGTCGAACCTGCGGCGCCGCTCTCGAGCGCGTCGAGCGCAGGGCAAGCAGCTGCAACCTCGACGCCGGCCAAGGTGCTCGTCAACGCGAAGCTCCTCCTCGCCGTGAGCGCGATCGCGGCTGGAGCCTCGATCTGGACGCTCACGCAGAGCGAAGGCCGCGCGCGTTCGACTGCGGTCGTCAAGGGCCCCGCGAGCGAGTCGGGTCCTGCGCTCGCGACGCTCGCGAGCATCGACGGAGTCGAAGCCGACGATCGACGAACGAGCCCCTCCTCCGCTGACACTGTGCCCGCAACGAGCGACGCGGCGTTCACGCTCACGCTGGACGTTGAGATGCTCGACACGTTCGGCGATCCACTGATCGGCGCGGAGGTCCAGATCGCGCCGCCGGACCATCCGTTCGTCGTCGCGGGCAAGGCCGACGACGACGGACGACTCGCCCTCGCCTGGAGCAGCCGTGTCGCTGCAATGGACGTCGACGTCGCGTTCGTCGTCGGGGGGGCGGACATGGGTGGAGTCCATCGCGTGACGGTGGCGAGCGGTTCGTCGCGCAAGATCGTCCTGCAGCAAGATCCGTCCGAACAGCGCTCCTTCCAGCTCCTCGCAGAGAGCGGTCCGAACGAAGCCGAGCGCAGTCGCCCGCAGCGCGGTCAGGGACTGGAACCGGATGGCATCGCGTTCGAGCTGCTGCCGGAGGTCGATCGAGTGACCTTCGGACTCCGAAGGCAAGGCGCCGTTCTCGCCGGTCTCGGCTACGGGGGCTCGATGCTGCCGTCGAGCGGCACGTTCGGCGAAGTCGTATTGTCCGCGGTCGAAGGCGTGGTCACGGATGAGCTCGGCCAGCCGGCGCCGAACTACCCCGTTCGAGTCCGACGCAGTGGCGCCCGGTGGTTCCGCAAGGAGTACACGGATCGCGACGGGCGCTACCGAGCTGAGCTCGCGGCCGACGCGGTCGACCTCGTCGTCGGCACGGGAGACGCTCGCGTCGAACACGCGATGGAGCTCGAGCCCGGCGAGACCGCACGGTGGTCACCGCGCGTCTCGCGGCGCCGCGACCTACGCGTCGCCTATTCGAGGCGTGAGGGGAGCGACCTCCTCGGACTGGTCGTGCAGGTCCGACGGGAGGACGGGAACACGCTCTGGATCGGACGGGCCGTTACCGATGAAGACGGACACGCGACGATCTTCGGCTGTCCGGCGGATCGCGTCGACGTCGACGTCCTCGCCCGTGAAGAAGCGGCTCTCGCTAAGATGACGCTGCGCGACGTGCCGACGGGCGAGCTGCGGCCGTTCCTCGTCGACGAGACAGTGCTCCTCGGAACGCCCGTCGGAATGACGCCCGTGGACGACGCGCGTCCGACGGCGTCCGCGACCGAGCTGATCGTGTTCGACGAGTCGAAGCGCTGGGGACAGCGCCTGCCCGTACCAGGCACGCTCGGCTCTCGCGTCACGTTCCGCCTTCCCGGAGACGGCCACTGGCTCGAGCTCGCGACGCTCGGCACGGGCCGAACGGTCATCGGGCCGGTCCACGCGATCGGCGAAGAGCCGATCGAGCTCGGGTCCGTCGCACTCGACCCCGTCGGCGAACTTGCGGTCGCGGCGCCGGACGATCCGGCGCAGAAGGTGCTCGTGCACTGGATCCGCGAGGACATCGACTCGCTCGTCGCCGAACGCACCGCAGAGGACCTGCCCGAGGTCTTCACCGTCCCGCCGGGTCGATTCCGCGTGACGAGAACTTCAGGCGACGGGTCGGTCCACGAGGCGCTCGTTCAGGTCCTCGCGGGCCAGCGAACGGCCGCGCGTTGACACTCGATCGCCGTGCCACGAGCATGGCGCGATGCCCCCCGCGGATCTGGGCGCGCAGGTCGTCGACGCTCGCCGCCGACTCGTCGATCTGATCGCGGACCTCGACGAGGCCGACCTCGTCGTGCCGTACCAGCCGACGGTGAATCCGTTCGTGTGGGAGCTCTGCCACGCGACGTACTTCCACGAGCTGTGGCTTCTGCGTCACTTCGACGGACAGGAGCCGACGTACGCGGACGCCGACGCGCGCTTCGACTCGATGACGGTCGACCACGAGGCGCGCTGGCGGCTCCCGGTTCCGGGGCGCGAGGAGGCGATCGAGTACGGTGACGCCGTGCGCGACCGCGTGCTGGACGTCCTCCAGCGTCGCGGCGACGAGGAGCAAGCGAGGTACCTCACTCGCTACGCGATCCTGCACGACGACATGCACGCCGAGGCCCTCACCTACACGCGCCAGGCGCTCGGGCACGCCGCTCCGCGCTTCGACGTCGATCGGGGCCTCCATGAGGCCTCGTCCGAAGTGAGGGGCGACGCCGAGATCGCCGGCGGAGTGGCGCGACTCGGCGCCGAGCGAGACGCGGAGTTCTGCTTCGACAACGAGAAGTGGGCGCACGACGTCGAGGTGGCTCCCTTCTCGATCGCACGCGCCGCGGTCAGCGAGGGCGAGTTCAGAGCGTTCGTCGAGGACGGCGGGTACGACGAAGACGGTCACTGGACTCGCGAGGGTCTCGCCTGGCGCCGCGCGAGCGGCGCTCGCATGCCGCTGTACTGGCGCCGAGGCGCGAGCGACACGTTCGAGGTGCGCGAGTTCGGATCGTGGCGCGCTCTCGATCCGCGTCGCGCGCTGAGCCACGTGTCGTGGTACGAAGCCGACGCCTACGCGCGCTGGGCCGGCCGGCGGCTTCCGACCGAGGCCGAGTGGCAGCTCGCCGCGACCGGCAGCGACCCCGCGCGCGCGAACCTCGACTGGCGCGGAGGCGGAACGGTCGACGTCCACGCCTGCCCCGGCGCGGACAGCGCGTACGGCTGTCGCCAGATGGTCGGCAACGCGTGGGAATGGACCGCGAGCGTCTTCCGCCCGTTCGACGGCTTCGTCCCCGACATGTACGAGGACTACTCGCGCGCGTCGTTCGAGACGCGCATGGTGCTGTGCGGCGGCGGCTGGGCGACGCCCTCGCGCATCGTGCGGCCGACGTTCCGCAACTTCTTCCAGCGCTACCGGCGCGACGTCGTCGCGGGCTTCAGGACGTGCGCGCGATGAAGGCGCTCATCGTGTCCCCTGCGGGTCCGCGCGAACAGCTTGGGAACGCCGTGACGGCGAACCGCTGGGCGAGGTGCCTCGAGGCCCTCGGCCTCGACGTCGAGATCGCGCGCGAGCTAGGGGACCACGACGTCGATCTCCTCGTCGCGCTGCACGCGAGACGCAGCGCATCGTCGGTCGCGCGCTACTCGGATCGGTTCCTCGGTCGCCCCATCATCCTCGCGCTGACCGGAACCGACCTGTACCGCGACCTGCCGGCCGACGTCGAGGCCGCGCGCTCGCTCGAGCTCGCGACGCGGCTCGTGGTCCTCCAGGAAGCGGCGGTCGAGTCCCTGCCCGAGCATCTGCGCGACCGAGCGCGTGTCGTCCATCAGTCCGTGGACGTGAGCATGGTCGGCGACCCCGTGCCTCCGGACGGATTCCAGGTCTGCGTCCTCGGACACCTGCGGCCGGTGAAGGATCCGCTGCTCGCCGCGCGCGCCGCACGCCTCGTCCCGGACGACTCGAAGCTCCGCGTCGTCCACCTCGGCCGGGCTCTCTCGACCGCGATGGAGGACGCCGCGCGCGCGGAAACAGCGGCCAATCCGCGCTACGAATGGCGCGGAGAGCTGCCGCGAGAGACGGCGCTGTCGATCCTCGCGGGGTCGATGCTGCACTGCCTGACCTCGCACCTCGAGGGGGGCGCGAATGCCGTCGGCGAGGCGACGGTTCTGGGCGTTCCGACGATCTCCACCCAGATTCCCGGTTCCATCGGCCTCCTGGGGTGCGACTATCCTGGGTACTTTCCCGTCGGCGATGCCGAAGCGCTGGCTGCACTCCTCGACCGCTCGGAGCGCGGAACTGCCTTTCGCGACTCCCTGAAAGCGGCGACGGACGCGCGCGCGCACCTCTTCGCCCCCGCTCGTGAGCTGGCCGCCTGGCGCGACCTGCTCACCGAACTCTCGATCCCCACCGCCCCGAATCTCGATGACGGATGACCGTCTGTCCCTGATCGTCGACGCCCCCGTCGAAGCCGCGGACGACTTCGGCACGGACGTGGCGCGCAGCCTCTCCCGCAACCCGAAGCGCATCGACTGTCGCTGGCTCTACGACGCCCGCGGCTCGGAGATCTTCGACGCGATCTGCGAGCTCGACGACTACTACCCGACGCGGGCCGAGGCCGAGATCCTCGGCGCGCGCTCCGACGACATCGTCGACCTCGTCCACGACGACGCGGTCTTCGTCGAGCTCGGCAGCGGCAGCTCGATCAAGACCCGCCGCCTCCTCGACGCGTTCTTCCGCGAGCGCGACACCCTCGAGTACGTGCCGATCGACATCTCGCGCGCCGCGCTGGAGTCCAGCGCACGCGACCTGCTCGACGACTACGACGACCTCGAGGTCACCGGGATCGTCGGCGAGTACGAGCGCGGCTTCGAGTGGATGGAGGAGCGCAAGGACCGCGAGAAGCTGATCGTGTGGCTGGGATCGACGATCGGGAACTTCGACCGCGAAGCGGCCAAGGCGTTCCTCAGCCGGCTCCGCCGTCACATGACCGACCGCGACCGGCTGCTCATCGGCGTCGACCTGCGCAAGGACCGCGACGTCCTGGAGCGCGCGTACGACGACTCCGAGGGCGTCACCGCGGACTTCACGCTCAATGTCCTCGAGCGCATGAACCGCGAGCTCGGCGGCCACTTCGACGTCGACGGCTTCGAGCACAACGCCGTCTACCAGGAGGACGAGGGACGCGTCGTCCTCTCGCTGGAATCGAAGCGCGACCAGACCGTCCGCGTCGACGACGTCGACCTCGATCTCACGTTCGCCGAGGGCGAACGTATCCACGTCGAAGACTCCTACAAGTACTCGTTCGAGGAGATCGACGACCTCGCGCGCTCGAGCGGCTTCGAAGTGGCGGAGCGCTGGCTGGACGGCGAATCGCGGTTCTCGGTCAACCTGTTCAGACCGAGCGCGACAGCCTGAGCCCCTCGGGGATCAGGAGGCGGTCCGCGACCCCGTACGACCACCGGGAGTACGGACGGGCGGTCGGAGCAGAGAGACAGCGCAGTATGTCTACGATCGGCGCGGATACTGATGAACGTCGGGACACGCGCGGCGCCCCATCGCGTGAATCGAGGTTAGGCTCGCGACATGACCTGGCGGGAACGCATCACGATCACGCCGGGGGTCAGGAGCGGCAAGCCCTGCGTCAAGGGAACGCGGATCACGGTCTATGACGTCCTCGAGTCTCTCGCGGGAGGGATGTCGGAGGACCAGATCCTGAACGACTTCGATGTCCTTTCACGCGCCGATATCCGCGCCGTCCTGTCATTCGCCGCAGATCGTGAGCGGCGGTGGGATGAGCCGCCGACTGCGTGAAGTGACTGCTTGACGAGCCCCTAGGAACGAAGGGGCTGGCTCTACTCGAAGGCCACTTCCCAGACCTGACGCCTGACGAGCGCGAGCGGGTACCACAGAGAGGTTCGATGGCATCGGCTGCAAAGGGGCGGCGAGTCCTGCCGACGCCCTGAGTGATCGCATCAGACCGAGCGCGAGAGCCTGAGCCCCTCGGGGATCAGGATCTTGTCCGCGAGGTCGAAGAGGCCCTGGACGACCAGCGCGAGCGCCGCCGCCGGAACGGCGCCCTCCAGGATCAGGCCGTAGTCGTCCAGCCGGATGCCGGTCAGGATCGGCTGTCCGTAGCCCCCCGCGCCGATCAGCGCGCCGAGCGTCGCGAAGCCGACGTTCAGCACCGCGGCTGTCTTCAGACCCGCGAGGATCGTCCGCGACGCGAGCGGCAGCTCGATCCGCCAGAGGCGCGCGAACGGCGGGAGTCCGAGCGCCTCGGCGGACTCGCGCAGGTCGGCGGGGATCGCGCGCAGTCCCTCGGCGGTGTTCCGAACGATCGGCAGCAGCGTGTAGAGGAAGAGCGCGACGATCGCCGCCGCCGAACCCGAGCCGACGCCGGTCAGTCCGAGCGCCGCAACGGGCTGGATCAGAACGACGAGCAGCGCGAGTGCGGGGATCGTCTGGATGACGCCGACGATGCCGAGGATCGCCGGGCCGAGCCGGCGCGACTTGGCGGCGAGGACGCCGAGGGGGATTCCGACGAGGACTGCGAGCAGGAACGAGAGGCGAACGAGCTGAAGGTGCTCCAGCGTCGCGCGGCCGATCCGCTCCCACCGCGACGTGCGCTCGACCTCGACGACGACGCCGAGATCTTCGGCGAGGAAGCCGGCTGCGACGGCGGCTTCCGGCACGCCTTCGAGGCGCGCTTCGGCGTTCAGCCCGGTCATGCGCGCTTCGTCGAGGCTTCCGACGAGCTCGTCGAACGCCTCGACCATCTCGGGAGCGCGGTCGGCGAGGTCCGTCCGGTACAGGAGCACCGCGTCGTAGCGGCGGAAGTGCGCGCGGTCGTCCTCCAGCAGCCGCAGCCCGTAGCTCTCGATGGCCGCGTCGGTCGTGTAGACCTCCATCGCGTCGATCGTGCCGCTCGCCAGCTGGCGGTAGGCGACGTCGTGGTCCATCCCGCGCACGGTTCGCTGCGGAAGGCCGTACGCGCGCTGGAGCGCCGGCCATCCGTCGCCGCGCTCCATGAACTCGGAGCTGAAGCCGAGCGCAAGGTCGGGCAGGCGGCCGAGGTCGGAGATCGCCCGCACGCCCAGCTCGTCGGCGCGGCCCGGGAGCATCGCGAGCGCGTAGCCGTTGTTGAAGCCCAGCGGCTCCGACATCTCGACGGCGCGCTTGGCGAGCGCGGCGCGCATCGCGGGAGCGTCCTCGATGCCTTCGCCGGCGAAGATCTCGCGCGCGATCGTGCCCGTGTACTCGGGGTAGACGTCGATCTCGCCGGAGGTGAGCGCCGCGAACAGGATCCGCGTGCCGCCGAGCTCGCGCGCGTGCACCGCGTCGACGCCCGCGTCGCGCGCGAGCGCGGCGATCGCCTCGCCGAGGATCACGGACTCCGTGAACTTCTTCGAGCCGATGCGTGGACCATCGGCCGTCCGCCCCAGCGGCACGAACGCGACGAACAGGACGACGAGCGCCGCAACCCAGAGCCGCCGACTCATCGAAC
>JBCCSK010000224.1:0-9690 GCA_039200205.1 Planctomycetota bacterium
CCGCTACGACCTCGCCCGGCGCCAGACGCTGTCCGCCGCGCTCGCCGAGGAAGAGGCCGCGGCGCGCCTCCAGACCGCCCGGGCCAGCGTCGACCTCGCCACGCTGGAGATCCGCCTCAGCGAGGATCAGCTGGCGGTCCTCGAGCAGCGCCGGGAGACCGCGCGCGTCGTCGCCCCGTTCACCGGCCGCTTCGTTCCGACCGTCCCCGGCGCGCCCGTCCCCGAGATCGGTCGCGTCCTCGCGCCGGCCGAGCCGATCGGCACGCTCGTCGACGTCGCCTCGCTCCGGCTCGTCGCCGAGATCCACGAGGACGACGTCGCAGCACTGCACGTCGGCGCCCTCGCCGCCGCCCGACCCCTGTCGCGCCCCGGCGCAGAGATCGTCGGCGAGGTGCGCGCCATCGGCGCGTTCGTCGAGCCGATCACCCGCTCGGTCACCGTCGAGGCGCTCTTCGACGATCCCCTCGGTCTGCCGGCCGGGACGTCCGCGGACGTCGTCCTGGAGGGTCAGCCGCTCGACGGCGCGATCTGGGTCGACGAGCGCTGGATCGGCTACCGCGACGGACGAGCGGTCGTCTTCGTCGTCGGCGCGCGAGGCGCGGAGGGCCTGGCCGTCGCAGAGGCGCGCGAGCTCGACCTCGCTCCGCGAACGTACGACGGCGGACGCCTCGTTCGCGCGGGACTCGCGCGCGGCGACGAGGTCGTCACGTCGTCGATCGAGCTCATCGGCGACGGTTCGCTGTGCCGGCCCGTCGAGGCCGCGCGACGCGCTTCGACGCGGAGCGAGCTAGGGGTGCCGCGATGATCCGCTGGCTCGCGTGGCTCTCGGTCCGCGGCCCCGTCGGAGCCAACCTCGTGATGCTCGCGCTGGCGATCGGCGGCGTCGTCGTCTATCGCGGGATGCCGCGCGAGGTCTTCCCCGACTTCTCGCTCGACGCGGTCGAGATCTTCACGGTCTTCCCGGGCGCGTCGCCGATCGACGTCGAGCGCCTGGTGACCGCGCCCATCGAGGACGTCCTCGACGGCCTCGACGGGGTCAAGGAGATGCGCTCGGTCAGCCGCGAGGGTCTCTCTCGCATCCAGCTGACGCTCGACGACGGCGCCGGGGTCAGCGGCGTCCTCGCCGACGCGCGCGATCGCGTCCGCGGCGGCGACGTCGAGCTGCCGGAGGACGCCGAGGAGCCCGTCGTCACGGAGGTCCAGAACCGCTTCCCCGTGATCGCGGTGTTCGTCTACGGGCGCGCCGAGGATCGCGTGCTCGAGCGGATCGCCGAGGAAGAGGCGCGCGCGCTCGAGGCGCTCCCCGGCGTCGCGTCGGTCGTGTCGACGGGGACGCTGGAGCCGCGCATCTGGATCGAGGTCGAGCCCGCCGAGCTGCAGCGGCACGGACTCACCCTGGACGCCATCGCGGCCGCCGTCGCGGCGCGGACCGCCGAGGCGCCCCTCGGCAGCGTCCAGGTGGACGAGAAGGAGCGGCTGCTCCGCGTCGGAGGTGACGTCCAGTGGGCGAGGGACCTGGCCGACCTGCCAGTCGCGACGTCGCCGACCGGCGGCATCGTCACGCTGGAGCGCATCGCGCGCCTCGCCGAGGCGACCGAGCGCGGCCAGTCGCGCGGGCGATTCAACGGCCTCCCCTGCGTCCATCTGCAGGTGAACAAGACCGCGTCCGGCGACACGATCGACATCGCGCGGGACGTGCGGAAGACGATCGCCGAGCGCGCGGACGCGATGCCCGACGGCGTCGCGCTCGGCACGAACAGCGACCTCTCGATCTACGTCGAGAACCGCCTGCGGACGATGACCGAGTCGGGGCTCCTCGGCGCCGGTCTCGTCATGCTCGCGCTGCTGCTGTTCCTGAGCCCGCGCGTCGCCCTCGTCACCGCGCTGGGGATCCCGATCAGCTTCCTCGGCGGGATCATGCTCGCGGGGACCCTCGGCGTGACGATGAACATGATCGCGATGTTCGCGCTCATCGTCGTCCTCGGGATGATCGTCGACGACGCGATCGTCGTCGGCGAGAACGTCTTCCGCCGCATGGAGGAGGGGGACGCGCCGGACGTCGCGGCGGTCGAGGGAACCGTCGAGGTCGGCCGCGCCGTCGTCGCGACGATCCTGACGAGCATCGCGGCGTTCCTTCCCATCCTGCTCCTGTCGGGATCGACCGGGCTGTTCCTGCGGCCGCTGCCGATCGTCGTCGCGGCGTGCCTCGTCATCTCGCTCGTCGAGGCGTTCACGATCCTCCCCGCGCACCTCGCGCACTGGACCTCGAAGCGCGCCGTCGCACGCATGCAGGCGCGGGCCGCGCAGTCCGGCGGCACGATCCGCCGCTGGTACACGCCGGTCCAGGACGGCTACGCGAGCTTCCTGCGGCTCGCGCTTCGCTGGCGGTACGCGACGCTCGCGTTCGCGCTCGGCGGCGGCGCGGTCGTCGCGGCGCTGGGTGCGACGCGGATTCCGTTCGTCCTGTTCGACGACTTCGAGAGCAAGCTCTTCTACGTCTCCCTGCGCCTCGACTCGAGCGCGTCGATCGACGAGACGCGGACGGTCTGCGCGGAGGTCGAGGCGGACGTCGATCGAGTCTCCAGCGGCGAGGTCGAGTCCAAGCACACGCTCCTCGGCGTCGCCGCGTCCGACGTCGCGAACTTCGAGCTCGCCCCGCACCTCGGCCAGGTCTGGGTCGAGCTGATCGAGGGGGAGGGGCGCGTGCGAACGACGTCCGAGGTGATCGAGGACCTGCGCGCCGAGCTCGTCGACCTGCCCGCCGTCGTCGAGAGCTACGAGATCGGCCAGCCGCAGACGGGGCCCGCCGGGCGCGCCGTCGAGGTGGCCCTGCTCGGCCGCGACCTCGACTCGCTCCGCGCGCACGCCGAGCGCCTGGAGGCGCGACTCGAGCGGTTCGCCGGAGTTCGTGACGTCCGCACCGACGTCGAGAGCGGGATGGGACGGGTCGACGTCGAGCCGCACGACCGCGGGCGCCTCCTCGGCCTCACCGAGCAGGACCTCGCCTTCCAGATCCGCACGGCGTTCGAGGGCCGCGAGGTCGCGAGCGTGCGCCGCGACCAGGACGACGTCTCGATCGTGCTGAAGCACCCCGAGGAGGACCGCGCCTCCCCCGGCGTGCTCGAGGAGCTCATGATCGCTCTGCCCCCGAGCGCGATGAACCCGGTCGCGACGGAGCGCGTCCCGCTCCGCACGGTCGCCGACGTGCGCCGCAGCACCGGGCCGTCGTCGATCGGCCACGAGGATCGGCTGCGTTCCGTCGTCGTCAGCGCGGACGTCGAGGAGACCGAGGGCAACGCCCAGCGCATCCTCGCGGCGCTCGACGAGGAGCTGTCCCGCGACCCCGCGTTCGCGGCCGGCGAGTCCTACCGCCTCCGCGGACGTGCCGAGGAGACGGCGGACTCGATGCGGGGGCTCGGCGCGGCGGCGATCCTCTCGGCCGTCGTGATCTACCTGATCCTCGGCACGCTGTTCCAGAGCTTCGCGCAGCCGTTCGTGATCATGTTCGTCATCCCGTTCGCCGCGGTCGGGATGGTGCTCGGGCACGCGCTCATGGACCGCTCGATCACGCTCATGTCGCTGATCGGACTGCTCGCCCTCGCGGGCGTCGTCGTCAACGACTCGCTGATCCTCGTCGACTTCATCGGCCAGCGCCGCCGCCGCGGCGTCGCGATGCTCGACGCGGTCCTCGAGTCCGGAAGGCTGCGCTTCCGCCCGATCGTCCTGACCTCGGTCACGACGATGCTCGGCCTCGCGCCGCTCACGTTCTTCGCCACCGGCCAGGCGAGGTTCCTGCAGCCGATGGCGATCAGCATCTTCTTCGGTCTGGCCGTCGCCACCGCGCTCATCCTCGTCCTCGTACCGGTGGCGTACGTGGTGCTGGAGGACGGGCTGCGGATCCTCCGTGCGCCGCTCCGAGGGCGCGAGGAGCCGGAAGCGATCGACGCCGCCCCGGGCGCCGCGTGACGCGACGCGGCAGGATGGGGGCATGGAGACTCGATCCGCACGCTCCTACGCGCGTGAGAGCCAGGACGCCGCGCGCGCCATCCGGCCCCTGCTCGATCCGACGCCGACGCGCCCCGCGCTCGGCCTCGACCGGACCGGCGCTCTCCTCCTGAAGCTCGAGTCGTTCCAGCCGACCGGATCGTTCAAGGTGCGCGGGGCGCTCCACCGCCTCGGCCGACTCACCGAGGACGAGCGCAGGCGCGGCGTCGTCGCCGCCTCGACGGGCAACCACGGCGCCGCGGTCGCGTACGCGGCCGACCGCCTCGGCGTCCGCGCGACGGTGATCGTGCCCGAGTCGACCTCCGACGCGCGCGTCGCGGCGATCGAGGCGCGCGGGGCAGCGGTCGAGCGGAAGGGCGCGGAGTGCGGAGAGTCCGAGCGGGCGGCCCGCGCTCGCGCCGAGCGGACCGGCGAGACATTCGTGTCTCCCTACAACGATCCGCTCGTCATGGCAGGGCAGGGCACGATGGCCCTCGAGCTCCTCGAGCAGGCGCCACGGATCGGCCGCGTGTACGTCGCCGTGGGCGGCGGCGGGCTGATCGGGGGCATCGCGGCCGTGCTGAAGGACGCGGATCCGTCGATCGAGGTCGTCGGCTGCTCCCCCGAGGCGAGCTGTGCAATGCATGCCTCGGTGGCCGCTGCGCGCGTCGTCGAGACGCCGCACCTTCCAACGCTCTCGCTCGCGACCGCCGGTGCCCTGGAGGAAGGCTCGGTCACGTTCGAGCCCTGCGCGGCGTTCGTCGATCGCTGGGAGCTCGTGTCGGAGGACGAGATCGAGTCTGCGCTCCTCGCGCTGCTCGAGCGTGAGCGCCTGCTCGGCGAGGGAGCCGCCGCGGTCGCACTCGCCGTCCGGAGCCGCGATCCTGCGCCCCTGGACGATCGGCAGGACGCGGTGATCGTCTGCGGCGGTAACCTCGACCGCGTCGACCTGGAGCGTGTCCTGCGCTCCGGTGCCAGCCGGGAGGCGTAGATGACGAGACACGTGGTCGTACTGACGGGCGCCGGGATCTCCGCGGATTCCGGCGTCGACACGTACCGAGATGCCGGCGGTCTCTGGGAGGGGCACAGCTTCGAAGAGGTCGCGACGCCCGAGGCCTGGGCGAGGGACCGCTCCCTCGTCTGGCGCTTCTATCAGCTCCGCCGCGCCCAGCTCGCGTCGGTCGAGCCCAACGCTGCGCACCGCGCGCTCGCTCGGCTCGAGGCGGAGCTCGAGCAGCGCGGACACGGCTTCACGCTCGTCACGCAGAACGTCGACGACCTGCACCAGCGGGCCGGCTCGACGGTGCTGGCGATGCACGGCCAGCTCGCGAAGCTCAAGTGCGAGGAGTGCGGGCACGCGTTCGTCGACGCCGATCATCTCGACGCGGAGACGTTCGTCACGTGCCCCGCGTGCGGGCACGAGCCCGTGCGCCCGGACGTCGTGTGGTTCGGTGAGATCCCGTACCACCTCGACGAGATCCAGCGCGCCGGCGCGACGGCGACCGAGTTCGTTGCGATCGGCACGAGCGGCGCGGTCTATCCGGCGGCGGGGTACCTGTCGTACGCGCGCGCGAACGGAGCCCGGACCCTCTGCCAGGGGCTGGCCGAACCCGACAACCTCGACCCGCGGGACGAGTTCCGCGCGGGACGCGCGAGCGAGGTGGTGCCCGCGCTGGTCGACGAGCTGCTTGCCGACTGACCGCGAGCCGATCCCCGGCGCCGCCGACGATTCTCGTTTCGAGCGTTCGCCCCACGGGCGCGTCTCGCTCGTGAGACATGCCGTCGGAAGGGCCCAAGCGGGCCGCCCGGCGCCGGCCGGACCGCCGGCCGTTCCCTGCCTCGGACGCGCCCATGCCGCGAGATCTCTCGCCGCGTCCACGACCCCTACCTGCCGGGTGCCATGTTCCGTCCCACCATCGCTCTGTTCGCGCTCCTTCCGCTGGCCCAGGCCGCCGACGCGTCGACGCCCTCGAACGACGCCAGCCTCGATCAGGTCCCGCGGGACGTCTCCGCCGAGATCTCGAAGGCGCTAGGCAGCCTCGACGATGCCGTCGACGCCGGTGTGCCCATCGACGAGGAGCTCGCTTCGCTCCTTCAAGAGCTCCAGCGCCTCCCCAAGGACGGCGAGATGCGCGGCCGGATGGTTGCTGCGACCGAGCAGCTGATCGCCAGGACGCGTGCCGCGTTCGTGGGCGATCTCGAGCTCGCGGAGCTCCGCCAGACGTTCGTCCTCGCACGCCTCGACCGAGCCGTCAGCGTCCTCGGTCAGCGAGCACGCGGCGGCGGATGGACTGCGAGCCAGGCCCAGGCCGTCCTCGAGGGTTGGGTCCGGCGCTCGCGCGTCTTCGTCGACGCCCCCGCGCCGCAGGAGTACCGCGACAAGTTCCTCGCCGTCGCCGAGATGAACTTCCGCACCGCCCAGTCGTTCGCCGAAGCCGTGCAGGCGCTGCGCCTCGCGCTGCTCGACGAGCAGATCGACAAGGCCATCGAGAAGCTCGGCGCCTACGAGGCCGAGGGGAGCGCAACGGCCGAGGACTACGCGATGATCGCGAAGCTCCTCGTCATCCGAAGAAACATGTGAGCCTGGGCAGGCATGCCCAGGCTCGACGCGCGTCTTCGTCAGAAGACGCGCCAGAGACATCATCAGGGCGGGGGCAGCGCAAGCTGCAGCGATCGCTGCCCGCGCCCTGAGCGAGAGTGCTGCCTCGGGCGTTTAGTCCGAAGTGCGGCGCGGGAGAGCCGCCAGGAAGGCCCGGGTGATCCGCATGGGTCCCCGGGCCGTTTCGGCTGCGCGCGTCACCACGCGTAGCCGAGCCGCTCGACGAGGTCGCCGTACCGGGCGCGGAACGCGTCGATGTGCACGTCCTCCAGGTGCTCGCGCCAGTCGCCGGCCTTGCCCCGGCGGTAGTGGCTCTTCTCGTCGACCTGACCCTTGGACCGTCCGCCCGCGAACTTCTCGAAGCGGCGGTCGTAGACGATGCCGAGCACGCGCTCGCCCGGGATCGTCTTGCGCTTCTTGCGCGGCACGACCGCCGACTTCATGTGCAGGATGTTGAGCGACGACGACAGCAGGTAGCCCGGCCACCGCACCTTGTTGTAGTGGCTGTCGTCGAGCAGCCCGAGGAACTCGAACACCTCCAGGAAGCCACGGTACGGATCGCTCGTGAACTCCTCCTGTCGCAGCTCGAGCACGTGCGGCTGGTCGTAGTCCCAGCTGGACATGGGGTCGAGGAACTGCGAGCTGAACTCGATCTCCTCCAGGAGCCCGTCGCGCTTGGAGAGCTTCTGGAGCTTCTCGCGGTGGGGGATCAGCTCGGGCCACGCGTGGGTCGGGTGGGTCTTCTTGTGCGAGAAGTAGCCCGACACGATGACGTCGCGCGGGTCGCGGACGACGTGGAAGCCGCGGTGCTCGGGCAGCGTCCTCGCGTGCTCGATCTCCGCGTTGACGTAGCTGACGAGGTCGATCTTGTTGCGCTCGACGTAGCCGGCGAGGTCACCGCCGAAGTCCCGCGTCTGCGGGAGGTACGCGAGCTTCCAGCCCATCTCGTCGCAGGCCGCGCGGAGCGTTCCGCTGATCCAGGTCGAGGCGCACTTGTGGTGGCTGTAGAAGGCGACGAGGCTCATCGAGCTCAGCGGTGTGCGGGGGAAGGAGCGGCGCTCGAGGCGCCGTCGACGAGTCCTTCGACGAGCTCCTGCAGCTCGCCCATCTTGCGGTCGACGGAGTAGACCTCGACGGCGGTCCTGCGGCCCGCCTCGCCGAGACGCCTTCGCTCGGCCGGATCCCGCAGGAGCTTCACGCACGCGTCCGCGATCGCCTGGGTCTCGTCGGCGAGGATCACGTTCTCGTCGGACCGCGCGTCGAGCCCCGTGGTGCTCATCGTCGTGGCGACGACGGGCAGACCCATCGACCACGCCTGCAGGAGCTTGTTCTTCTGACCGGTGCCGCTGACGAGCGGGCAGACGAAGACGGAGCCGCGCAGGACCTCCGCGCGGACGTCCGCAACGGTGCCTGTCACCTCGACGGCGTCGGAGGCGAGGGCGCGCACCTCGGGAACGGGGTCGCGTCCGACGAGCAGCGCGCGCGCTTCGGGGACCTCCGTGCGAACGAGCGGCAGGACGTCGCGCGCGAGGCGAACGGCGCCCTCGACGTTCGGCGGGAACGTCATCGTTCCCTCGAAGACGAGCACCGGGCTGTCGCTGTCCGACGTGCCGGGTGCGAAGCGGTCCGTGTCGACGCCGTTCTGGCACACGACGACCGGAGCGCCCGGCACCCGGGCGAGCGTCGACGCGGCGTCGTCGGGCGAGACGAACAGGACCATGTCGAGGTCCTTCAGGTACTTCGACTGGTACTTCCTCGTCTGGACGAGGCGCCGCCACGCGCCGAAGCGTTCCTTGAGTCCGCGCGTCCGCGTCAGAGCGATCTCCTTGGCGCGAACCTCGTCGTCCGCCGGATCGGCGATCACGGGCAGATCCCGGCCCGAGACACGACGGATCAGCGGGACGTAGTGGAGCAGCGCCCAGCCGGCGACCAGGACGAGGTCGTAGTCGCGGGCCTCCAGCGTCTCCTTCAGGGCTCGCGCGAAGCCCTCGTCCGGGACGAGGAGCGAGCGCTCGCTGAAGAACTCGGCGGCGCGCTGGAGCGGCGGTGCGACGCGGTCCGGGGCGATCTCGATCGTCCTGCAGGACGAGAGACGGGCCGCGAGGTCGTCGTCGATCTTCCCGACGTCGTACGAGAGGACGTCGACGTCGTGGGACAGCGCCAGGCGCTCGACCGTGCCGCGGAAGCGGATGTCGTAGCCGTCGGGGATGTCCCCCGGGAGCTGTTTTGCGAGGTACAGGATCCGCATTACCGCCGGAAGTCTATCCGGCTATCTCGCGGCTCGGCCTGGGACGGGCGCGGTCATCGAAGCGCGTCCTGGGGCGGGCCGAACTCGATCATGCGTCGTAGCGATGCATCGAGCTTCTCGCGCCGCGCCTCGCCGGGCGTCCACCAGCGGAGCGCGAGCGACTCGTCCGAGATCGCCTCGCGGGCGTCCTCGGGAGCCACGGCCAGGTACCGCACGTCGAGGTGGAGGTGCTCGGGCTCGCCGGGCCGCGCGGGGATCGTGTGGACGTCGAAGTCGATCGGGTGGGGCGTCACCCAGCTCACGGCGATCCCGCTCTCCTCCAGCGTCTCACGGACGGCCACGCTCTGCGTGTCGCCCTCGCCGTCGCAGTGGCCGCCGAACTGCAGCCAGAGGTCGAGCTTTCGGTGGTGGTGGAGCAGGAAGCGCTCGCGGTCGTGGCTCCACAGCACGCACGAGGCGGTCAGGTGTCCGGGGAGGCACGCGCGCGTCAGCGCGACCGGGCCGTGCTCGACCAGGAACGCGTCGATCTGGTCGCGGAAGGCCCGCTGGACCCCGGTCAGGCCCGCGTCGGGGGTTTGCCGCAGGATGCCGCGCGCGACGTCCAGCTCGTCCGGGGACGCGCCCACGGTCAGTCTCGCTTGAACTTGCGGTGCGGCCCCTTGCGCTCGTCGATGTCCTCGCCCCGCGACTTCTTCCAGTCCTTGTAGGACTCGTAGTCGCCGTGGTGGAAGCGGACGATGGCCACGCCGTCCTCGTCGACGCCCTCGAAGGCGAGGATGTGCGTCGCGACCCGGTTCAGGAAGTACCGGTCGTGCGTGACGATGATCATCGAGCCGGGGTAGTGCTCGATCGCCTCCTC
>JBCCSK010000225.1:0-9675 GCA_039200205.1 Planctomycetota bacterium
GCCGAGCGCTCTCGGCGCCGCCGACCTGGACGGAGACGGCGCGACCGACCTCGTGCTGAACTCGACGCGCCGGGCCGAGGCGCTCTCGCTCCTCCAGCAGTCAGGCGGACCGTCCTTCGGCCCCGGTGCCGACTTCATCGCTCTCGACTGCGGGCACGGCGACATGGACGAACTGCGGGCGAATCCGGTGGCCGCCGACTTCGACGGAGACGGAGACGTCGACGTGCTGCAGTTCGTCAGCCAGGCCAGCGCGGCGTACCTCGCGCTGGCGGAGGACGTCGACGAAGAGGCCCTGCAGCCCGTGATCGCCGACACGCGCTGGGACCTGTTTGCGCCAGTACCGAGCGTCGAGGTCGACGTGGTGCTGCCGGCGATGCCGAGCGGCGGAGCGCCGGACGATCTCGAGGTCGTGGTCTACGGGACGGGTGAGGATGCGAGCGCCGGGTCGGATCAGGTGCTCCTCAAGGTGCACCTCGAGCATCTCGTCTGGGCTGGAGCAGGTGAAACCGTGACCGTCAACGTTGCGATCGGTGCGTTCGTCGGGGTCGAGGCGAGTATCGACGTTCGCTGCTACGAGCGCGGCGGCGACGGCTCGATCGAGCGAGCCGGCGTCGAGGGCGGGTCGTCGTATGGACAGAGCGAGGGCGGGTCCGGAGGCGTCGGTCACAGCAACCACGAGCTCGGCAAGAGCAGCGCGCGTAGCGTTCGACGCGGGACACCGCCGCCCATTCCGTCAGCGCGAGCTCAGCACTAGCGATCGGCCACGCGAGCGTTGCTCCAACCCAGGAGCTGGAACGCCGCCCAGAAGTGAGGGCTCGAGAAGCGCTCGTCCGCGGCAAGACGCTTCCGGGCCTCCAGCATCGAGGCTCCAGCGGTGCGCCCTTCCCCGACGTACGACGCTGCGAAAGACTCGAGGAACACGAACGCGGCCTCGCGCTCCACGAGCCGGTCCGCAACGACAGCGGCCCTGGAGCCGGCGCCGAGGAACACACCGCCGAGGTTCGACGCGGACTCGTCCCCGATGCGCAGATGCCCGACGGCCGTGTTGCACGCGGCGAGGAACACGACGTCGGGTGCCGAAGCGGTGCCTGCGCGTTGCAGCGCATCGCTGATCTGCTCGCCGCCGAGTCTGGTGGTGCCTTCTGGATTCCCGGACCGCGCTGATTTCCGCGGTTGCGAGGAAGCGCTCGTCTCGTCGATCACGAGGACGCCGGCAGGGATCGGCTCCGCGTAGTCGGTGACTCCGTGTGTCCACGCGATGAAGAGATCGGCTCCTGACGTCGCATCGTCGAGGAAGGCCGACGCCGTTGCCGGGTGGTTTGCGTCGATCACGGCGTACGGACCGATTCCGTCCCGAAGCCGCTCGAGCTCCGACTCGCGCAGGTCGATGCCGACATCGACGCGATCGCTCGACTCGAGCCGGAACAGACGCGCGGTCCCCTCGTGTTCGCCGTCCGACGGACGTGCGTCAGCACCGACCAGGACCGCGGAAGGAAGCCGTGCGACGGAGGTAGCGAGGCCGATCGGGAGTCCGTTCGCGCAGGGAAGAACTTCGAACGGCGTCGAAGCCAACGCTCCCTTGGCCATGAAGTGAATGGACGTAAACGCCGTCGGGTCCTCGCGAATCGCGTCCGGAACGAGGGTCCGGGAGAGGTCTTCGACGGCTCGTGCGAGCGGCGGCGGCAGCCAGCTCGAGGTGTCGCCCGTGGGGGGACGGCGGAGCGACCGCTGCAGCTCGGCGAGCGTCGCCTCGAGCTCGCCCGTGCTCTTCATGCGGGTGTGATGGACTCCGCTTGCATCGACGAGGAAGCAGTGCGTGCTCGTACGGCTCGGGATGTAGGCGACGACCGCCGAGCTGGTTTCGCCGCAGGCTCGCACGAGCTCCTCTGCTCTGAGGGACAGAGCCCCGCGCTGGCTGGGGATGGAAGCGCACCCGTCGACTGCAAGCGCGAGATCGA
The DNA here is from genome assembly GCA_039200205.1 of Planctomycetota bacterium. GTDB lineage: Bacteria > Planctomycetota > UBA1135 > UBA1135 > Saltatorellus. The sequence goes on from JBCCSK010000225.1 coordinate 1,959, forward strand.
GCGCGCGTGCGTTGCTCTCCGGCGATCCGTCCAGCGTCTCGTCGATGAGGAGCGAGACGATGTGGAGCCACTCAGGAAAGTGCAGGAACCCGACACCGCCCGGTACGTCGATCGCGCGCCACGAGTCCACGAGATCATCGAGTCTCCGCTCCAGGGCCCGCGCAGCTTCGATTCGCTCGGGACTGCCGTACGCGTGCATCGCGATCGCTAGCTCGAGCTGGCGTGCTTCGACGCGCGCTCGAAAGAGGGAGTCGGCGTAGATCCCCTCCGGATCCAGTCCCTCGATCAGGCGATCCAGCTCGCGCTGCGCCGCTTCGAGATCCCCAGTGCGGATCGTTAGAGAGGCGAGCTGGATGCGGTAGAGCAGCACATTCTCCGCGGGTGCCATGGACTCGCCGTCGAGAGCCGACCGCATTTGCGCCTCGGCCTCGCGGAGCGCGTCGGGTTCATCGGAGATGTAGCCGCCCGCGATCGCATCCAGCACCATGAGACTGCGAAGCTCGCGCTGCACCAGCCAGTCCACTTCGTCGCGCGAGTCGTAGTATTCGACGATCGGCTCGACGATCGCCCGTACGGCGGCATACTCCCCCGCTTCGAGGAGGTACCGGACGCGATGGGTCGTCGCGCTGAGCTTGTGGTGCTCCGATTCAGCCGTTTCCGCGAGGCGAACGAGCTGGCTCAGTGCCCCCTTGGCTTGATCGAACCGTCCGAGGTCGAGCTCCAGCTTCAACCTGATTGCGTGGATCGAGTATTCGGTCTCCCAGGTGTTGCCCTCACCCGAACGCGCGGCGTCGCACCGCGCGAGATCCGCATACGCGCCGCGGAAGTCCCCGAGAAGTCGTCGACAGTCGGCGCGGAACGCGAGGCACGCGAGTAGCGAATGTGGGTCGAGCGATTCGACGATCTCCAGAGTCTCGTCACCCAGCATCTCGACAGCCGCCGATTTCCCTGCCCAGTCGGCGATAGTCTCGACTTGCCATCTGAGCTCCCGTCCGTAGAGCTTCCTTCCGACCGCGCCAGACACGTCGACGTCTGCAGCGAGTGCTTCGAGCCAGCGCATATTGAATTCGACGGCCGTCGCGGGATCTTCGGTCCAGCCTCCGACGGTCGTGCCGAGCATCACGGCGACGTCAGCCACCCGCTCCGCAATATCGAGGTCCGACTCGCTCAGCGGGGGCTCGACATCGTCGAGCCACTCGTTCGCGATCCGGACGGACGTGCGATAGTCCTCCCAACGATCTGCCGTGGCGCTGGGGTCGCCCTCGTAGAAGCCGTCGAGCGCCTCTTCGAGCGCTACCGCCGTCGGGTGGACCGCCTCGGGGATCGGCACCGGGGCGGAGGGCGCAAGCGTGACCGCCGGTTCCGCCACCGGCGCGGGCGCGGGCGCCGCGATCGGGCCCAGCGTGCTGCTCTCCTTCGCCTCGACCTCGCCGCCGCAGCCGCCCGCGGCCAGCGCGCTCAGAGCCAGGGCAGAAATCGCTGGAGCGTGCTCTGCCCAGGCCCTGATGATGTCTCTGGCGCATCTTCTGACGAAGATGCGCGCTCGCGAGGGCAATTGTGCCCACGCTCTCAGCGCCGCGAGAACTCCAGTCGCTGCGGCTGCTGACCCGGGGCCGCTGCGATGTCGTGCAGCTCGACGGCGAACCGCTCCGGAAGCTGAGTCTCGAGATCGTCGGGGCACGTCCACGCGGGACCTTCCTGGGCCTTGTACGTCGCGACGACTGCGTCGTCGCCGAACTTCGCCGGATCCAGGTCTCGAATCACGACGTCGTAGAACGGGGGAACGTCGAAGCTTACCGGCCATTCGACGGTTCCGTCGAACGCGCCTGCGGCGGCCTGGTCGCCCTGCGGGACGTCGAGGTAGCTGCCGTCGATGCGGCTCTCGGGGCCCGCGTCGCCGCCGAGGTTGGTCGAGAGCGTCACCACGCCGACGAGCACGGCCGCGGCGGTCGCGACGGGCAGCCAGCGCGGGACGGTGCGGCGGCGGCCGACGGGGCGCAGCGCGGGGGCAGGCTCGAGCCACTCCGAGCGGAGCGTCTCCACGAAGGCAGCGTCGTCCTCGCGCGCATCCACGTCGTCGAGTGCGGCCTCGACGGCGTCCTCGCGCTCGGTCAGCGCGCGAGCGAGGCGCGCCTCCAGGTCGTCGCCTGCGGGGCTGTGGGTCGTGTCGTTCATCGCTGGGAATCCCTCTCCCGAGGATCGTCGTGGAGTCGGCTTCGAATTCGGTCGAGCGCGCGGTAGTAGCGCGTCTTCACGGCGTTGATGTCCTCGCCGCGCCCGCGCGCGATGGCTGAGAACGGTGCCCCCTCGACGAGTTTCTCTCGAATGACCTCTGCGTCGCGCGCGGGGAGCTCGTCGACGAGCTCCAGAATGGCCTGGGCGTCGAGCTCGACCGCGACCGCGTCCGCAACGCGCGCGCCCGGATCGACGTGCTGATCGGAGCCCTCGTCCAGCGCGACGTGCAGCCCGCTCTGGTCCTTCCACGATCCCAGGCCCTCCAGATACACGCGCCGCGCGTACCCGAAAACCCACGACTCGAGCCGCGACTTCCCTGCGAAGCGAGACCGATCACGCCACACGCGCGCGGCGACCTCCTGGGAGAGGTCGGAGAGCACGTCGTCCCCGAGGGGGGACCCGTAGCGGCGATCGAGGCGCCTGAGGAATCGCGGGATGCAGACCATGCGGTCGACGAACGCGTGGCCGGCGGTCCTGTCCCCCGTGAGCGTCTGCTGCACGAGCTCCAGATCGGCGGCCCAAAGGGCATCGTCCGTCGCAGTCGTGGGTGGCCGGGGAGCGTGATCGGTTGCAGCGGCGTGCGGAAAAAGCACCGCCGGTTCCTCCGCGTGCTCCTGGGGCCGCTCGGCGCCGCCCTGGGGAGGCTCTTGAGAATCGGTCTCCACCGCGTTCAGTCCGATCCGGGGGCCGTCCGGACGGCGCCGTAGCGCTTCCTGTACGCCTCGATCCGGGCGACGTCGTCGGGGCCGAGCTCGCTCGGCGCGCCGCCGCCGGGGGCCAGGTGGGCGAGGATGTCGTCCAGCGTGACGATCGGTTCCGCCCGAAGGCCGAACTCCTCGCCGACCGCCTCCAGCGCGGAGGTGTCCCCGTGCGGTCCACGCTCCATCCGGTCGACGCTCACGACGAGACCGACGACCTCGACGTTCGCCGCCGCGCGCAGCAGGGGGACCGAGTGACGGATCGACGTGCCGGCGGTCGTCACGTCCTCGACGATCAGGACGCGCTCACCGTCCTGCAGCCTGTGCCCGACGAGCGAGCCGCCCTCGCCGTGGTCCTTGGCCTCCTTGCGGTCGAAGAGGATCGGCACGTCGCGTCCGTGGATCTCCGCCAGCGCCGACGCCGTGGCGACGACGAGCGGAATGCCCTTGTACGCGGGGCCGAACAGGACGTCGTAGCCGTCGCCGAATCGTTCGGCGATCGTCGATGCGTACGCACGTCCGAGCGTCCGCATCTGAGACCCCGTCGTGTACCTGCCGGTATCGATGAAGTACGGCGTCTTGCGACCGCTCTTCGTCGTGAAGTCCCCGAACAGGAGGACTCCCGAGGCACACATGAAGTCGATGAAGCCCGCGCGGGACGTCTCCATGATGAAAGGCTAACACGCCCCGGTCAGCGGCCCGCCTCCGGGAACGTTCCCAGGGCGTCGTCGCGATCGACGGCCAGCGCGCGGTAGATCCGCCGCCGGGCCCGCCGGGGGCCCGATCCGCGCCGCTCCGGGTTCAGGAACTCCCAGACCGTCTCGCCGGAGGGGGTGACCTCCAGCAGGCAGCCCCGCTCGGACTCCGTCACGAGCGTATTGCCGTTCGAGAGTCGCTGGGCGAAGCCACGGACCTCGCTGAAGAGGGCCCGGCTCGGCGTCCCGCGGAACTCCCAGGCGATCTCCCCGGTCCCGAGGTCGACCTCGACGACCCGCGACCAGCCGCGGTGCTTGCCGTTGTCGAAGAGCAGCACCCGTCGCTCCTCACCCTCGCCGACGAGGCTCGGGGCATGGGGCCAGTCGAGCTCCCCTGGCCCGAAGCTCCGGCCCAGCTCGCCGCTCGCGAGCTCGACCTCGACGATCAGGTCGACGTTCCGCAGGCAGACGAGCATCGTGTCCGGCCCGTCGAACGCGATCGAGTTGAGGTGGAAGTAGTCGTAGATTGCGTCGGTCGCCTCTGCGGCGAGCGGTCGATCGAGCGGGTGGGGGCCGTCCGCGCGGGCCATCAGGGAGGCCCGGTGCTCGTACGTGCTCCAGGCCGGTCGCGCCGGATCCGCGCGACCGGTCGCTTCATCGACGAACAGGACGTCGTCGAACCGCACGCTGCGACCGCGCCACGTCCGCGCGGCGTGAACGGCGAGCGCGAAGCTCCGTTTGCCAACGGGCCGACCGTCCGGCACGACGGCGACCTCGTGGTGGCACGCGACGTCGAGGTGCCAGACGACCGAGCCGTCCGGCTCGAGGAGGGTCAGCCCCTCGTCGACGGAGACGCAGGCGATCCGCCCGCCGTCCAGGAAGCGGGCGAACTCGACCTGGGTCCTGCCCGGCACCTGGATCGTTCGCAGGAACGTCCCGTCGAGGTCGACGACGTGGATGCGGTCCCGGTCGTCCGCGAAGGCCCGAGGAGCGGGGAGGGCGCGGTCGCGATCGACCTGAACGACCGGGCCTTCGACGTCGGCATCCTCCGCGGCCTCGTCCCAGCCGACGTAGCCGAGCGCGGCCAGCTCCGTCAGGCCCCGTTCCGCCGACGCCGCGTCCGCCGGTGGTTCGCCGGAACGAGGAGCGCTCGCGCCCCGTTCCTCGCCGCACGCGGCGAGGAAGAGCGCGAGCGCGCAGACTGCGGCCGACCGTCCGATCAGAAGTTCCGCCGGATCGTGCGCGCGATGTCCGGGGCCGATTCTGCGGCGAGTGCGGCGGCGAACAGCGGGGCGAGCTCGGAGAGCGAGCCCGTCATCGCCGCCATCTGGACCACGGTCGAGGCGTCTCCGACCGACACGTTGACGTAGTCGTCTCCGCGCAGCTCGCCGTAGCCGACCGTCGGCAGGATGCCCTCCGCGAAGGCGGGGTAGGGGGGGAGGATCGGGCCCGGATCACGCGTCTCGTCCATGCGCGACCGCATCGCGTTCCCGAGCCCCGACAGCAGCATGCTGGTCGCTCCGTAGCCCTTCCGCGCGTAGTGCGCGGCATCGAAGAACGACACCGCGTTCTTCGAACCGTCGGCGAGCAGCGGCGCGATCGAGCGGTGCGATGCGAGTCCGTTCTCTCCGGAGGCGACGTGCTCGACGGCACCGAGCGCCGCCTGCGGCGTCGCGGCGATGAAGAGCCAGGACTCGGTCATCGCGATCGTCGGCTCCAGCGGAACGGGCAGGCCGGGGAAGGTCAGCGTCGTGTACTCACCGTCGCCCCGGGTCCAGGTGCGGGCGTTCACGTAGCCCTGCGCCATCATCTGGCCGAAGCCGTTGAGCATCGACTGGATCTGCTCCGTCGACTGGAGGAGCGCCTCCGAGTCGCGCAGCGAGAAGTACATCACCATCGAGGTCATGCCGCCGCCGCCGGTCGTGTCGGACGCGTACATGCCGCAGACGTCGCCGAGCGCGCCGAAGACGCCGTTGCGCAGGTCGATACCGACGGTGCTCGCGACCATGTCGGACAGGTCGCCGCCTCCCATCTGCTCCTGCATCAGCTCGGAGACGAGGGTGTTCAGCGCTTCGAAGCCGGCCGCCATGTCGAAGCGCTCGACCGACGCCCAGTGGGCGTCCGCGGGGATCGGCGCGAAGTGCGCCGCGGTCAGGCCCTCCTCGGGGAGGAGTCCGGCGGCCTTCATCTTCCCGCCGATGTTCGTCATGATCGCGACCGAGCGAGAGACGCGGTCGTCGCCGGTGCTCGCGACCTCCATGACGCAGTCGTCGAGTCCCATGCGGCCGACGACGTCGAAGATCCTCGCGGCCTCGGGCGGCGCGGCGCCGGTCTCCATCATGACGCCCTCGAGGAAGTCGAAGTACGCGCCGACGTCCATGCGCATCTCGGCGAGGAGAGGCGCGCCGCTCCCGAGCATTTCGGCGGCGCGCGTCCCGCCCATCGCCTGGGGCAGCGTGCCGTTGCCCACGACGAGCGAGGACTGATCGCGGACGAGCATCTCGGGGGGCATGGGGGCGCCCATCTGCTGGACGAGGGAGCGCACCTCGGCCTCGAGCTGCGTCGCCGCCTCGGGGCTGTCCTCGTGGACCGCGACGCCGAACCGGAACGGCATGTCGCCGTTCGCGAGCGCGGACGCGGAGACGTCGAACTGGACGGTCTTGGGCGCGCGCATGAGCCGGATCCACGTCGGGAGGGCGCTCGGGTCGAGCGCGGCGCGCGCGGGCGGGGGCATGTCATCGCCGAGGTCGGACGGAAGCTCGGCGAGTCGGTCGTCGAGCATGCCGAACGCGCGGCGAAGGCCCTCGTCCTTGGGGTGCTGGACGAAGTCGGCCAGGTCGCCGCACGTCATCGACATGAGCGGGCGGTGGTCCTGGGCCGTGGTCTGGGGTCCGGGGACGACGAACAGGGGCAGGAGAGTCAGCGCGTACATCGGAACACGGTGGGAGGTGGTCGGGCGGGGCCGCGATGGCCCGCTGGGCAGCGGCCGACGCGCGCTGCTACGCTTCGCAGCGATTGATCGAGCGTCCGGCGCCTCCACCGTAGACCCTTCTGCCATCGCCGTCTCCCCTCTGGCTCGTCGACCCCCCGGCCTCTTCGCCCGCCCCCAGTGTCCGCTCCGACCGACCGACCCGCGAGCCCTGCCGCGCCGCCGTCGAACCCCGCGCGCGCGCCCGAGCTCGATGCCGCGATCCGCGCGGGCCTCACGAGGCTCGAGCCGGAGGCGCTCCAGGTCTTCTTCGACCACTACTTCGATCGCGTCTACGCGTACCTGCGACGGCTGGTACGCGAGGAGCACCTGGCTGAGGACCTGACGCAGGACGTCTTCTTGCACGTCCACCGCTCGCTCCCGCGCTACGACCCGGAGCGTCCGCTGTCGCCCTGGGTCTACACGATCGCCACGAACAAGGTCCGCGACCATTGGCGCAGCCGACGCCACCAAGAGGAGCGGCGTATCCAGAGTGTCGACGACGAGGACGCGGGCGTCGAGCTGACCGCGCGCGACGGGGCGCCGACCGCCGAGCTGGAGTCGAACGAGGCGAGCGCCCAGGTCGCCGCCGCGGTGGCGGAGCTCCCCGACGTCCTCCGCGAGACCTTCGTCCTGCGGTTCTACGAGGGGCAGTCGTTCGAGGAGATCGGCCGGATCGTGGACAGGAACGAGACGGCCGTCCGCAAGCGCTACTCCCGCGCGCTCCAGGAGCTCCGAGGCGTTCTCGAACATCTCGTCGATCGCTGATTTCTTGATCACAACCGCAGACCGATATCGAACGCGGAACTGACGTGGTGGATCCGGACCGCAACCTGGACGCACCGGAGGGCCCTGACGAGGCCCCCGATGACGCTGCCCTGGAGGCCCTCGAGGGGGCGCTCGCACCCGCCCTCGGCGGCCGTGGGGAGCCTGTGCCCGCGGCCCGGCTTGAGCTGAGGGCCGCGCTTCGCGAGTCGTTCGTCGCGGGGCGCTTCACGGGCGACGAGCCCGTCGAGCCCGAGCTCGAGCGCGTCCTCGCGCACTGGGAGATCCCCGCCGCGAGCGCGGAGTGCCGGGCGGCTGCCCGCGAGGCGCTACTCGGCGCCGAGCCGCAGCGCGAC
>JBCCSK010000226.1:0-9634 GCA_039200205.1 Planctomycetota bacterium
CCCCACGCGTCGCTTGGCCCCGCCCGCCGGATCCGCCCCGCCCCCTCGGTCCCGGGCCTCTGGGGGCGCCGGCGCGGGTCCGGGCGGGGGCGCCACGTTCACGGCGCGATCAGCAGTCGCAGACGGCCGGGCCGCAGCAGCAGCAGTCGCAGCTGGCGCAATCGCACACGCTGCAGTCGCAGCACGGGCAGAAGGCCGGCTCGACGCTCGTTGCTGCTCCTTGGGTCGTCATCGCACCGAGGGCGAACGTCGCGCCGAGCGCGAGTCCACCGATCGTCTTCAGAACGAACATGGAAGCCTCCGAGGTTCGGGGGTTCGACGAATGGACCGTCCTCGCACGGGAAGGACCCGCGCCGAGGACACGCTTCAGGCCCGGTCGTCGATCGGAGGCGGAACGACGGGCTCCGGTCGGCGGTCGAGCAAACGACCGATGACCGAGATGCCGTTCGGATGCGCGATGTTCACGTCTTCGTCGACCGGCACAACGGCCGTGCAGACGAGCGGAAGATCGCAGCAGGTGCAGCCCTCGGTGTCGCGCGTGTCGTCGTCCGAGTCGTCGTCGCTCGACGGCGCGTCCGGGCACGCTCCGCAGCACGCCGACACGTCTTCCGCCGCAGTTTCGGACATGCAGCACCCCTCGCCCCCGAGGCACGACGCCATCGAATGCAGCGGAGCTGCAACGAGGAGGAGGCCGAGGAGGAGGATGCGCGCGAAGAGGGTCATGCGTCGACACTCGCGTACGGTCGGGACCGCGGAGCGTTGGCGCGAGTCTACCGCCTTAGAGCCGATCCAGCGTCTGACGAAAGAGCAAGAGCGCGGCATCGGCCTCCGGACTCAGCCCGTCCTGCCCCAGGAGGTCGTTCGACTCCATCGGATCGATCGCAAGGTCGTAGAATGCCTCCTGATCGAAGAGCTCCTCTCGCACCAGCTTGAAGCGCTCACCTCGGATCGCCCGCCGCCACTCGATCGACGCGCTCCGCGGATCGGTTCCGTTGGCCCAGAACCGCTCGGAGTAGGACCATCGCCTCTCCGCGCCCGCACCGCCGAGGGCGTCGACGAAGGATCGCGAGTGAGGGCCGCGGTGCTCGCCGCCTGCAGAGACGCCCAAGATCTCGGCCGCCGTCGCGTAGATGTCCTGGGCGCCGATCGGCGTCGCGTCGACGCCGGGGCGGACCCCGGGGCCGATCGCGAAGCACGGCACCACGATGCCTGGGTCACGCACCGAGCCCTTGGCGCCGCCGAGAGCGTTCGGCGTCCCGTTGTCGCCGAAGACCAGCACGAGGTAGTCCCGGGCGAGCGCTTCACGCAGCAGACGCCCGAGCTCGGCGTCGGCCGCCTGCACCATGGCGCGGGCGCGATCCAGATCGCTCGTGATCGGGGAGATCGTGTGGAGCGAAGCGGGCGGGGTATGCCAGGGACGGTGGGGCGCGTGGTAGCTCAGCGAGACGAGGTCCACGCAGGCTCGCACGCAGGCGATCGCGTCATCCGTCTCGTCGGTCGTCAGATAGACGCCGTCGACGACGGCAGTCATGCCGTTGACGGTCTTCGGGAAGCTCGTGTAGCTCGAATCAGCAGCTCCGACGTTCCCGCGCACGCCCGCGTAGTGCTGCCATCCCGCGTCGTTGGGATGGTCTTCGTCGGACGGTGAGGCGAGGTGCCACTTCCCGATCTTCGCCGTCGTGAGCCCAGCGTCGGCGACGATCCGGGGCAGGGGCTCGAGCGGGTGCAGCGGCATCGACCACTCCGAGTTCGAGCGGATCACGCTCCCCAGAAGCAGATCGGGATGCGACGGGTACGCGCCCGTCATGATCATCGCGCGCGTCGGGGAGCAGATCGGCGACGTCGTGAACGACGTGAACGCACGACCGTTCGCCTCGATCCAATCGAGCGTCGGCGTCGGAGTGCCCCTGAGGAGGTCGAAGCCGAAGTCGTCGAAGTCGACGAGGAGGACGTGCGCCGGGCTCCGGCCCGCTGCCGGCGCTCCTGCGAGCACGGAGAGCGAGAGGAGGGCGAGCGACCGGAACACCCGTGGAATGTGCGCGAAGCTCGATCGGCTGACAATGACGTCGGTCTCCCCGCCGCCCCCAGGCCCGTTTCGAGAGTCAATTCAGGCGTACCGCGCGCAGATCTGAACCATCTTCGTACAGTGCAGACGGCCGTCTCTCCGGGCGGCCGCACATCCCCGACCAAGGAGGAACCGCATGTCGATGAGCATCCGGAAGGCCAGCGCCCTGAGTGCCGCTGTCCTCGGAGTCCTGGCGTTCTCGGCGAGCGCGACGGCACCGCCCGCCTCGCTCGCACCTGGCTGATGAGGTCCCCCCGCAGCGGGTGCCGGTCCGGCACCCAGTGGAGGGAACCCGACGGGCCCTGCATTGCCGCCGATCATTCGCGGCACGAGCGCAAGGAGTCTTCTGAGCATGGACTGGGACTACCCGGTCTACAAGCCAGAGGAGGAAGACGAGGACGGCCGGTCCAAGGCCCGAAAGGTCCGGCGCGCACTCTCACGCGCTGATGCGCTGGCGTTCATCGCCGGCAACGATCCGCGACCGCTGCTCGTCCTCCGCGAGTGCAAGGTCTGCAACGGCACCGACAAGGCCCTACTGAAGGGCGGAGTCGACAACGAGAAGACGTTCCTTCTCGCGCGCTGGTTCCACTGCGTGAAGCTGCCTGTCGACGTGATGGAGGAGGACCACCCGTTCCACAACCTCTTCACGCTCGAGCATCCCGAGCACCTCTTCGTGAGCACGGTCGACGGATCCGAGCACGATCCGCTCGAGTCGGAGACCTCACGCGTCGAGCTGTGGGATTCCATGAAGGACCTCGTCGAGCTCGAGTACAAGGGCAAGCCCGAGTCGTCGCTGAAGAAGATCGCACGCCTCCTCGACAAGATGGACACGGCGGATGCGCAGCTCATCGAGGCGAGGGAGGCGCGCGACGCCGTCCTCGAGAAGGACGGTCCGAAGTCGCGCAAGCTCCCGAAGCTCGAGAAGAAGGTCGCGAAGTACGAGGCCGAGTGCGCCAAGCTCCTCGACGAGGTCGCCAAGGCGTCCGCGCTCGAGCTTCGGCGACAGCGCGAGGCTGAGCAGAAGGCCCGCGAGGCGAAGGAAGCCGACGGCGGAAGGTGATCCGGACCCACTCGTTCAGAGCCTTGGCAGCCATCGCTGCTCAGGCCCTCAACGCGACTCTACGGGGGCGGAGAGCACGGCGCCGAAGCGGGGCCGTCCTCTCCGCCCTCGTCCTCCTTCCGGCGCTCGGCCTCGCCCAGGACGAAGGGATGGAGGAGTTCGACGAGGTCGATCCCTACACCGAGGGAGACCCGAAGAAGCTCGGTCGACTCGGCTACGTTCGCGTGGGCTCGTTCGTGTGGGAGGGGGCCGAGCGAACGGAGCACGTTCAGGAGACGCTGGGCGGACTCGACGTCCTCTGGGTCGAGACCGAGCACTTCCGCATCGGCTCCAGCCTCGGGACGTACGCCATCCCGGCGGATCGCGCCGAGAAGAAGAAGCTGAAGGAGGAGCTCGACCGCTTCGGCGACAAGCTCGGGCGCTTCAAGCGGCCGAAGCGCAGACTCGACCCGTGGATCCGGATTCACCTCCTCGCGCTGCTCTCCGAGGAGCTCTACGACAGCTACGTCGCGGACTTCGGGCTCGAGGAAGAGGACGGCGAGCCCAACGCGATGGGACACCCGCAGAAGTTCAACCTGCTCGTGTGCCAGCGGAAGAGCGAGCTCGGCCGCTATCTGCGCGCGTACGAGCAGGGCGCCAACGACTTCGCCTACCGCACGGGACACCACGGGAAGTCGATGTTCTTCGGGATCAACGCGGAGGCGATCGCCGAGGGGTACGACGGCGACCCGTCGCAGCCGTACGACACGATGCTGCACGCGCTCGTGGCACAGGGCCTCGCGCGCAACTTCGCCGACGGCCACCTGCAGAAGCTCTTCGAGTGCCCCGAGTGGTTCTCGATGGGACTCGGGCACGTCTACGTGCGGCGAATCGACGAGCGATTCGTCCAGACTGGGGCAACCTCTCGCTCGACGGACGACGAGCACTGGAAGTGGGACGAGCGGGTCGGCAATCTCGTCAAGAACGAGTTCTTCGCGAAGATGACCGACATGATCCGCTGGGAGCGCGGCCGAGAATGGAACGAGCGCGAGCACATGGTCGCGTGGTCGAAGGTCGAGTGCGTGATCGAACGACTCGACGGCAGCGGCGCGATGTTCCTCGCGGGCCTCGTCACGCCCGTCGCGGATCAGCCCGCGGGGACTCCGGACGAGCTTCTGCTACGCCAGGCCAGGGCGTTCGACACGCAGCTCGACCTGACCCCGGACGCGTTCGACGGAGAGTGGATGGACTGGGTCCGCGATCGGTGAGTCACGGCAGCTGCCACAGAGACAAGTGAGTCGCGCCAAGCAATGGACGGTTCGAGTCGTCCTCGTCGCCGTATCGACGGTTGCCGCGCTCGCAGCGGCAGAGTTCGCCGATCGCGTCTGGCGCAAGAGCAACGGCCAGCCGTACGACCGGACCGAGTTCGACAAGCACCTCGTCCGTTCGCTCGACAAGACGCGCGCGTACGTTCCGGCCGAGGGCGGCCCGAACGAGGACGAAGCGCACCTCCACCCGTACGCGGGATCCGAGATCGGACACGACCCAGGCGATGTTCTCGCCACGTTCCGAAGCGGTGTTCCGGACGACGTCTACACGATCGTCGTCGTCGGCGGCTCCGTCGCGGTCGGGTGGTCGGTCGACTCGGAAGCGTTCCAGGCGCGCCTCGTCGCCGACCCGCGATTTGCCGGCAAGCGCGTCCAGGTGCTTTCGTACGCGCACGCCGCGTACAAGCAGCCGCAGCAGCTGACGCGACTCGCGTATCTTCTCAGCTTCGGCTACCGGCCCGACGCCGTCATCAACCTCGACGGCTTCAACGAGATCGCGAACGGGTACAAGTACGCGGAGGGAGGGATGCACCCGCTCTACCCGAGCTTTCCGGTCTGGGCGGGCGTGCTCCTGAAGCGCACCTACAACGAGGAAGCGCTCGCGCTGCTCTATCAGATCCGGTCGCTCCACGCGAAGGCGCGCCGGCTCGTGTACGGCGCGATCGAGAGAGGGTGGACGGCGTCGAGCCTCGCCGGACGCCTCGTCGAGAACCGGCTGCTCTTGATCAACTCCAGTCGTTCCAGGCTCCAGGCGCAGCTCTACGAAGCGCATGCGAAGGCGAGGGCCGAGAAGGGCGAGAACCGCGAGCTGCTCGGTCCCCCGTTCGAGGGCGGACTCGAGTCGGCGCTCGACCTGTCCGTGACGAACTGGGTCGAGTCATCGCGCTCGATCCAGGCCCTGTGCGAGGCGCGCGGCATCTACTACCTACACTGCCTGCAGCCGACCCTCCTCGACCCCGGCTCGAAGCCGCTCAGCACGGCGGAGAAGTCGCTCGGTCCCGGCCCCCCGCTCTGGCGAGAAGGCATCGAAGCCGGCTACCCCCGCCTTCGGACCGAAGGCGCTCGTCTCGCCGAAGAGGGAGTCGCCTTCGTCGATCTCACCGGGTGCTTCAAGGACGTGAGCGAGAGGCTGTACATCGACGGCTGCCACGTCATCCCGGCCGGAAACCGCATCCTCTCGGGCGCCATCGCGGACGCCTTCCTCGCCGACCTTCCGTAGCTCAGGTCGCACCGCGGCGGCCGAGCCAGCGCACGCCGACGACGGCGATGGCGATGGCGCCGATCAGCGCCAGCCCGAGCTGCAGCAGACGGAACGCGATGTGGTCCACGGACCGATCGGCGCGTGAGACTGCCGTATCGACCAGCGCCTCGACCTCGGGCAGGCTCGCGTCGAGCGTCGTGACGAGCTCGCGCAGCTCGGCGGCGGCGGCGGTCAGTCGCTCGGCGACGTCGCCGTACTCGGTGATGTCGAACGGACGCGCGGGCACGCTCGGCTCGTCCAGCGCCGGGACGGGTGCTTCTGCGTCGCTCGCCGGCTCGAAGCGGTCGACGAGGCCGCCGACCGCGGCGACGAGTGCGTTCAGTTCGGTCGACGTCGCATGGGCCGCGTCGAGCGTCGACTGCGAGTCCTGGAGGAGGGCGCTCAGCGGTTCCTCGGCCGTCTCGAGGTCGCGAACGAGTCCCTCGCGCTGCGCTGTGATCTCGGCCGACGCTCGTTCGAGCGAGGAGTCGACGAGTCCGTTGATCTCGGTCGACGCCTGACCGAGCGCTGCCTCACGTTCGGCGCGCACGATGTCGGGAAGCTCCTCGACGGTCTTCGACACGCGATCGACGGCGGCGGACACGCGATCGACGTCCTCGATCACGCTCACGACCGCGGGGAGGCGCTGGGCCTGGATCGCCGCAACGGCGACCTGATCCTCGACGAGGAGCTGCAGGCGCTGCCCCCAGAACAGCGTGCGCTCCGCGAACTGACGCGTGAGTGCAACTTCGCGTTCCACGGGCTCGAGTCCAGCCAGTGGATCGAGCCGCACGATGCCGAACAGGCCCTTGCGCGTCGCGCTCGACCTGTCGAGCGTGGAGACGATGTCGCGGAACGTCGGAGGATCGTCGCCGACCGCGCCTCCCGACGCGCGCAGCTGGTCCTCCCAGGTATCGAAAGCGCTGCGGAACTGGTCGAGCTCCTCGGGCGTGAAGAAGAGCCCGAGCGATTCCCAGACGCGCTTCTCGCTCGACTCGGCCGCGCGCACGAAGAGCTCGTGGGCCTCGGGCCACTCTTCGGCGTCGAGCTGGTCGTCGGCGAGCAGCCGCGCCGACTTCACGACGGTCATGAGGTCGAGCATCCCGCTGAGCGGCTCAGGCCCCGTTGCTGCTTCGAGCACCGCGCTCGTCGCCTTCGAACGCCAGTCGAGCGCCTTGAGCTGCACGTCGACGTCGTCAGCGCTCTCGTAGAACCTCGTGGCCGCGACGCGAAAGCGCTGGATCGTGAAGTCCGCGGCGCGGAGCAGCTCGGGGTGGAGCTCCGTCAGCGGCGTCTTCCCCGGATCATCCGACCCCGGAAGGACCGCGCGCGCGACGTTTCCGGGCGTATCGGCGATCGTCTGGATCGCGCGACAGCCGGTCGCGGTCAAAGCTGCCACGGCAAGCAGGCTCGAGCGAAGAGCGCGCGTCGTTCGTTCTCGGTGGCAGACCATGGAATCCGGCGCGCTCATCAGCTGCCGGTCAGCGTCGCAGGCTAGCCAATCGAGACGTGCGAGGCGACGAGCGGGCGGCGCCGATCGGATCGATCTCGGCGTCGAAGGCGACCCTCTGGACCCGGTCGGCTCGGGCGGTGACCCTCCGCGTCGCGAGGAGCTCACCGGAACCCTCCAGCCCGATCCGCAGCTCGTACTCCCCCGCCGGCAGGTCGACGTAGGGGCGGCGGCGAACCACCTGGATCGCGTCGGAGTCGAGAGCGACGACCTCGACCCGGAATCGCTCCTGGTCCCATGCGAGCGGCCCCCAGCGATCGTGAAGGGTCCACTCGATCCGAGCGACCGGGCGCAGCTCGATCGTGCACTCGGTCATCCCTCGGGACGCGTCGACGACGGCTCTCCCGATCGAACCGCTGCCGCCGCTCGCGGTCAGCTCGAGTTGGCCGACGGGAACGACGAGCTCGAACGTGGCCTGGACCGGCTCGACACGCCGCGCGCGCCGCGGTGAGCCAGGCGCCCCCGAGTGCGTCCAGCGCAGCGACGCGCGAGCCGGCGCCTCGCCGGTCGCTGCGTCGATCGTGCGCACGACCACACGGGCCGGCGCGGGCACGACGAGATCGATGGACGCCGCGGCCGCGTCGGCATCCGCCGCGGGCGCGAGTACGCGCACGCAGTACGCGTCGAGCTCCAGCTCGTAGGCGCCACGCTCGACCGGATCGAGGTCGAAGCGGAGCGTCCGACCGTCGTGCGCCAGCTCGTCGAGCGCGAGGCGTGCTCGCGGCTTCGGTCGGCCGGGTTCCCAGACGAGGAGGTGCCCCTCGGGCTCGCCCCACTCCTCGGGGAGACGCACCGTTCCAGTGATCCGCTGCAGCTCGGGTTCGGGACGCTCGGAGAGATCGAATTCGACGGTCTCGCCGGCCGCACCGAGCGTGATGAAGAGCGCGGCGAGCGCTCTCGGCGAAGGGTACGGCGCGACGACTTCGACCTCGACCTCGCCGACCGGCACACCCTCGAAGCGGACGCGCGAGTCGCCCTCGAGAAGGGCGGTGAACGCCCCACGTCCGGAGCCCGAGCGGACGGCCAATCGCATCTCAGGCTTTCCCCCCAGGACCTCGACGACGAGCGGAGCACCCGGTTCGAGAGCGACCTCGGTCGTCCCTCCCACGGCGAGGTCGATGACAGCGTGCTGCCACGCGTACCCCGGCGCGGTCGCCCAGACGCGGACGTCGTTCCTCTCGTGCGCGGCGAGATCGTTCGAACCGTCGAACAGGCGCGCTCGGTCGAGCGTCATCGGCGAGGCGAGATCGCGCTCGACGACCCGCCAGCCACCTCCGCCGACCGTCGAATCGTTGGCGGGACCGACCGCAAGCCGCACGCCTTGGAGCGGCGCCCGCGTCGCCGCGTCGATCACGTGAAGCGTCGTTCGCGTCGAAGAGCGAGTGCTGCCCGACGCACGTGCGAACGGAGGCTTCACGGCCTCCGCCGACCGCGTCGAGTGCAGCGGCTCGCGAACGACCTTCGCGAGATCGCGCGCGGGCGCCGAGGGAACGACGGGCGACTCGATCACTCGCGTCGTTCGCAGAACCTCCGCATCGCGCGCGAGCGCTCCCTCACCGGTGGCGTGCCAGAGGGCGACGAGTGCGCCGCCCATGGCCAGCGAGGTCACAAGCAGTGCAGCAATGCGGCGGAACGCTGTCATCGCGAGCCTTCGGTTCGAAGCAAGCCCTGCCAGGGATCTCACTTGGCTCGCCAGACGGAGATGCTGCAGTCGCCGGGGATGCTCCCCGCGCACGCCCAGGTTCCGATGAAGCTCTTGTCCGGGCTCGCGAACACGCGGACGCTGCCCGAGGCGGGTCCGCTCGGACCCGTGCTGTCGAACGTCGCGTCCCAGACCCCGAACATCGCGCTCGTCAGGGTGAGCGGCGAAGTGCTGGTGAAGGTGCCCCCGCCGACATCGTCGCCGGCGAAGTTGCTGTCCCCCGCGACCGACACCTGGGACTGCACGACGGACTCGATGTCGAGCGAGCCGGTCAGTTCGACGGTCAGCCCCTCGTACGAGCGGCCGTTGAGGTCGTCGGCCTGCGCGTTCGGGAGGCTGTTCGCGCCCTTCTGCAGAACGCCGACGCTGAGGTCCTCGTCGAGGAAGACGACGTACTGGCTGGTGGGATCGGCGAAGAAACCGCCCTCGGTGCCGTCGCTGAGGTTGATCTGGTAGAAGCCGGGGCGGCCCTGGATCGGTGAGATCGAACCGGTCAGGCCGCTGTTGACGCCGTCGGCGACGATCCCGTTGATGTTGTTGCTTCCGCTGACGTCGACGCTGAGCGCGACGAGCGTCCCGTCGCTCTGCTCCTGCGTGCCGAACCAGGTGCCCTGGAGCACGGAGTTCGAGCCGGAGTCATCGGATCCGCGGCTGCAGGCGGCGGCTACGAGGGCGGTGGCGACGGGGAGGACGACGGCGCGGCGACGGGTGGTGTAAAGGGGGCACAACGGATCGAGGGTGGGTGGCAGA
>JBCCSK010000227.1:0-9620 GCA_039200205.1 Planctomycetota bacterium
CGAGGGCCTCGCGCATCTCGTCGGCGCGCGCGGCGCCGTCGGCGGCGGTGGACTCGACCTCGTCGCGGGTCGCGGCGAGCTCGGCCTCGCGCTCTTCGAGACTCGCGCGTGCCTCCTCGAGCTCCCTCTCGCGTTCTTCGAGACGGGCTCGGGCGGACTCGAGCTCACCGTCTCGCTCCTCGAGCGCGACGCTCGCCTCGTCGAGCTCGGAGCGGAACTCGGACTCGGCCGTGTCCCTCGCTTCGGCGAGCTCGGTGCGAACGGTCTCGAGAGAGGACTCCGCCTCCTCTGCACGTCGCGCGAGGAGGTCGGCCTGCGACGCGTTCTCGCGCGCCTCTTCGCGGGCGGCATCGACCTCGGTGCGCTCGTCGGCCAGGCTGGTCTCGAGCTCCTCGCAGCGAGCCTCCGCCCGGTCGACCGCTTCGGTCAGCGTCGCAACCTGCAGTTCGACCCGATCGAGCTCCTCGGCCTTCTCCGCGAGCGACTCGTCGTGGCGAGCGACCTCGGCGCGCAGCTCGTCGGCGGCCTCGCGCGCCTCTTCGAGCTCCTCCTCGAGTCGTTCCACGCGCTCCGACGCAGCGAGCTTCGAGTCGTCGAACGCCCCGAGGGCCTCGTCGCGCTCGGTCCGCGTGCGGTCGAGCTCCCGCGCGAGGTCGTCGGCGCGTCGATCTGCGTGCGTTGCATCCTCGCGCGCCAGGGTGAGCGAAGCGGTCAGCTCTTCGACTCGCTGCTCGGCTCCCGCGAGCTGGTCGCGCAGGCCCTGGGCCACTTCCACGGAGGCGTCGAGTCGCCCGACGGTCGCGTCGAGCCGCCCCTCGAGGGGACGGAGGGACTCGATGCGCGACGTGAGCTCGTCGATGACGCTGGTCTGCCGTTCGAGCTCCGCTTCCTTCTCCAGCGCCGCCTCCTGGACGCGCTCGCGCCAGGCCGACAGCTCGTCCTCGAACGCGGCGACCTCGGGCGCATCGCTGACCTCGAGCGGGCCGCTCCGGTGGATCACCGGGGCCTTCTCGGCGAACTGGGTCGAGACTCCCTCGTGCGCATCGAGCGCCTTCTGGAGGCGCCGCATCTGGCGCGTCTGCTCGTTCAGGCGCGTCTGGAGAGCGGTCTCCGAGCGGTCGAACTCCTGGATCACCCGCTGGACGCGGGCCTCCATCTGCACGTACGCCTCGTAGCGGGCGCGGACCTGCCGGGTCATTTCCCGGGCGAGCGCTGCCCGCTCGCGCCGGTTCCGCGACTCGGCGACCACGTAGGCGAGGAGCGCCCCGGCGACGGCGGACCCGAGGCAGAACAGGAAGACGAGGGCGGGGATCTCCATGGGGCCGCTGTCGGAATGGCGCATCGCCGATCCGAAGAGCGACGTCCCGAATCCGAACGGGGGCCCGAACCGATCCCGGGGCGAGACGCCGCAATTGCGTCATCGTGGCCTTCCAGGGCGGCGCGAGCGGGGTTCATTCGATGGCCAACCGCATCGCCCGCGCACGCCGCCGCGAAGAGAACTGGTCGAGGGGAAACCCTCGTCCTTCCGAATGCGGGCGTGAGCTGATCTCCGCCCGACTGGCCGACCGACGATCGATCGCGGTGACGTCGATGGTGGACATCACGAGGAGCGGGGAGCAGCAGGGCCACGGCGCCTGGGAACGCGGAGGCCGCTGGTCGGTCGACGAGGCTCGCCGCTCTCCGAACTTAGATCGTTCATCGACGCCGGACGGGAACTGCGTCGATTCGCCTCGGGTTCCCGGTACGATGCCGGCGAGCCTCGAACGCACCGACGCTGATGGCTCGCTCTGCATGAAATCGCGCTCTGCCGAAGAGACTTCGATCCTCGCGCGGGTCGCCGACGGTGACCCCGGCGCCGTCCGGGAGGTCCTGACCCGCTACTCCTCGCTCGTCTGGTCGCTCGCCTCGGGTCTTTCGAAGGACCCTCATGAGGTCGAAGACGTGGTGCAGGACATCTTCGTCGATGTCTGGCGCAGCGCGAATCGCTACGACCCCGCGGTGGCCTCGGAGGCCACGTTCATCGCGACCATCGCCCGGCGACGCGTCATCGATCGCAGGCGCCGTGCCGGTCGCCGCGTCGACCCGGAGCCGCTCGAGGAAGAGCTTGCGCCCGGCGAGAACGACGCCGGTCTTCGGCAGGTCGAACTCGACGACGAGGCCGCGCAGGCGCGCGAGGCCGTCGCGCAGCTCTCGGGCGACCGTCGACGCGTGCTCGAGCTCTCGGTCGTGAACGGCCTCACTCACCGCGAGATCGCCGCCGACACAGGCATCCCGCTCGGGACGGTCAAGAGTCACATCCGCCGCGGTCTCGCCGAGGTGTCCGAGCGACTCAAAGCGCGTCGCTCGTCGCTCGAGGAGGGGGCTCGGTGATGCAGGCACACGAATCGAATGGATTCGACGATGCTCGCCTGGAGCTTGCCGTCATCGCGGCGCTCGAAGGCCGAGGTGCGCTCTCTGCGGACGAGCATCGGCAGCTCGCCGAGATCGACGACAGAACGGTCGAGGAGCTCGAGTTCGCGGCTGGCGCCGTGTTCGCGGCGCTCGCCCACCGCGCCGGCATGTCGTTGCCGCTCGAGGGCTCGATCCATCGACTCGAGGAGGCGCTGACGGCCCGCGCCGTCCGCTCGAATTCGACGACGGGCGCCGGTCCGTCCGCGCACCGGGCGAATGGCGCCCGGTCATCCTCCCATGAGCGTCCCGCGAGGGAGCCGTCACCGAGCGGCGGTGCGCCGTCGCCGTCGCCGTCGTTGGCGAGCCCGCTCCTCGCTCTGTCGGGCTGGGCCGCGGCCGCTGCGCTCCTGGCGACGCTGGTCATGTCGTACACGCGGATCGGGTCGCTCGAACAGCAGCTCGGACTCGGCGATCCGTCCAAGCGTCTCGCGGAGCTCCTCGAGGTTGCACCCGACACCCAGGTCCTCGCCTGGGCGACCGAGGGGGTTGGCGGCGACGTGACCTGGAGCGACCGACGGAACGAGGGCTACATGCGCATCGGCGGCCTCGAGGCCAACGACCCGAGACAGTCGCAGTACCAGCTCTGGATCTTCCGCGGCACCGACCCCGCGGCCGAGCCTCATCCGGTCGACGGGGGCGTGTTCGACGTCCGCAGCGACGGGGACGTGGTCGTGCCGATCGACGCGAAGATCGACGTCGGCCGTGCAGGGCTGTTCGCCGTGACGGTCGAGAAGCCCGGGGGCGTCGTCGTCTCCGCGCGCGAGAAGATCGTCGCGGTCGCGTCTCGCTGACGCGCGCCGATCAATCGTCCAGCCCGACGAGTCGACGGGCCACGGTCACACCGGCCGCGAGGTCCGGCGCGTAGCCGCTCGCTCCGATGGCCTTGGCGTCATCGACTCCGTGGACCGCGCTGCCGCCGACGAGAACGGGCGCTCCGCCGACGCGCTCTTCGAGGTATCGAAGCAGAGCGGTGCGCTGCGACGCGAGCGTGGCGGAAAGCGCGATGAGATCGCACCCGTAGGCCTCGGCCGTCGCATCGATCTCGTCCGCCGGCGTGTCGGCGCCCGAGAGCACGACGCGCCAGCCGTCGTGCTCCAGCAGCAGCGCGAAGGCGACGAGTCCCGTGTCGTGCGCATCGCCCGGAACGGCAGCGATGAAAGCCGCCTTGCCGTTCGGCTCGCCTGGTTCGAGCGACGCTGCAAGGGCGTAGAGCGCGCCGCGCAGCGTCGACGTGGCGATGTGTTCGGTCGCGACGCCGAGCTCGCCGAGGTGCCAGCGGCGGCCCGACTCGCGCGCAGCGGGGAGGAGGACGTCGAGGATCGCGTTCTCCACCGTCAGTCGGTTGGCCTGGACGGCGTCGGCCAAGTAGTGGCGTGCGCCCGGGAGGTCGCCGACGAGCGCGAGATCGAACAGCTCCGCGGCAGGTGAACCTGGTGCGAGGCCCTTCTCCTGCTTCGCGCCAGCGACGAGTGCAAGTCGTGCGGCGTCGAAGTACGGGGCGACGGTCTCGGTGGCCGGGTCAGGGATCTGCTCTCCGACGATCTCTCCGAGGCAGTCGAGAGCGAGCTCGATCTCCGTCTCGCGCACGTCGCGGGACGTCGACATACCGCGGAACCACAGCACGTCGTCCGCGAAGATCTTCGGGTCGTCCGCGTCGAGGGCCGAGGCGAGAGCGTCGAGGCGCGCGCCCATGGCGCGGCGCCACGATTCGAATCCGTCGTCGCCGAAGCGCTCTGCGGCGCCGTCGGCTCGTTCGAAGAAGCGGGCTGCAGCGAGCCCGGAAAGGCCACGGCCAGAGGCCCTGACGAGTTCTGCGGCGAAGGCGGCGGTTCGCGTCATCGAGTTGCAGTCGAGGCGGTCGTCGTGTCCGTCTGGGGGGGCTCCTCAGGGGCGAGGGGCTCGGCGGCGTGCTCGTCCGGCCGAGGTGCGGCGCCCGCGAGGATCGGCAGCAGAAGAGCGTACTCGACGGCGAGGGCCGTGACTCCCACTGCAACCGAAGGAAGCTCGGTCGCGCCGAGCCGACTCGCCGACCAGAACGAGAAGGCGCCGCCGGCGGCCCCGAGCAGGGCGGCCAGCAACGGACGCGGTCCGAGCCAGGCGAGCGAGGAGGTCAGGAGCGTCCCGAGGGCGATCCAAAGAGTTGCGATCCACAGAGGGACGAAGCTCGTCGTCCAAAGGGCCTCCGGGGCCAGCCGCGCGCCGGGCGGGAACGCGAGGACCCCCGTTGCAACGAGGATCGAATCCAGAGCCGTTCCAACGGCGCCGACGAGCAGCCAGAAGCGGAGAGCGCGACCTCGGTCCGCGATGAACGCGAGGTTGATCGGCAGGAGAGCGAGGCCGACCAGCGGGCCGATCCAGGCGTTCCCGCGTGCGGCGCCGATCACGCACGCGAAGTAGACGACCTGGAAGATCGCGAAGTTGACGACTGTCCCGCGAGCGCTCTTCAGGCCCATGGCTCCTGGAGAAGGCCGCCCGCGACCGCCGGTGCGAATCCGCGACCCTCGCGCGCGAACACCATGTGCGCCACCGAGATGTGCCGCTCCGCGAAGCCGCCTTCGCAGTACGAGAAGTAGAAGTCGAAGAGCCTCAGGAACGTGTCGTCGAATCCGAGGGCCTGGGCTTCGTCGCGTCGACTCCGCAGGCGGTCGCGCCATTCGCGCAGCGTCGGCACGTAGTGGGCTCCCACGTCCTCGAGCTGAACGAGGCGCATGTCGCTTGCATCGCGTGCCGCGTCGACGAGGGCGCTGACCGAGGGAATACAGCTGCCGGGGAAGATGTGGCGCTGGATGAAGTCGACGGCGCGTCGCGCGCGCTCGAAGTGGCGGTCGTGGATCGTGATCGCCTGCATGGCGAGCGCGCCACCGGGGGCCAGGAGACGCTGGCACGTGCTGAAGAAGGACTCGTAGTGCCGCGCGCCGACGGCTTCGATCATCTCGACCGACACGATCTTCGAGAACGTCCCCTCGAGGTCGCGGTAGTCCTTCAGGACGACGTCGACGCGATCTTCGAGGCCAGCGCGGGCGATTCGCTCGCGCGCGTGGGCGTACTGTTCGCGGGAGATCGTCGTGGTCGTCACGCGGCAGCCGAACGCCGAAGCGGCGCGAGCGGCGAACGCACCCCAGCCGGATCCGATCTCGAGGAGGTGATCGTCCGGTCCCAGTCGAAGCCGCTCGCACAGGCGATCGATCTTGGCCGTCTGCGCCTCCTCCAGCGTTGCGTCCGGCCGCTCGTAGACGGCCGACGAGTACGTCATCGAGGGGTCGAGGAACAGCGAGAAGAAGTCGTTCGACAGGTCGTAGTGTGCGGAGATGTTGCGCTTCGCGCCGCGCCGCGTGTTGTCGCGCAGCGCGTGATAGGCCTTGAGGAACGGGACGGAGAGCCGGGCGAGCCCCTTTTCCATTGAGTCGAGCGCGTCCTGGTTCGCCACGAACACGCGAACGACGTCCGTCGGTTCCGGCGACGTCCACCAGCCGTGCGCATACGCCTCTCCTGCGCCGACGCTTCCGCGCAGCGCGAGTGCGCTCCAGAAGCGTGCGTCGAGAACCTCCGCGGTTGCGTGCACGTCGCCGGACGCGAGGTCGTCGAGGGGCGGAGTGCCGTAGACCTCGACGCCGCCGGGCGCGACCACGGTCAGAGAACCGCGCGTCAGTCCGCGGAGGCGTGAGCGCACGGCGCGTTCGAGGAGAGACGGCTTCGCGCGCTCGGAACGCGAGGGCTGCGCGTGTTCGGTCCCAGGCAGGTGCTCGGTCCCATGCTGGGGGGCCGCGCGGCGAGCGGTGACGTGCGCGCGCGGGCTGGACTCGATCATGCTCATCGTGCCGAGCTCGAAGTCACGAGCTCTCGGGGTGGGGGTAGAAAGGCGTGCGCTTGAGCCACAGACGCAGGGCCTGCCAGTAGATCGCGGCGTGGACCTTACCTGTCATCCAGGGGGAGCGCAGGAGCCACCGCCGCAGCTCGCCCGAGCTGAACGGCCGTCGGTTCAGCCGCAGAGCCGCGTCGAAGACTCGCTCCGAATCGTCTGCCGTCGTGTTGTCCATCGCGACGTCGAGGCGTTCGCCCGGAACGGTGAAGCGCCAGCGATACCGGTGGTCCATGCCGAAGAAGGGCGAGACGTGGAAGCGCTTGTCGAACCTCCACTCGTACCATTCGCCGTCGCGAGCCGCGGCGGATGCGGTCAGGACGTACTGAAAACGCTCGTTCCACGGCGTGTTCGTGATCTCCGCGACGATCGAGTGCAGGGTCCGGCCATCCCGCTCGAAGAGGTAGTAGAAGGAGACGGGGTTGAAGCAGTAGCCGAGACAGGCCGCGCTCGTGAGGAGCCGGATCGGGCCTTCGGGGGGCGCCTCACCGGTCGCTCGCTCGACCCGCTCCCGGACGGCCTCGCGGAGCGGGATGTCGGTGGGGCCGAGGTAGTCCTTTCGCCTGAAGCTCACGACGTTCAGCCGCTCGACGCTCCCGAACCGCATGCCGTCGAAGACGACCTCGAGTTCGTCGAGGTCGAAGTAGAGCTGGAAGAGGCGGTACGAGAAGCGATGCGGGCGGGGCGCATGCCGGGCGTGGTGGACGCGGCCGACGTAGATCGCCGATTCGGTCGCGTTTCCGACGGTCCCGGTCAACCGGTCGCCACCTCGGCTGCGCGCGGGCTCGGCCGATCGACGCGGTCCGGGCGCAGCTCCTCGGCGCGGCCGGGGAGGCGCGGGTCGACGCCCATCGACATCAGCGCGCGGCGGGCGCTCTGGACGCCGTCCTCGTGGAAGCCGTAGTGCCAATAGGCCCCGCAGTAGTGCACGCCGCGCACTCCGTCGATCTCGGCGTGACGGCGCTGCGCGCCAATCGCCGCGGAGTCGAAGATCGGGTGCGAGTACGTCGTCTCGAAGAGGACCCGCTCGCGTGCGATCCGCTCGGCCTCGTTGAGCGTGACGAACAGGTCGTGCGGACCGTCGAGCCCCTGGAGTTCGTTCATCCAGTACGTCACGCGGACGGGGTCGGTGCGCGCCGACCTGTCGACGCGGACGTTCCACGCCGCCCAGGCCCCGCGGCGCCTGGGCATCACGCTCGCATCCGTGTGCAGCACCACGTCGTTGGGCTGGTAGCGGATCGCACCGAGGATCTCGCGCTCGACCTCCGTCGGGTCCTTCAGCAGCGAGAGAGCCTGGTCGGAGTGACACGCGAGCACGACCCGATCGAAGCGCTCCGTTCCCCCGTCCGCCGTGATCCTCACGTCGCCGACGCCCTGCGCATCGACGGAGTCCACCGGACAGGAGAGTCGGATGCGATCCGTGAGCGGACCGAGCAGGGCGTCTGCGTAGGTTCGACTGCCGCCGTCGACGGTGAGCCAGGGCGGTCGATCGTCCACCTCGAGGAAGCCGTGATTCGCGAAGAAGCGCACGAGCGTTCGGGCCGGGAAGCGCAGGATCTCGGCGGGGACGCCGGACCAGACCGCGCACGCCATCGGGAGGATGTGCCACTCGATGAAGGGGTCCGAGTAGCGTCCCTCCTCCAGCAGTTCGCCGAGCGTCGGCCCGATCTCGTCCGAGCCGTCGTCGAGGAGCGCGGGGGTCTCTCGGTAGAACCGGAGGATCTCGCGGATCATGCTCCAGAAGCGTGGGCGAAGGGCGTTGCGCTTCTGCGCGAAGAGCGCGCGGAGGTTCGTCCCGTTGTACTCGACGTCGTCTTCGTCGATCCGCGCGCTGAAGCTCATGTCGCTGGTCCTCCAGCGAACGCCGAGCTCGTCGAGGAGCGCGCAGAAACCGGGGTAGGTGCGCTCGTTGAAGACGATGAAGCCCGTGTCGACGACGTACGAGTGTCCGTCCACGGCCACGTCTCGCGTGGCCGTGTGTCCTCCGATGCGCTCGCGCGCTTCGAAGAGCGTCACCTCGTGACCGGCGTCGTGAAGTCGCCGGGCGGCGACCATCCCGGAGATGCCGCTACCGACGACCGCGACGTGCAAGGGGCTCTCTCAGGCGCCGATCCGGCGGGTCTTCAGCGCGCGCTCGGGGACCGGCCGTATGTCCCACACCAGCCCGAAGAACGACAGCACCTTCAGCGTGTAGTAGGACACGTCGACCTCCCACCAGTAGAAGCCCTGGCGGGCCGAGGCCGGGTAGTGGTGGTGGTTGTTGTGCCAGCCCTCGCCGAGCGTGATCAGCGCGATCCAGAAGCTGTTCCGACTCGTGTCACGCGTCGCGAAGCGACGCTTGCCGACGATGTGCGCGAACGAGTTGACCGTGAACGTGCCGTGGTAGAGCGCGATCGTCGAGACGACGAAGCCCCAGACGAGCATCTGCCAGCCGTTCGTTCCGAGGCCGGGCGCCCAGGCTTCGAGCGCGACGCCGAACAGGAACATGAACACGCCGAGGAGGACCGGGACGAGGATGTCGAAGCGGTCGAGGAAGCGCAGCTCCGGGAACTTCGCGAAGTCCTTCACGCGCTCGAGGCGCGTGGCGAAGTTCGCCCGGTCGAGGACCCAGCCGATGTGGCTCCAGATGAAGCCCTTCTGCGTCGGCGAGTGCAGGTCCTCGGGCTGATCCGAGAACTCGTGGTGGTGGCGGTGGTGAGCCGCCCACCAGAGGGGACCGCGCTGCGCTGCGCTCGCCCCGAGGACGGCGAGGACGAACTGCCCGGCGCGCGATGTCCGGTACGCGCGGTGAGAGAAGTACCGGTGGTACCCCGCCGTGATCGCGAACATTCGCACCACGTACATGAACACCGCCGTGCCGACGGCGATCCAGCTCCAGCCGACGACGAACACGAAGAGGACGGAGAGGTGGAGTGCGATGAAGGGGATGACGCGTCCCCAGTCGATCGATGTCTTCTCCTGGCCGTCGGACGACGCGTCGGATTCCTCCGCCCACGAGTCGAACCAGCGGACGACGGCGAGGGAGGAGCGCTTGAGAGCGGTTTGCATCAGGTGATCCGGTCGTGAGCGACGGCGGCCTCGAGAGGGGTCGATCCGACGTTCGCGCTGGGGGTCGTGGGGGCGAGCCGGTAGTGGGACACCGCCCACTCCAAGCCGTCTCGATATCCGAACAGCTCCTCGCATGCGAGGAAGAAAAGGCGCCAGCGGTGATACCAGATCGCCGCATCGTCGCCGTACGTGTTGCGCAGGACGGGCA
Source organism: Planctomycetota bacterium (assembly GCA_039200205.1). GTDB lineage: Bacteria > Planctomycetota > UBA1135 > UBA1135 > Saltatorellus. The sequence continues at coordinate 9,567 of JBCCSK010000227.1, forward strand.
TGATGTCGCGCTTGCCTCTTTCGAGGTTCAGCCTCCACCGTTTCGCCGTCTCCG
>JBCCSK010000228.1:0-9620 GCA_039200205.1 Planctomycetota bacterium
CGACGGCGACGTCGGTCGCGCGGATGGCCGGCTGGATCTCGGTTCCCAGGACGCCGACTTCGAAGCCGTTGAAGACGCTGAGGTCGTAGCGCGCGGACGTGCACTCGATCTCCGCAACGGTCCGGCCGCCGAACACGAGGAACCAGCGCTGCTCACCGCGCGCGGGGCGAGCGTCGACCCAGCCGCGCTCCTGGAATCGGCCCCAGTGCGCGGTCTCACGCTTCTCGCGCTGATCGATGTACTTGTTGATGCGCGAGACTTCTTCCTCGTGCTCGCGCGCCTTCACGTCGAGCTCTTCCCGGACGCCTGCGAGCTCCATCTGAACGCGCGCGCGCTCCAGACGGGACGCGGCGTTCTGCTGCGTGATCGTCCCCGCGGGCGCCGCCTCGACGACGCCTTCGTACGCGAGGACGACGTCGCGCCAGTCCTCGGACGTGGGCGACCGGAGCGCGCTCGCGGAGGCGAACATCTCGTCCGCATCGGTGAGCGCACGCAGCACGTCTGCCGTGACGATCGGGGCCACGACGGCTGTCGCCGCATTCGACGCCGCCTCTCGCGGAGCGGCCGGGGCCTTCACCGTCGGTCGCGTCGGCAGCGGCGGATTCGCGGCAGCCCACGCCGCCTCGGCCCCGGCCGACGCAGTCGGCGCGATCGAGTCCGCGACGATCCACGCGCGCGTCGTGGCCGGCGCCTGGACTCGGATCCAGTCCTGGGCGAAGGAGCTTGCCGCATTCGCCCGCTCGACGAGTCGAACGCGCTGTCCGGCGTCGAGCTTCGAGCGGAGCGGCATCGAAGTGGGCGCGAGCTCCGGGCTCGGCCGCATGTTGACGCGCGAACCGGTGACGAGCAGCACGCCGTCGACGTCGGTCGGCTGCAGGAACTCGCCGAACACCCAGACGGGGAAGCCCCCCGCGATCTCGACCTCGCGGTAGGGCGGCTTCCCCTGGCTGGTCGCGTAAGCGCGAACGAGCGTCCCGGCGGGCAGCTGCGTGAAGATGGAGCCGTTCTCGTCCGGGAAGTTCCTGACCGCCGTCGCCGTGCGCGTACGGAAGTAGGTGCCGTCCTGGACGGCAGCCGTCAGCGCGGCGGACAGCGACGGGCCCGCGATGGCCGACGTCGAGGCCGCAGCGGACGGCGGTGTGGTGGCGGTCGCGACGAGCGCCGCCGCAAGGGTGATTGTGCGGTGGTTCATCCTGGTGTTCCCCTCGGTGTCGGAGCCTCTCCCGATGGCACGGTGAAAGGCGCGCGATGAACGCGCGTCCGCTGCCCTGCGGCCCCTGACGCCGGACTGTAGGAACCGCGAACGGCCGGTTCCAGGATCGGCCGAAATGCGCCTTCGCAGCCTGATCTCGCGATCGGACTCCCGCCGATCGCCTTGAATGCGGCCCTCAGGAGCGCGTAGGGGGGGTGGAAGGCCGCACCCGGGCCGACTACTCTCCCGAGGCCCCCCCTACCGCGTGCCCATGCGTCAGTTCCTGCGAGCGAAGATCCACCGCGCCACCGTCACCGAAGCGAATCTCGACTACGTCGGATCCGTGACGATCGACGTCGAGCTCATGGACCGCGTCGACATCGCCCCGTACGAGAAGGTGCTGATCGTCGACAACACGAACGGCGCGCGGCTGGAGACCTACGCCATCCCGGGCCCTCCGGGCTCCGGCATCATCGGGATCAACGGAGCCGCCGCCCACCTCGTGCACGAGGGGGACCAGGTCATCCTGATGGCGTTCGGCTACGCCGAGAAGCCCGAGCTGCCGAAGCAGATCCTCGTCGACGCCGAGAACCGCTACGCCCGGGACCTCGAGCCCGAGGAGCGCGGCGTGGTCTCGACGGCACCGCTCGACTGACGCGGGGTCACGCCCCGCTCGCGCTCCTCGCTTCGAAGACCCGGGTGCGCGCCTCGCGCAGCGGCAGGCCGAGTACGCGCGCGAGCCGCACCAGGTCATCGTGCTCGCAGTAGACGTCGCGCGCACCGTCGTCGCTCCGTCCCTCGTAGGTCGGACGGACCCGCACCTTGACGCGGACCGCGACGCCCTCGACCTCGATCGTCTCGAAGCGCCGGACGCACTCGATCCGCTCCATCGGTGACCACCGGACGCCGAACGTCGACGAGCGCTCGAACAGCACGCGCAGGAGCGCGTCCCGGTCCGCCGATCGCACGAGCGCGGTGACGACGACGCCCGGACGGTCCTTCTTCATCGAGATGGAGCTCGTCCAGACCTCCAGCGCTCCGGCATCGCGGAGTCCCTGGACGACGTCGCCGATCTCCTCGGGCGACATGTCGTCGAGGTTGACGCGAAGCTCGTCGACCTGCGCGCTTGGAGCCCCGTTCGCCCGCGTGCCGAGCTGGACCCGCACGAGGTTGGGCGGACCGACGTCCGGATTGCGCGTCCCCGCGCCGTAGCCGTGGCGCAGCGCGGTCCAGGCCTCGCCGTGACCGGACGAGAAGAGAGGCTCGTCGCCCCCCCGCCCGAGCCGCGCCAGCTCGACGAGGATCGCGGCCCCCGTCGGCGTCAGGCGCTCGCCCGCGCCGCCCGAAACGGTCGGAAGACCGCGCAGGATCTCGGCGGTCGCGGGCGCGGGGACGGGCATCGTGCCGTGCGCGCACTCGATCGTCCCCGACCCGACGAGCGGGGGCGTCACCCGGGCTCGCGCGATCCCGAGACGGTCGAGCGCGAGCGCCGCGCCGCCCACGTCGAAGATCGTGTCGACGGCACCGATCTCATGGAAGTGGACCTCGCCCGGGTCGCAGTCGTGCACCCGCCCCTCGGCCTCGGCGATCGAGCGGAGCACGCGACCGGCGAACGACTTCGCGTCGTCCGAGAGCGGCGCTGCATCGACCATCACGAGGAGATCGGCGAGTCCGCGTGACGGCGCACTCGTCCTCTCGGGCGTGACGACATCGAGGTGCGTGCCCGCGAGCGAGCCGCGCCAGACGCGGCGCTCTCCGATCCGCGCCTCCCCGGGGACGACCGCCGCGACGTACGACTCGAGGTCGCCGATCGTGAAGCGCGGGTCGCCGAGATCGAGCAGCGCGGCGAGGAACATGTCGCCCGCCATGCCGCCGAACGGCTCGACGAGCAGCTCGTCCCCATCGCCGTGGTCCGTCCCCGCTCGCTCCTCGTGGTCCATCGCGCGCGGAGGTTATCGCCGTTCCGCGGCGGGCGAGCCCAGATTCATTCGCGCGCCCCGGTCGCCCGGGTCGATCACCCTTCGGTCCAGGAGGTCCATTCATGCCCGGGCGACGACGAGGACCCGGACGCGCTCGACTCCCGAGCGACGAAGCACGCGCGCACACGCGGCGGCGGTGGCGCCGCTTGCGAGAACGTCGTCGACGAGCCACACCGTCCCCGTCCCCACGGCGGGGCGCCCGATGCAGCGGAACGCGCCCTCGACGTTCGCCCTCCGGCCAGGCGCGGTGGGCGCCCCCTGGGGTTCCGTCGCTCGCGTCCGCGCAAGATGCGGGGCGAGGACGCCGAGTCCGCGCCGCTCGAGCTGCACCGCCAGCCGCGCCGCCTGGTCGAAGCCCCGCTCCAGCCGACGCGCCGGATGCAGAGGCACCGGCACGAGCCGATCGACCGGACCCGGGCGATCGCGCCCCGACTCCGCGAGAGATCGCACGACGAGATCCGCGAGCGGCACCGCGAGATCGAACCGCCCCCCGTGCTTGAAGGCCAGGAGCCAGGGCCGGACGGCGGAGTCGCGATAGTCGACGGCGGCCGAGACGGAGGCGAACGGCGGCGCACGTCGGCGGCAGCCACGGCAGAGCTCGCCGCTGCGCACGCCCGGCGGGAGAGCGACGGAACAGCGACCGCAGCGCGGCCCCGCGAGCCCCACCGCGATCGCGTGCTCTTCGCAGGCCGCTCCCTCTGCACTCGTTCCGCAGAGCCAACAGCGACGGGGCCAGAGCGCGTCGAGTCCGTCCTCCGCGAGCTCCTGGAGCGCGAGGCCGACGCGACGCGCCGCTCGTTCGAACGGACGCTTCACGACGACTCGACGATCGAGCCCTCGAGCGGTTGCGGGCAAAATGGAATGGGCCGCTCCTGGAAGCGGTCCATTCCATCTAGATCGCCTCTTCCGCCGCGTCGAGGTCGAAGTCGTCGGGCAGCCCGCGCGCGGCGCCGAAGGCGGCCGCGTTCGGCATCTCGCTCCGCGGCCTCTCGCCGGCGCGCGGCGGGTACTGCGGGAGACCGGTCTCCCGCAGCAGTCGGTCGACGTAGTCCTCGACCGTGTCGTTCTCACTCGACTCGATGCCGAACAGCTCGCCGACCTCACGTGCCGCCGCCGGCTCCGCACGGAAGTCGCGCGGGTTGCGCGTGAAGTACTCGCGCACGTAGCGGCGGAAGGCCCAGACGGACCACCACCAGCCGACGAACAGGAGGGCGATCGCCGACGCGACGAGCACGCCGACCCAGGCCATCGACAGCGGAACCTCGCCGGGCGCCGCCGCGCGGAAGCGCCCGATCAGCTGGAACCCGAAGCCCGCCAGGAGGAACGCGAAACCGAGAGTCGTCTGGACCCGGTTGTAGACGTACTCGCGAACCGACTGGAGGCGGCCGTAGCTGCGCCCGAAGTACCTGGCGACGAGTGACCGCGGGTGCTCGAACAGCGTCGAGTTCGCGATCAGGAACGCCCCGATGATGCACGAGACGAGGCCCAGCGACGTCCAGTCGGCGTTGCCGAAGAGGCTCTCGTTCGGACGCAGCGAGGCGGGCGCGGACATGAAGGAAAGGTAGGAGTCGCCTGGGGGGGGAGCAAGACGTGCCCCGAATTCGGCCTCGATGGCCCGATGAGGGCCCCCCGAAGGCCGATCGAGCTGCCCAGAACGCAGTGGCCCCCCTGGGTGTGGACGGCCATGGACCTCTGGATCGCAGGCGCGTGACTTACGCCTGCCGAACCGGACGCGCTGGCCCGCTCGACGCAAGTCCGCCGCTTCGGGCCGGTCCCGAGCTAATGACCACAATCAGGGGGGCCACTGCCCAAAGAGAAGCTTGCGGAGCGCGCGAGCGGGCTCGAAGCTCGGGCAACAGCTTTCGGGACACCCAACTCCCCCCACCGCATGAAGATCCGCTCCCCCAACGCCACCCTCGTCGGACGCCAGGACTGGACCGACGGGCTCGCGACCTTCTCGGTCCGGCCCGACGGGTGGGAGCTACCGGACTTCCATCCCGGCCAGTTCAGCAATCTGGCGCTGCCGGCCGGCGACGAGTGGGGCGCGGACGACGGCGCGAGCATCCGGCGCGCGTACTCGATCGCCTCCTCGCCGCGGATCGGGACGATGGACTTCTTCATCCGTCGCGTGGACGAGGGCGCCCTGACCCCGAGGCTCTTCGACCTCCCCATTGGCGGCCGGATCCACCTGGACGAACGCGTCGCGGGGCACTTCACGCTCGAGGCGGCGGGTGACGCGGAGGACCTGATCCTCGTGGGGACCGGAACCGGTGTCGCGCCCTACCGACCGATGCTCCACGACCGCGATCTGCGTGCGCGCTTCGGCCGCACGGTCCTCCTCTACAGCGACCGGTACGTGAAGGACCTGGGCTACATCGACGAGTTCCGAGCGCTGGAGCACGAGGACCCGACCGTGCTGTTCTTCCCCACCATCACGGGCCTCGAACCCGAGGAGGCCTGGGGCGGGCTGCGCGGCAGGGTGCAGATGCATCTCGCCCCCGAGGCGTACGAGACGCTCACGGGCAAGCCCCTGACGCCGGAGCGGTGCCAGCTCTTCCTGTGCGGCAACCCTCAGATGATCGTCGACGTCCAGGCGGCGCTCGAACCGCTCGGGTTCAAGAAGCACCGCAAGCGGGACCCCGGCCAGCTCCACATGGAGAAGTACTGGTAGCCGTCGCCTGGGCAGCGATCGCTCCAGCCTGCGCTGCCCACGCCCTCAACGCGGAACGAGCAGCAGGCGCGGCGCGTGGGGCGCGCCGATCGGCATCTCGTGATCGAAACCGTCGAGCCGCTCCCGGACGACGTAGTTCCGACCGAGCGGCTCGAGGTCGGCCCACTCGCTGATCTCGACGCCGAACACGATCGCCGCGAAGCGCTTCGCGTTCAGCGCGTTCGTCAGGTCGTCGACGAACCGCTGCGCCACGTCCCTCTCGCCGCTCTTGAGGAGGTCGTTGATCGCCATCGCGTGGACTCCGCCCGGCGTGCGCGGATCGATGGCCCCGTGCGGCTGCCACACCTCGCCGTCGATCGACGCGATCCGAGCGGCGAGCTGGCCCACGTGCTCCGCCTCGTCGAGGCCGGGCATCGGGGCGCGACTCCATCCGAGGTGCAGGACGCCGAAGAGCAGCACGACGAGCGGGAGGGCCGCGCGCGGGCGGGTGCGCGCGGCGCGCGCGAACGCGGGACCGGCCACGAGTGCGAGGGCGAGCGCCGCCGGCAGGAGCGTATTGCGGAAGCCCCCCTCGTGGGCGCGTCCCGCCCAGCCCATGGCGACGAGCGCGGCGACTGCGAACCATTCGACCGTGCGGACCGGCGACGACTCGGACGCGGGGGCGCCGCGGCCCGCGACGACCAGCCCGACGACGGGCGCGGCGACGAGGGCGAGCTCGCGCCAGTAGTCGATCGCGGCGGGGACGTACCACGGGCTGCCGGAGAGCAGGTCGACGGTCGTGAACGAGAACCAGCCCGAGCTGCGTCCCTCCAGCGCGACCGCGAGAGGAACGAGGGCGGCGGCAACGCCTACGGAGAACCCGGCCGCGGTCCTGCGAGTGGCTCGCGCGAGGCCGAGGCCGACGAGGAGCGCCGCGGCGAGGCCGAACGACGTCTGCTTCGCGAGGATCGCGAGGGCGGCGAGGACGCCCGCGACGAGCCCGGCAAGGAAGCTCCCGCCGGCTGCGCGCGCGCCCGTGGCGACGAAGAGCGCGGCCGCAGACAGAGAGACGGCGAGCGCGTCGACGCGGGCGACGAAGAACCACTCGCCGGTCCACGGCGCCGAAGCCGCGCGGACGCCGGCCGTGATCGCACCGCCTGCGGCGCCACCGCGCCGCGCGCCCATGGCGGCGACGAGAGCGAGGAGCGCCAAGGTCGATGCAAGCGAAACCGCGCGAAGCGCGACGAGGTCGGGCCCGAAGGCGACGGTCGACGCCGCGCCCAGCCAGTGGAAGAGCGGCGGGTAGGGAAACGGTGCGAACTCGACCGATGGCGCGACGTACAGGCCCTCGCCGCTCCGCACGCGGAGCGCGTGCTCCAGCATGGCCGGCTCCTGCCACTCGAGCGCGTACGGGAAGGGCACGTGGACGTACCCCTGCCACGCGAGCGCGATCAGGGAGCCGGCCGCGAAGAGGAGAGCGAGCGCCGTCGTGCCGCGGGCGCTGAGTCGTTCCGCGGAGGGAGCCGGTCCGGGGGTCACTCGAACGTGACCCGGCTCTCGAACGTCCCCTCGTACGTTTGCCTCTGGACGAGGCTCGTCTCACCCATCGAGTTCGTCGAGAGAAGCTCCATCTCGACCTCGGCGTCGAGCTCCATCGAGCTCGCCACGCCGCTCTCGAGATCCCACTCGAGCTTCCCCTCGATGTCGAACGAGAACGAGAACGTCTGCGAGGCCTCGAATCCTTCCGGCGCGTCCGGCGTTTCGACGTCGACCTCGATCTCGGTGTCGACCTGGCCCTCGATCGACACGACGGCGACCCCGTCCTCGATGCTCTCCAGGGTCATCTCCAGGTCCCCGACGAGTCCGTCGGCGAACTGCTCGGAGAACTCCTCGTCGTCGCCCTCGGACAGGATCTTCAGATTGCCGCCGGGCGAGCTGATCCGGGTGAAGAGCTCACCGTCGACGGACCACGAGTCTCCGACCTCGACGTCGTCCTCGGGCTGGAGCAGGAACAGGAAGTCGGCGTCGCCCTCGAGACCCTCGAGCAGGTCGTCGTCGCCGTCCTCGTCCTCGGCGAAGGAGACGTCGTACGACTCGTCGTCGTCGTCCCACTCGAACACGACCGACTTGCCCTCGAGCTCGCTCTCGCCCTCGCTCGACTGCTCCGACCCTTCGCCGTCCGGGAACCGCTGCGCCTGCGTACTGGTGTCCTCGAGCGTCTCGAAGGTCCGGATGAGCTCCGTGGCCCGGCCGTCTGCGACGCTGACGTACTCGTCGACGAACACGATCCGCTCGTCGTCGGCGATGGTGACCTCGGGGAGGCCGTCGGAGGGCGGATCCTGCTCTTCTCCGTCGAGCTCGATGCCGATCTCGACGAGCTCCAGCCGAAGCTCGTTGACGAACGTCTTCGTGACCGTCGAGCCCTCGTCGATCGTGACGCGCGGGACGTCGGACGCGGCGAGGAGAGGAGCGAGGAGTAGGGCGGAGAGTGCGGCGCGCATCGTGCCGCAGATTCTACGACGAAGCCGGCGCGGACCCGCTCCGTTCGTCGGCGACGACGCTCCCGTCCAGCATTCGAAGGACCCTCGGGAGCTTCCGCGCGAGGTCCTCGTCGTGGGTCACGACGACGAGCGTCGTCCCCCCCGCGTTGAGCTCGGCGAGTAGCTCGACGATCGCAGCGCCGGCCGCACGATCGAGGGCTCCCGTCGGCTCGTCGGCGAGCAAGAGCCGCGGTCCGCACGCCATCGCCCGAGCGATCGCAACGCGCTGCTGCTGGCCGCCCGAGAGCTCGGCTGGACGGTGGGTGCGGCGGGTCTCGAGGCCCACGCGCTCCAGGAGCTCGTCGGCGCGCCGGAGTCGCTCTCGGCGCGGCGTCCCGGCAAAGCGCAGCGGCAGCGCGACGTTCTCGCGCGCCTCCAGCCGGCCCACCAGGTGGAAGCGCTGGAAGACGAAGCCGACCTCGCGATTCCGAACGCGCGCGCGCTCGTCGCGGTCGAGGGCCGACACGTCCCGGCCGGCCAGGCGATAGGTCCCACGCGAGGGCGTGTCGAGGAGGCCGAGGACGTGGAGCAGGGTCGACTTGCCCGAGCCCGAGGGGCCGACGACGGACGCGGCCTCGCCTCCCTCGATCGTGAGATCCACGCTCCGGAGAGCGCGGACGACGTCGCCCGCGTGCGGGTAGTCCCGGCCGATTCCCTCGAGTTCGATCATCGGAGTCACTCCTCGGCGAGCACCGCGACCGGGTCGAGGCGGGCGGCTCGCTGAGCGGGCACCCAGCCGGCGACGACGCCCGCCGCAGCGAGCAGCACGACGATCGCGCCGCCGAGGGCGAGGGACACGAGCGGCGTGCCGAGGTACGCGCGTACGTCCTGCGGAACGTCGAGCTGCGCGGCGGCGGCGAACGTCGCTGCGGCGAGGCCGAGGCCGATCGCACCTCCCCCGAGCGCCACGAGGCCCGCCTCGAGGAGCGGCGGCGCCATGACGTGGACGCGCCTCGCCCCGAGGGCCACGGCGAGCGCGGTCTCTCTTCGCCTCTCCTCGACGCGGACCCAGGTCGCGTTCGCGACGCCGAGCGCGGCGACGAGGAAGCCGAGGAGACCGACGACGGCGGTGAGCGCGCGGTTGCCGCCGAGGATCGTCTCCAGCATCTCCTCGATCGCGACGTAGTCCTGGATCGCGAGGGCCGCCTCGTCGCGCGGGTCGCAACCCCCGCCCCCGGCGCGCGTCCCGCGGCGCGCGACCATCGCGCGCGCCCCCGCTTCACCCCCCACCCGAACCCCCCGGAGGACCCCCCGGGCGC